>NZ_BAAARE010000001.1:0-405291 GCF_039532035.1 Terrabacter carboxydivorans | reverse complement strand
TTGCCGACGAAGCTCCAGGTGAGGGCGCCGCCGTTCATGGTGCCGAGCCACCAGTTGTCGTCGCCGGGGTAGTAGAAGAGCACGTCGGTGGTGCCGTTGCCGGTGAAGTCCCCGACCCAGAAGGGTCGCCCGTCGTCCAGGTCCCCGAAGCCGCTCGTGTCACCGACGAGGGTGAAGGTGAGCGCACCCGCCGCCGTGGACCTCCCGAGGTACCAGACGTGCCGGGCGGGGGAGTAGTAGAGCAGCTGCTGGGCGGTGCCGCCCTCGAACCGCCCGACCCAGGTGTTCTTCGGGTTGGGGTAGACGTTGGGGTACATCTGCGCCACGGCGGCCCGGTCGCCGATGCTCAGCCCGGCACGCTGTCCCACGATGACTCCGGGAGGCAGCGCCTGGGTCGGGGTGATCGTCTCGGCCGTGCGCCCGGTCGCTGGGTCGACGATCCCAAAGGCCGTCCTGCCGTAGTGCATGATCGAGCCGTAGTCGTAGGCGCCGACGTCGTCGCCGTCGCTGATGTGCTGGTCGAAGTTGTGTGACTGCCCCGGCTGGATGTTGGCCCAGTTGATGGTGACGAACGAGTCCCGGTCCTCGCGGCTCTGCTCGTGCCAGAGACCGACGGCGTGACCGAGCTCGTGCACCGTCGCCCCGAACCCGCAGAGGCTGGAGAGGTTGACGTCCTGGGCGCCCCCACGGCGCCCCACCGACGAGGAGCACTCGTTCGCGTCGCGGCAGTTGAGCCGGTCACCGGTCCCGTTGGAGGGGACGAACGCGAGCCGGGTGTTGTCGTGCCAGTGCGTCACCGCGGACGTCAGGGCCGCTGACGCGGCGGCGGTCAGGGACGCGTCCACCACGAAGGGCACGCGGCCGGCCGGCCAGCGGAACTGCCCACCGGGGATGATCACCGCGCGGGTGTGCGGCTCGTCGGCCGCCTCGTCGACACCGGTCACCACCGTGCCGGGGGTGACGCCTCGGTGCAGACCGCGCGTGGCGTCACGTGCGGTCGATCGTCGGTCCTCGGCGACGAGCTGGAGGTCGCTGACCCGCCCGATGATGATGTCGCCCTCGACGTAGGCCACCCCGTCTCGCTCCGTGTACTGCACCGGACGGTCCCGGAAGGTGACGCCGGAGATCAACGCCGTCCCGCTGGGACCGGTCCCCGCGACCACCTCGCCTGCGGGCTGCACCTCGGTCCCGGACCTCTTGCGACCGCGACTCGCAGCCGTCGTACCGGCTGCCGGTCCGTCCTTCTTCGCCGCTGGCTGCTTCCTGCTCTTCCCCGGGGTCATGACTCGTCCTCTCCTGGTGTCGGCGCGCCGGATGGCGTCACGACCGGCACCCGGTGGGCGCGCGACGGCGCGGAGGGTGCGGTCACCAGGAAGAGGGCCGGGACCCTCTCGCAGATACCGTCGAAACGGACCAGATCGGTCAGGGACGCTGGCCGCGCACCCAGTCCTCCAGGCTGCCGTCGACGCGGCCGCGCATGACGACGGCCCAGACCAGCACGGAGGCGGCGAAGTCACCCATGGGCGCCGCCGCGGCGACCTCGTCACGCAGCGCGGCGAAGCTCGGCCCGTCGGTGGGGCTGCGGAAGCGCAGCCTCGGTGACTCGAGCACCACGGCTCGGGCGGCTGCCGGAAGGCTCTCGACCGTGGCCGGTCGCGTTGCGGCGACGGCCTGTCGACGCAGGATCGCACGCAACCGGATGAGGCCGCCGACCGTGACGCCGACGGCGGCCGCGGCCAGCACGACGGCGACACCCAGCGCCGCATCGGACTCGCGCACCTGCCACACCCGTGTCACCGCGCCCGCAGCGGCGGCCAGGACGAGGGCCACCGCGAACGGCCACCCGAGCCGCCACCAGGCCGCGTCACGCTTCAGCCGCTCCTGCTCGTAGAGACGCGACGCCCACTCCCGGACGGCAAAGACGGGGACGGCGCCGACGTCCGGCGCCACGGTGGAGGCCACGGGGTCCGGCAGCACCGGATCGGTGCGGTGCGCCCCTCGTTCTCTGCGCATCTGACCCCTGTCTGGTTTGTCACGTTTGCGAACTCCAGACTAACGACCCGTGCCGCCGATCGCAGGGACGTCCACCTCACCGGGGGCCCGTGGCGTCGCGGGCCGGCGGTCAGCGGCCCGAGCCACCCCTCCCGCCGACGGACCCGCCGACGTTGCCCGGACCGCCCGGACCGCCGTCACCCCCGGTGCTCTCGACCGGTCCGAGGGTCGTGCGCAGCTCGCGGCGTGCGGAGTCCACGACAGCCCGACGGGCACGGAACTGGTCCGGCCCCGCTCCCGCGGGCGCCGCGAGGTCGGCTCCCACCGCCTCGACCAGCCCGCGCAGCAGCCCGCGGACGTCGGTGGCCCGCTCCCCGCGAGCGACGTCGGGGGCGGTGGTCGACAGGGTGTGGAAGGTCGCGTCCGCCTCGACCAGTCGAGGCTGCGCCGCCGTCCAGATCGCCTGCGCCTCAGCGGTGCTCGTCCCGGAGATGACCTGAGGCGTCAGCGAGTCCTCGATCCACGACGCCTCGCGCTCCGCGTCGGCGAGGCGCTCGTCCCAGGCGCGGATCTCGGCCTGGGCCTGCCTGCGACGCAGCAGGAACCAGGCCAGCCCCCCGAGCACGACGAGCGCGAGCAGCAGCCAGGGCCACCAGGTCGTCCCGGTCTCGTCGGTCGGAGTGGTCGGTGCGGGTGGCGTGGTGGGCGCGGCCTCCGCGGTGGGCGTCGCCGTGACCGTCTCGGTCGCCGTCTGCGTCGCCGTCTGTGTGGCTGTCTCGGTGACGGTCGCCGTCGCCGTCGCCGTCGCGGTCGCCGTGGCCGTCTCCGTCATGGTCTCGGCCGGTGAGGTGGGGCCGGGCTTCGTGGGCAGGGTGAGCGTCGGCACCGTCACGGCTGGTAGGGAGGCCGTGGGCAGGTTGATGCTCGGGCGGGAGGTCGGCAACGAGATCGACCCGCCGCCCGAGCAGGCCGTCAGCACCGCCGTCGCGAGCAGCGTGGTCAGGGCGACGACGAAGGCGGGGGTGCGTCTCATGCGTGATTGTCCGTGCAGGTGCCCCTGTCGCTGCCTCACCCGCCCGGGGTGAAGAGCGGTTTGGAGAGCGTCGCGAACCCGCGCCGTGCGCCCGCGACGGGGACGACGAAAGGCTCGACACGGCATACCTGCCCGGTGGGTATGGTTCGAAGGTCAACGACTTCGCAGGAGGATCGCATGAGCCTGGACCGACCGGTCGCCCCCAACCCCTACGACCTGCTGCCGCAGGTGCCGTCCTTCACGGTGACGAGCACGGACGTCACCGACGGGGCCCCGCTCAAGGACGACCAGGTCGCGCACGAGGGCAACACCTCGCCGCAGCTGTCGTGGAGCGGAGCGCCGGAGGGCACGCAGAGCTACGTCGTCACGTGCTTCGACCCCGACGCGCCGACCCCCTCCGGCTTCTGGCACTGGGTGCTCGTCGACCTCCCGGCAGACGTCACCTCGCTCGACACGGGCGCTGCGTCGGCAGCCTTGCCCGGCAAGGCTTTCCACGTGCGCAACGACGGCGGCGAGCAGGGCTTCATGGGCGCGGCCCCGCCCGAGGGCGACCAGACGCACCGCTACTTCTTCGTCGTGCACGCGGTCTCCGAGCCGTCCCTCGGCGTCGACGACTCCGTGTCGCCGGCGGTCGTGTCGTTCAACCTCGCCTTCAAGACGCTCGGCCGCGCCGTCATCCACGGCACCTACCAGCACTGAGCCGTCACCGACGGCGTATGCCGGGTCGCCCATGGGGCGGCCCGGCACCGGTCACGCGAAGGTGAAGTGACCGGACGTCGGCGTCCAGCCGTCGGGCGGGTCCTCGCCCACCGTGCCGTCGATCGCCTCGCGCAGCAGGTCCGCGTGCCCGCTGTGGCGGGCGTACTCCTCGACGAGGTCCGAGACGAGCCGGCGCAGGTTCGCGTGCCGGCCGTCCGGCATCGACGCATGGATCTCCTGGGCGAGGCCACCGTGCTCCAGTGCGTCGGCCAGTCGCTGACGAGACCGCTGCACGGCGTCGTCGAAGAGGGCGTAGAGCGTCTCCGGTGAGTCGTGGGCCGCGGACTGGAACTCCCAGTCGTTGCTGCCGTCCCAGCCGGTTGCGTCCCACGGCGCCCCGATGGGCTCGCCGCGCATCCGGTGTGTGAACGTGTAGTCCTCGCACGAGGCGAGGTGCTTGAGCAGTCCCCCGAGCGTCAGGCTCGACGCGCCGACGCGGGTCGCCAGCCCGGCGGCGTCGAGGCCGTCCGCCTTCCAGCGGAAGGTGATCCGCATCCGCTCGAGGGACCCCACGAGCTGCTCGACGTCGTTGCCGGCGAGCGGTGGCTCCCACGGGGTCGGGTCCGTCGTCTGTGTTGTGGTCATGGGACGAACGGTAGGAGTGGTCCCGGACGTTCGACGTCCGGCACGAACGACCGTTTCGGTGACCCCGACCTCAGGCGCTGAGCAGCTCCGCGGAGTCCAGGTGCTCGCGCAGCTCTGCGAGCACGCGCCGCAGCAGCCGGCTGACCTGCATCGCGCTGAGGCCCATCTTCTGGGCGATCTCGGCCTGCGTCATGTCACGGGCGAAGCGCAGCTCGAGGATCTCCTGGTCGCGGGCGGGCAGGCGGCTGAGCGCCGTGCGCACGACGATGCCCTCGTCGAGCCCGGGGTCGGTCTGGTGGTCGGCGCGCGCGTCGACGAGGTCGAGCACGGGACGACCGCCCTCCGTCGTGGTCGCGTCGAGCGAGGCGGGTCGAAGGTTGGTCGAGGCCACCTGCGCCTCCTTGACCTGCTCGATCGTCAGGCCGAGCGAGTCGGCGAGGTCGGTCTGCGTGGGCTCGTGGCCCAGGGTCTGCTCGAGGCGCGTGCGGGCGTCGGTCACGAGCTGACGGCGCTCCTGGAGCCCGCGCGGCGGCCGGACGAGCCAGCCGTGGTCGCGGAAGTGGCGACGCAGCTCACCCGTGATCGTTGGCGTCGCGTAGGCGCCGAACTCGGTGGCCTGGTCGAGGTCGAAGCGACGAATCGCCTTGAGCAGCGCCAGGAACGCCACCTGCTCGAGGTCCTCGCGGTCGAGTCCCTTGCCGGCGTAGCGGTGTGCGAGGGAGCGGGCGAGCGGCATGTGCAGCCGGGTCACAGCCTCGAGAGCCGCCGACCTCTCGGTCTCGGAGGTGGACGTACGGGCCGTGACGATGAGCTCGCGGGTGCGGGCGTCCTTGCGGGGTCCGCGCGAAGGGTCGGTCATGTCGTCTCCATCCAGAGTGGGTGGCGGCGCTTTCTTGACCGACATCGAGAACCCTAGACAAAGTCTCAACATTGCACAAGCCCTAGACATTGGACGGCTCGTCATCGGCTGCGGCGACGGTCGAGGGCGCCGTCGTCGGGGCGCCCGCGAGGCCGCCACACGGCATACGTCCTCCTGTGAGTCGTCGATCCCGGCCCCGCGTCGTGCGGGCCACGAGGTGCGAGCCGCCTTGTCGTGCAAACGAACTGGCGTCGCAGGCGGAGCCTGTCCGCCGACAGGGCGTGCGTGTGCGGGCGGGAAAGGGGTGGTCGAGGGGGCCAGGGAGGCGCTCGGGCGCAGCGTGCCGGCCCGGGAGCGTCACCACCGGGAGCTAGCCTGCTGGGATGAGCGAGAGCGACCACCGCGCCCCGAGGCGTCCTGCCTTCTTCAGCGAGGCAGCCCTCGAGGCGCACGGTCCCGCCTACGACCCGACCGAGCAGATCCACGTCGCCCACGAGACCGCGCTCGCCCTGGTCCACGCCGGCCGGGCGGCGTCCGATCCCGCGGTGACGCAGAAGCTCGTCGCCCTCGTCGACGACATCGGCCTGTCGACCCTCGCGGAGCTGTGGTCCCAGCGCCCGGCCCGCTCGCTCCCCGGCGCCCTGTGGCGCCTCTACGTCCTGCGTGAGTGGGTCCGGCGCGCCCCCGAGGAGGCGAGCCGGGAGTATGCCGCGGGCATCCGTTTCACCGGGCCCAACCATGCCGTCGCGGGGGCTGCCGAGCCCCCCGGTCCCCAGGAGATGGGCCGCGTCATCGACGAGGTGCTGCGCGGCGTCTTCGAGGGCGACCTGGCCGTCGCGCTCGAACGCGCCTCTGCCTTCTGTCGCGTCGTCTCGGCGGGTCGCGCCGACATCTCCTCCGGCGACGAGTCCGCCGAGCTGGCCGCCAACGTCCTCGTCATGGCCGAGGACCTCACCGTCTGCGCGCGGCTCTGGCGCTCCGACGCCCTCAGCTGAGCACCCCCGCGCTGCGCCGGCTGCGGCCGGACGTGGGAGGGGCGTGCCCCTTGCGCCCCGACGTCTTTGGTGATCCGTTGAGGCGGCTTTATCCTTGGACGCGCGTCGGGTCGCGGTAGCCCCGGGTCCCAAATTCAGCCGCTACGAGCGGCCCTGTGCCGAGAGGCGCTCCCGACCCGACGCAACCTCCGCGGTGTGGGGAGCCGTCGTGCGCCGTTCGTCGGCACCGGTTGCCGTGCCGTAGCACACGAGGTCCCTCATGTCCTGAGCGGCTTCCCCCCACCAGTCCCGGCGCGGGCGCCTAGATTGTTCCCATGACGCCCGCTGAGGAGCGGTCCGGTGACCTGCTCGATGTCGCACTAGCCGACGAGATCGAACTCGTGAGTGACCTCGTCGTCGCTGCCTCCTCCAGTCCTCGCCATTTCACGCCCCAAGAGGTCGACGAGCTGCTCGGCGTCCCGGGGGAGAGCGGCAAGGCCTCGGACGAGCCCGCGGTGGCCGGCCCGTCGGACGTGCCGGACGTGCCGGACGTGCCGGACGTGCCGGGCTCACCCTCCACCTCGGACTGAGGGCGGGGGCCGCACCCCGGTGCCCGCCGGCGTCCGCCCACGGCCACGACGCCGGCCACGGCGCCGTCGCGACGCGGCCCGTGCTGCCGAGCCCACGACGGCGGGGACGTCGGCCCGGGTGAACGCCGGATTGACGCTCGGTTGCACTGGAGTGTCCGCGACGCCGTAGCATCTTGCCCGGACCAGCCCTCGATCGACCGGAGCATCCCCGTGGGTTTTCGCCTCACACCCCAGGACACGAGCTTTTTCACCCTCTTCACCTCCTCTGCGCAGCTGCTCGTGGAGGCGACCAGGGAGCTGACCCGCTTCCTCGAGGTCGAGCCCTCGAAGCGGTCTGCGGTGGCCGACCGGCTGAAGGAGCTCGAGCACGCCGCCGACGACGCGACGCACGAGCTCATCAACAAGGTCAACAGCTCGTTCATCACGCCGTTCGACCGCGAGGACATCCACAACCTCGCCGCGTCCCTCGACGACTGCATGGACTACATCGAGGAGACCGCCGACCTCATCGTGCTCTACCGCATGGGTGAGATCCCCGAGGGCCTCGCCGAGCAGTTCGAGATCCTCGCCCGGATGGCCGAGGTCACGGCCGAGGCCATGCCGCGGCTGCGCTCGATGAAGGACCTCAAGAGCTACTGGATCGAGATCAACCGTCTCGAGAACCAGGCCGACTCGCTCCACCGCAAGATGGTGGCCGCCCTCTTCAACAACTCGCCGGACCCGGTCAACGTGATCAAGGTCAAGGCCATCGTCGACGGCTTCGAGAACGCCGCCGACGCGTTCGAGAAGGTGGCCCACGTCGTCGAGGGCATCGCGGTCAAGGAGTCCTGACCCACTGATGGACACAACCATCCCCGTCCTCGGGATCGGTGCGGTCATCGCACTGGCCATGGGCTTCAACTACACCAACGGCTTCCACGACGCCGCCAACGCGATCGCGACCTCGGTCTCCACCCGGGCGCTGACCCCCCGCGTCGCGCTCGCGATGGCAGCCATCGCCAACCTCTTCGGTGCCTTCTTCGGCACCAAGGTCGCCAAGACGATCGGCTCGGGCATCATCGAACAGCCGCAGGGCGTCAACGGGCTGTGGCTCGTCGCCGCGGCGCTCATCGGCGCCATCGGGTGGAACCTGCTGACCTGGTGGTTCGGGCTCCCGTCGAGCTCGTCCCACGCCCTCATCGGCGGACTCGGCGGTGCCGCGCTCGTCGCGGGCGTGGCCGTCAAGTGGAGCGTCATCTGGGAGAAGGTCATCATCCCGATGGTCGTCTCGCCGATCGTCGGCCTCGTCGTCGGCTACATCGTCATGACGGCGATCTTCTGGATCTTCCGCAACGCCAACCCCGGCCGGGTGACACGCGGCTTCCGTCTCGCGCAGACGGCGTCCGCCGCCGCGATGGCCTTCGGCCACGGCCTGCAGGACGCCGCGAAGACCGCCGGCGTCGTCGTGCTCGCGCTGACCATCTCGGGTCTGCACGAGGGCGACACCGTCCCGATCTGGGTCCTCGTGCTGTCGGCCGTCGTCATCTCCCTGGGCACGTATGCCGGAGGGTGGCGCATCATGCGCACGCTGGGTCGTCGCATCATCGACCTCACCCCGCCGCAGGGCTTCGCGGCCGAGACGACCGCGGCCGCCATCCTCTACGTGGCCGGCCTCGCCTTCGGCGCGCCGATCTCGACGACCCACACCATCACGGCGGCCATCATGGGTGTCGGTGCCACCAAGCGCCTGTCGGCCGTGCGCTGGAGCGTCGCGGGCAACATCGTCGGCGCGTGGTTCCTCACCTTCCCCGGCGCCGGCCTCGTGGCCGTCGTGGCCTGGTACCTCACGTCCGTCTTCCGCTGAGCGCTGAGCGCTGACGCACGCCACGCGGCATACGCCCACGGCTCGTCCCGCAACACACCGGACAGACGTCAACCCCGCACGGTCGTGACCGTGCGGGGTTGACGCGTACCCCGTGTGTTGCGGGAGGCGGCTCAGCCGAAGCGGCCCGAGATGTAGTCCTCGGTGGCCTGCTCGGTGGGGTTGTTGAAGATGCGCGTCGTGTCGCCGATCTCGACGAGACGGCCCGGCTCCCCGGTCGCCTTGAGGTTGAAGAAGGCCGTGCGGTCCGAGACGCGGGCCGCCTGCTGCATGTTGTGCGTGACGATGACGATCGTGAACTCGTTCTTGAGCTCGTTGATGAGGTCCTCGATGGCGAGCGTCGAGATCGGGTCCAGGGCCGAGCACGGCTCGTCCATGAGCAGCACCTGCGGCTGCACCGCGATCGCACGCGCGATGCAGAGGCGCTGCTGCTGGCCACCGGAGAGGCCGGCACCCGGCTTGTTCAGGCGGTCCTTGACCTCGTTCCAGAGGTTCGCGCCCTTGAGCGAGCTCTCGACGATGCCGTCGAGCGTCTTCTTGTTCTTCACGCCGTTGAGGCGCAGGCCGGCCGCGACGTTGTCGTAGATCGACATCGTCGGGAACGGGTTGGGCCGCTGGAACACCATGCCGATGGTGCGGCGCACCGTCACCGGGTCCATCGAGCCGTCGTAGAGGTCCTGGTCGTCGAGCATGACCTTGCCCTCGACCCGGCCGCCGGGGATCACCTCGTGCATGCGGTTCAGGGTGCGCAGGAAGGTCGACTTGCCGCAGCCGGACGGGCCGATGAACGCCGTCACGGACCGGGGCTCGACCGTCATCGTGACGCCCTCGACGGCCTTGAACGCGCCGTAGTAGACGTTGAGGTCGCTGACGTCGATTCGCTTTGCCATTGCTGGGGTTCGCTTTCTCTTACTTCTTGACCGAGCCGTAGTGCGCGATGACACGGCCGATGAGGTTGAGCAGCAGGACGAGGATGATCAGGGTCAGGGCGGCGCCCCACATGCGCTCGGCGGCGGTGGCCAGCGCGAAGTCGCCGCGGTCCTGGTTGATCATCATGGGCAGCGTCGGGAAGTTGCCGTTGAACAGGTCGCGCTGGAAGTTCTTCGTGTAGGGCGCGAGGATCAGCAGCGGCGCGGTCTCGCCCATGACGCGGGCGATGCCGAGGAGCACGCCGGTGACGATGCCCGAGAAGGCCGTGCGCAGCACGACCTTGACGACGGTGACCCACTTGGGCACACCGAGGGCGTATGCCGCCTCGCGCAGCTCGTTGGGCACGAGCTTGAGCATCTCCTCGGTCGAGCGCACGACCACGGGGATCATGAGCAGCACGAGGGCGAGCGACGCGGCGAAGCCGGACCGGCCGAGGCCGAAGGTCGTCACCCACACGGCATAGATGAACAGGGCCGCGACGATCGAGGGGACGCCCGAGAGGATGTCGACGGTGAAGCTGATCGCCCGCGCGAGACGGCCGCGGCCGTACTCGACGAGGTAGACGGCCGTGAGGATGCCGATGGGCACCGCGATGAGCGCGGTGAAGCCGACCATCGTCAGGGTGCCCTCGATGGCGTGGCGCGCGCCGCCGCCGAAGTCGTCGGAGTTGATGTTGCGCTGGTTGCCCGTCCACCACGTCGCTGTGGTGAGCATGTGGAAGCCCTTGCCCACGACGGTGCCGAGGATCCACACGAGCGGCACCATCGCCAGGGCGAAGGCGCCCCACATGACGACCCTGGCGACGACGTCCTTGACCATGCGGGCACGGTGCGGGTTGCTCATCTCGGACAGGGCGTCGCGGCCCGAGCGGCCGCCGGGAGGCGTCGACGGGTCCCCGGGCACGACCTCGTCGTCCGGGACGCGGCGGTCGGTCGCGGTGCTCATTCGGTGAAGGCCTTCCTGCGCTCGATGACGACCCGGGCGATGCTGTTGACCACGAAGGTCAGCACAAAGAGGACGAGGCCCGCGGCGATGTAGGCGCCGGTCTTGGTGGGGTTGCTGAACTCGGCTGCGTTGTTGGCGATCTTCGAGGCGAACGTCTCGCCGCCGTTGAAGAGCGACCACGTCCACGGGCTGCCGTCCGAGAGGGCCGACACGAGGAAGGTGACGGCGATCGTCTCGCCGAGCGCGCGCCCGAGGGCCAGCATCGAGGCGGAGATGACGCCCGGGCGACCGAAGGGCAGCACCGCGGTGCGGATCATCTCCCACTGCGTGGCGCCGAGCGCGAGCGCGCCCTCCTTGTGGGCCGTGGGCGTCTGGTCGAAGACCTCGCGCGAGAGCGCCGTGACGATCGGGAGCACCATGATCGCGAGGACGATGCCGATGAAGAAGATCGTGCCGCCGCTGATGCCGGTGGGGGCGAAGAGCGGGAACCAGCCGAGCTTGTCCTCGATCCAGCCCTGCACCGGCTTGAAGACCGGGGCGAAGGCGATGAGGCCCCAGAGGCCGTAGACGATGGAGGGCACTGCGGCGAGCAGGTCGACGAGACCGGCGGCGGCGCGCCGCATCCAGGTGGGGGCGTACTGCGTGATGAACAGCGCCACGGCCACGCCGACCGGGACCGCGATGAGCATCGCGATGGTCGAGGCCGTGACCGTCGTCCAGAGGAACTCGAGGATGCCGAAGGCCGGCTGGTCGCCACCCGGCGACCAGACCCGGCTCGTGAAGAAGTTCGCCGAGTTGTCCATGAGGGCCGGCACGGCCTGGACGATGAGGAAGACGGCGATCAGGGTCACGATGGCGATGACGAGGACGCCCGAGAGCGTCGCGGCGCCGCCGAAGAGCCGGTCGCCGAAACGACCCGTGGACGCCCGGTCGCCGTGCAGGGGCTTCTGTCCGTCGGGTCCGGGGACCTGGTCCGCGGCGGACACGCCCGTCACTGTGGACACGTGGAGGCCTCTTCCTTCGTTCGGGTGGTACTGGCGCAGGGACGGACGCCGTTTCTGGCGCCCGCCCCTGCGTGGTCGACCAGGACGGATCGCTCCGGCCGGGTCAGGCGGTGGTTCAGGAGATCGCGTCGACCGCGGTCTTGACCTTGGTGGCGACCTCGGTCGGCAGCGGGGCGTAGCCCTTGGCCTCGAGGCCCTTCTGGACCTCGTCCGAGGCGAAGGTCTTGAGGAAGCTCTTGACCTTCTTGCCGGTCGCGGCGTCGGCGTACTTCGAGCAGACGATCTCGTACGTCACGAGGACGATCGGGTAGGCACCGGCCTCCTTGGTGGCGTAGTCGATCTTGAGCGCGAGGTCGTTGCCGGTGCCGGTCTGCTTGGCGGTGGCGATCGTCTTGCCGGCCGACTCGGCGGTCAGCGCGACGGGGCCGGAGCCGGTGTCGATCTGGGCCATCGGCAGCTGGTTCTGCTGGGCGTAGGAGAGCTCGACGTAGGTGATGCCGCCGTCCTGGTTCTTCGTGGCGGTGGCGACACCGGCCGACTTCTCCTTGCCCTCGCCCTTGCCGGTCCACTTCTTGCCGGTCTCGTAGGACCAGGCGTCGGGGGCCGCGGCCTTGAGGTACTTGGTGAAGTTCTCGGTCGTGCCCGACTCGTCGGAGCGGAAGAAGACCTTGATCGGCGTCGAGGGCAGCGTGACGCCCTTGTTGAGCGCCGCGATGGCCGGGTCGTTCCACGTCGTGATCTTGCCGTCGAAGATCTTCGCGGCGACCTCGGCGTTGAGCACGAGCTTGTCGACGCCCTTGACGTTGTAGGCGATCGCGATCGGGCCCGTGACCATGGGCAGGTTCCAGGCATCGGAGCCGCAGGCGGCCTTGGCGTCGTCGGCCTCGATCTTGCCGTCCTTCGGCTTCGTCTTGAGCGAGGAGTCGGAGCCGGCGAAGTCGACCTGCTTGGCGATGAACTGCTTGATGCCGGCACCGGAGCCGGTGGGCTGGTAGTCGATGTTGGCGTCGGAACAGGCCGTCTGGTAGGCCTTGATGGCCTCGTCGATGGCGTTCTTCTGCGCCGAGGAGCCCTCGGCCTTGAGGTCGCCGCTGAAGCAGTCGCCCGCCGCGGAGGAGGCGCCGCCGGCGCCGGTCGAGCCGGCCCCCGGCTGGGCGCCGTTGTTCTCGGACGCGCAGGCGGAGAGCGCAAGAGCGCCGGACAGGGCGATGGCGCCGAGAGCGCTGATACGCGAAACAGACACGAGTGTGATCCCTCTCGATGGGGTGTTCGTGGGTGGTCGGTGGTGGTCGTAGCGGTCGGATCCGAGCGACGCTGCTGGATGGTGATCCACGGCGAACATAGGTGCGCAGGGTGACCAGCGGTCCATCTGCGGTTAACACAGGGTGAACGACGGTCGACGTCTTGGGGTGGGGTGCCACCTCGGGATGCGGCTGCCCCCGGACGGGCGCACGATGAAGGGTTTCCGGCTGGGTCCGAAGGCTCGCCCGCGCCCGGGTGGCACCCCGCCAGCGGCCCGGCTCCTCAGGTGTCGATGCGCTCCACGTCGACCACCCGGGCGTCCTCGCCGCGGCCGACGAGGTGGCACACGAGTGCCTCGCCCTTGTGCATGGACTCGTCGGCGGCGACCCTCAGGTGCTCCGCCACGACGCCGCCTCGCTCGGGGGAGGGGGCCACCCGGGCGAGCAGGATCCCGAGCAGCGTCGGGAGCACCGGCCCGTGGCTGCAGAGCGCCGCGGCGTCACCGCGTTCGAGCAGTCGCTGGACCTGTGCGACGGCGCCCTCGTCGCTCTCGGCGAAGCCCTCCTCGGAGAGCGCGTCGCGGGTGCGCAGGCGCAGGCCGTGGCGGACGGCATACGGCTCCAGGGTGGAGACGCAGCGGGTCGACGACGAGGAGACGACCCGCGTCACGCCGTACGCGCCGAGGACGTCGGCGAGGGCGAGCGCCTGCGAGCGGCCGACGGCGTCGAGGGGGCGACGTCGGTCGTCGCCCTCCCACCGGCCCCGCGGCGTGGCCTTCGCGTGCCGGACGAGGACGAGCGGCCACGACCGCAGCTCGTCGGCGCGCTCCGCCCGGACGAGCGCGAGCAGCTGCTCGCGGTCCCGGGCGTAGTCGAGGCGGTCGTGCGCCGTGCGCACGTCGACCCAGGCGACCTCGTCGATCTCGTGCTCGAGCGCGCCGGTGCCGCCCGTGACGCGCGCGGACCAGTAGTGCACCTGCTTGGTGGCCGGACCGCCCGTCGGGTCGAGCACGGGGTACTCCGCCGACGGCAGCGGCACGCCGAGGCGCACGACGAGGCCGGTCTCCTCGAGGGTCTCGCGCGCGGCCGCCACGCACGGGTGCTCGCCCGGGTCGAGCTTGCCCTTGGCCCACGACCAGTCGTCGTACTTCGGTCGGTGCACGAGGGCGACCTCGAGACGTCCATCGCGACGCCGCCAGGGCAGCGTTCCGGCGGCGGGGATCACAGAGGCCACACGCGCCAGTGTGCCCGACGATCCCTCCCGGGGCGCCCCGACCTGCCCGACGGGTCCGCCCTGCCCGTATGCCGGTCAGCCCAGGAGGTCAGCTCAGGAGGTCAGCTCAGGAGGTCGTCGAGGGCGTCGTCGAGCGTCGGGTGGGCGAAGCGGAGACCCGCGTCGCGGAGCACGTCGGAGGTGCAGTGGCGACCGGTGAGGCCGAGCGCCGGGTCGGTGCGCAGCAGGATGCTTCCGACCCGCACGGCGAGCTCCGGCGTCGGCGGCGCCGCCGGTCGCCGCAGGTGACGGCGGAGCGAGCCCATCAGCTCCCCGTTGCGGACGGGCCGGGGGGCGGCTGCGACGACGACTCCGTCGGGGATGTCCAGGCCGGCCTCGAGGCCGAGGGCGGCCCGGACGAGCGTCAGCCAGTCCTCGACGTGGATCCAGCTGAACCACTGGCGCCCCGATCCGACCCGTCCACCGAGCCCGGCGCGGGTCAGGCCCGTCAGCCGGTCGAGCGCCGGGGAGCCGGCCTGCAGCACGATCGAGGTGCGCAGCACGACGAGGTGTCGGGTCGCGGCCCCCTCGGTCGCGGCCTCCCACGGCTCGGCGACGCCCGTCATCTGGGGGAGTGCCCGGCTGCCGGTGGGCAGGGGCGTGCTCTCGGTGACCGGCGACTCGCCGGCGTCGGACCAGATTGCCGTCGTCGACCCCTGCACCCAGCGCGCGAGCGGCTCGTGCCCCGCCCGGCTCGCCTCGACGAGGGCCAGCGTGGGCCGCACGCGCGACTCGCGCAGGTCGGCCACGGCCTCGGCGGTGGGCCGCGCGTCGACGAGGCGACCGGCGAGGTTGACGACGGCCGTGCGGGCGGGCCCGGCGAGCTCACGGGTCCACGCTCCCTGGCGTATGCCGTCCCACTCGGTCTGGCGGTACGGGAGCCCCTGGTCGGTCCGCCGGGTGAGCAGCACGACCTCGTGCCCCCGTGCGAGCAGGTCGGCGGCGAGGGCGCGCCCGAGCGTGCCGGAGCCGCCCGCGACGACGACCTTGAGCAGGTCGGCGGACGTCGGCACGGTGAGGGCCGCGAGGCGGGCCACCTGCTCGGTCCACCCGTCGGCGATCGAGCGGGCGACGGCGAGCACCACGGGGACCGTCGACGGGCCCGTGACGGTGACCCGCTGCCGCAGCAGCGTGCCCGTGCCCTCGGGGCGGAGCGTCCACTCGACGCGCATCACCCCGCCCGGGACGGGCTGCTCGACGACGAGGGCGCGCGGCGGCTCGACGGCGACGAGCCGCAGCGGCGGGGCGGTGCGCCCGTGGAGTGCCCGCGCCCAGCGCAGGGACGGCAGGTAGGCCCCGCTGCCGCCCGACACGGGCTCGCCGTCGAGCGTCACGTCGTGGATCGCGACGCACCACTCGGGCCACCGGCGAGGGTCACCGACGACGGACCACACCGTCTCCGGGTCCGTCGCCAGGTGCTGCGAGTGGGTGCGCTGCCACGTCATGCCCCCACCGTAGGAGACGGTAGCGAGCCGAACGCCCAGCCGTGCCGACCGCTCGGCGGTGCCCAGCGGTCAGCGGCGCCGTGCGGTCAGCGGCGCCGTGCCTTGCGGCGTCGCTTGTCGTGGCGCTCGATGAGCTTCTCCTGGAGGTCGTCCAGCGGCTCGCCGGCCTCGGACTGGTGGTGGCGCACCCAACGGCCGTCGGAGCCGAGGTCCCAGCGCGACGTCGTCTCGGCGAAGGCGAGGTCGATGAGGTCGGCGAGCTCGACGACGTGGGACGGCTCGGTGATGCGCACGAGCGCCTCGACGCGGCGGTCGAGGTTGCGGTGCATCATGTCTGCGCTGCCGATGTAGACCTGCGGGTCGCCGCCGTGGTCGAACCAGAAGACCCGCGAGTGCTCGAGGAAGCGTCCGAGGATCGAGCGGACGCGGATGTGCTCCGAGAGCCCCTCGACGCCGGGGCGCAGGGCGCAGATGCCGCGCACCCAGATGTCGACGCGGACGCCGGCGATGCTGGCCCGGTAGAGCGCGTCGATGAGGGCCTCGTCGACGATCGAGTTGGCCTTGATGACGATGCGCCCGGCGGGTGCGTCGTCGCGGCGCGACTCGTGCAGGTCGATCTCTTGTTCGACGAGGTCTATGAGGCCGGACCGCACCGAGCGGGGCGCGACGAGCAGCCGCTTGAACTTGCTTCGAGGGGCGAAGCCCGAGAGCAGGTTGAACAGGCGCGAGAGGTCCTCGCCGACCTGCGGGTCGGTGGTGAAGAGGCCGAAGTCCTCGTAGACGCGGGCCGTCTTCGGGTTGTAGTTGCCGGTGCCGATGTGGCAGTAGCGCACCAGGCCCTCGGACTCCTGGCGCACGACGAGGCAGAGCTTGGCGTGGGTCTTCAGCCCGACGACGCCGTAGACGACGTGGACGCCGGCCTCCTCGAGCTTGCGCGCCCACGAGATGTTGTTGACCTCGTCGAAGCGGGCCTTGATCTCCACGACGGCGAGCACCTGCTTGCCGGCCTCGGCCGCGTCGATGAGGGCGTCGATGATCGGCGAGTCGCCCGAGGTGCGGTAGAGGGTCTGCTTGATGGCGAGGACCTTCGGGTCGTTCGCGGCCTGCTCGATGAAGGCCTGCACCGACGTCGAGAAGGAGTTGTAGGGGTGCTGGACGAGCACGTCCTTCTGGCGCACCGCGGTGAGCAGGTCGATGGCCTTGGCGCTCTCGGTGGGGGCGAAGTCCGGGTGGGTGCGCGGGAAGAACTTCGGGAACTCGAGGTCGCTGCGGTCGACGTCGGCGATGGTGAACAGGCCACGCAGGTCGAGCGGCGTCGGCAGCCGGTAGATCTCGCGGTCGCTGATCTGCAGCTCGCGGGCGAGCATGTCGAGCACCTTCGGGTCGATGTCCTCCTCGACCTCGAGCCGGATCGGCGGCCCGAAGCGGCGCCGGGTCAGCTCCTTCTCCAGGGCGGTGAGGAGGTTCTCGGCGTCGTCCTCCTCCACCTCGAGGTCCTCGTTGCGGGTGACGCGGAAGGAGAAGTGCTCCTGCACGAGCATGCCGGGGAAGAGCTGGTCGAGGTGGCTCGCGATGACGTCCTCGAGCGAGACGAAGCGCTTGCGCATCACCTCGGCGTCGATGTCCTCCTCGACGAGGATGAAGCGGGGCAGGCTCGGCGGGACCTTGACGCGGGCGAAGTGCTCGGTGCCCGTCTTGGGGTTCTGCAGGAGCACGGCGAGGTTGAGCGACAGGCCGGAGATGTAGGGGAACGGGTGCGCCGGGTCGACCGCGAGCGGGGTGAGCACCGGGAAGACGCGGTCGGCGAAGAAGAAGTGGAGCGGCTCCCGGTCGTCCTCGTCGAGGTCGCCCCAGCGCACGACGGAGATGCCCTCGTCCTCGAGCGACGGGCGCACGTCGTGCTGGAAGACGCCGGCGTGCTGCTGCATCAGCTCGTGGGCGAGGCGGGCGACCCGCTCGATGAGCTCCCGGGGCTCGAGGCCGGCCGCGGTGCGCACCGCGAGACCGGTCGCGATGCGCCGCTTGAGGCCGGCGACCCGCACCATGAAGTACTCGTCGAGGTTGTTGGCGAAGATCGCGAGGAACCGGGTGCGCTCGAGCAGCGGCACCGCCGGGTCCATGGCGAGCTGGAGCACCCGCTCGTTGAACTGCAGCCACGACAGCTCGCGCTCGAGGTAGCGGTCGGCCGGCAGGTCGTCCTCGGTCTCGCCGGGCGCGCCCGGGCCGACGAAGCGGCCGTTGGGGGCGCGCGCCGGGACCCGCCGCGTCGGCACGGTGCTCGTGAACGAGCTGACCTCGGCGGCCTCGCTCGTCGCCTCCTCGGACCCCGAGTCACGACCGTCCGTGGCCGTGGTGTCCTGCTCGTCGACGTCGGGGGTGGTGAGGCTGCCGGTGCTCATGCGCCCATCGTGGCACCGAAAGGTGGTCCGAGGGTGAACTCGTCTCAGCCCGGCAGGGCCGGCGAGGGCGTCCCGGGCGGCGTCGCCCGGGCGTACTGCCGGTGCACCTCGACGTCGGTGAAACCGAGCGCGGCGTAGGTGCGCACGGCGGCGACGTTGTCCTCGTCGACGTAGAGCACGACCCGGTCGAGCCCGAGGGAGCGCAGGTGGTCCAGGCCCAGCACGGTGACGGCCCGGCCGAGGCCCTGCCCCTGCCGGTCGGGGGAGACCGCCACGACGTAGACCTCGCCCACGTCGCCGCCCGGAGGGTCGACCTTGGTCCAGTGCGAGGCCGCCAGCACGTCGGGGGAGTCCGCCTCGACGACGAGGATCAGCCCGGCCGGGTCCCACCACGGCTCGGCCATCCGCTGGTCGAGGTCGGCCCGGCGCAGCGACCCCTGCTCCGGGTGGTGGGCGAAGGCCGCGGCGTTGAGGGCCAGCCACGCGTCCTCGTCACGTCCCGGCTCGAAGGAGCGGACGGCATACCTCGGGTCGAGCTGTGCCGCAGGCCAGGCGGGACCCTCGCGCAGGGACCGGCCCATGACGTGCAGTGAGCGCACGGCCTCGAGGCCGTTGGCACGGGCGAACCCAGCGGCCGCCACGGCGGCGTCTCCCGTGGCGTGGCTCCACACGCGTGTGCCGTCCGGCAGGCTCGCGAGCAGGGCGCTCCCCACGCCCGAGCGCCGGGCCGCCGGCGCGACGACGAGCTCACCCGACGGTGCACCCTCGCCCGTGCGCGCCTGGGCGTAGCCGACCAGGCCGCCCGAGGCGTCCGTCGCCAGGAGGTGGTCGACGCCGTCGTGCTCACGCGAGCGCACCGACAGCCGGAACTGCTCCGACAGCGCCTGCGACCCGTCCACGGCGGCGGCGTCCGCCGCGAGCGCGAGGACGGCGGCGGACTCCTCGGTGGTGAGCGGGTGCTGGGCGTCGCGCAGGGCGACGGTCGGACGCGGCATACCGCGATTCCACCACAGCGACGCCCGGGGGTCTCCCGGCCGTCGCCGGTCCCGGCTAGGGTCCGGTCAGGGCGCGGGGGCCCTGCACGCCGATCACGACACCGGCCGAGCACAGGACGGTCGGAGGTCGACGGCGTGCCAGCAGTTCACCGAACACCGCAACTCACCAAGCCCCTCCGGCGACCCTCGGGGCACTAGCCTCCGTGGGTGCCGACGGGCACGCGACCCACACAGATGAACAAGGGGAGACACATGTCCCGTACCACCCGCCGCATCACGGGTGTCGCCGTCGCAGGGTTCTGCGCCGCGGCCCTCGCGGCTCCGGCCCTCGCCGCACCCAGCGCGGGGCCCGACACGAGCAAGGCCCCGGGCAAGACCCAGTTCCCGATCCAGATCCTGTCGTTCAACGACTTCCACGGGAACCTCGAGCCCCCGCAGGGTTCGAGCGGCCGCCTCCAGACCGGAAAGACGACCGCCGACACGACCAACGTCGGTGGCGTCGAGTACCTCGCGACGCACCTCAAGCAGGCCCGTGTCGGCCACCCGAACACCGTCACCGTCGCCGCCGGTGACATGGTCGGCGCCTCGCCGCTGCTGTCGGCCGCCTTCCACGACGAGCCGACCGTCGAGGCCCTCAACACGCTCGGCCTCGACATCACGGCGGTCGGCAACCACGAGTTCGACGAGGGCTACAAGGAGCTCCAGCGCCTCCAGAACGGTGGCTGCATCGATGACGGCGACGGCAAGGACAACCAGAACTCCTGCGCCGCCGGCACGTTCACCGGCGCCAAGTTCCAGTACCTCGCCGCCAACGTCCTCGAGAAGTCCACGGGCAAGACGATCCTGCCGCCCTACGCCGTCAAGACCTTCAACGGCGCCAAGGTCGGCTTCATCGGCATGACCCTCAAGGACACCCCCTCGATCGTCACGGCGTCCGGTGTCGCCGGACTCGAGTTCACCGACGAGGTCAAGACCGCCAACGCGCTCGTCCCCGTGCTCAAGGCGCAGGGCGTCAACGCCATCGTCGTGCTCATCCACCAGGGTGGCAACGTCCCCTCGGCCACGCCCTACGACTTCACCTGCAAGGGTGGCGGCTCCCTGTCGGCCAGCTCCCCGATCATCCCGATCGCCGAGGGCCTCGACCCGGCCATCGACATGATCATCTCGGGCCACACCCACCAGCCCTACGTGTGCAGCCTGCCCGACCCCAACGGCCAGCCGCGACTCATCACCTCGGCCTCGTCGTTCGGACGCCTCTACACCGAGACGGACGTGACCTACGACCGGCGCACGAGCGACATCGTGCGCCCGACGACCGCGGACTCGCGCAACATGCTCGTGACCCGCACCGTGGCCAAGGACCCCGCCGAGACCGCGCTCATCGCGAAGTACAAGGAGCTCGTCAAGGCCGTCGCCAACAAGGTCATCGGCCAGATCACCGTCCCGCTCGTCAGCCGCACGGCCGACGACGCCGGCGAGTCCCCGCTCGGTGACCTCATCGCCGACGCCCAGCAGGCGGACACCTCGGTCATCCCGGCGGGTGGCACCGCTCCCGTCATCTCGTTCATGAACGCCGGCGGCATCCGCGCCGACCTCGTCGCCGACGCCAACGGCAACGTGACCTACGAGTCGGCGTTCACGGTGCAGCCGTTCAACAACTACCTCGTGTCGATGGACCTCACGGGCCAGCAGGTGCTCGACGTGCTGAACCAGCAGTTCATCAGCTCCCCGGGCAACCCGGCCCGCCCCTACGTCCTCGCGACGAGCGCGGGCCTGACCTACACCCACAACCGGGCGACGGTCTCGAACGTCAAGGTGGGGGGCGTGGCGCTCAACCCGGCCGCGACCTACCGCATCGTGACGAACAACTTCCTGTCCGACGGCGGTGACGGCTTCCCGGCCTTCCGCGGCGGTGCCAACAAGTACTTCGGTGGGCTCGACATCGACGCCTTCGCGAACTACCTCGGCAAGAAGTCGCCGTACACCCCCGGCCCGCTCGACCGCGTCACGTTCGCCCCGTGACCCGCTGACACCCGGCGGGCAGCGACGAGACGGCCCGGTTCCCCTCGGGGAGCCGGGCCGTTCCATGTCCGGGTCCCTGTCCGGGCATACGCAGTCGGCCGTCGACGACCGATGGCGTATGCCGTGTGGCGAGCACCGCGGGGCGGGCGGGCGGACGCGCCCGCTCAGGCGTCGGCGGTCTCGGACGCGGGCGCCTCGGCGCGGTCGGGCACGAGGCGGTAGCCGACGTTGCGGACCGTGCCGATGAGCGTCTCGTGGTCGGGCCCGAGCTTGGCGCGCAGGCGCCGCACGTGCACGTCGACGGTGCGCGTGCCGCCGTAGTAGTCGTAGCCCCAGACCTCCTGCAGCAGCTGGGCGCGCGTGAAGACGCGCCCCGGGTGCTGGGCGAGGTACTTGATGAGCTCGAACTCCTTATAGGTCAGGTCGAGCGGGACGCCGCGGAACTTCGCGGAGTAGGACGACTCGTCGATGACGAGCTCGCCCGAGGTGATCGGCATGTCGAGGTCGGCGTCGTCGTCCTGCCCCTTGGTCATGGCCAGGCGCAGGCGCGCGTCGACCTCGGCCGGACCGGCGGAGTCGAGCAGGACGTCGTCGAGGCCCCACTCGGCGGTGAGACCGGCGAGGCCGCCCTCGGTGAGGACGGCCAGCAGCGGGGTGCCGATCCCGGTGGTGCGCAGCACCCGGCACAGGGAGCGGGCGCTCGCGAGCTCCCGTCGCGCGTCGACGATGACGACGTCGCAGTCGGGCGAGTCGACGAGGGCGGTCGCCTCTGCGGGGAGGATGCGCACCGTGTGGCTCAGCAGCCCGAGGGCAGGCAGCACCTCGGCGCTCGGGGCGAGCGCGTTGGTGAGCAGCAGCAGTCGGGCCATCTCATGCAGGATAGGCGAGACTGGTCACCTGCCGACCAGACCGCGTCAACGATGAGACGGAGCGAGATGTCCCCGAGTGCACCCGAGCAGGGCACGTCCCCGAGCGCGGGGTCGGCCGTCTCGACCGCCACCAGCGCCACCAGCGCCACCAGCGCCTCGAGCGCCTCGGCCGTCTCGGGCGTTGCCGGCGTCGGCTCGGTCACGGTGCGCTACTGGGCCGCGGCCCGGGCCGCGGCCGGCACCGACAGCGAGACGCTGGGTGGCGCGAGCGTGCGCGAGGTCGTCGACGCCGCCGTCGCGGCCCACCCGGACCTGGCCCGCGTCGCCGCCGTCGCGACGTTCCTGCTCGACGGTCGCGCGGTGGGCCGCGACGAGCCCGTGCCCGACGGCGGCACCGTCGAGGTGCTGCCCCCCTTCGCCGGCGGGTGATGCACAATGGCGCCCGTGCCTGAGGACAACGCGGCCCTGCCCGGACCCGACGTCTCTGGCGGCTCGGTGGCCGGCGGGTCGCTCCACCTCCCGCTCTCTCCCGTGGCCGCCGACCGGATCCGCTGGGTCAGCATCGCCGCGACGTTCGTCGCCGCGGTCGCCCTTCTCGTGGCGCAGGACGCGGGGTATGCCGCGACGCTGGCCGTGACCCTCGTCCTCGCCCTCGCGCTGGCCTGGGGGTGGCCGCTGCTCAGCGGGTCGTGGACGCCGGCGGCGACGACCGTCGTGCTCGCCGTGGCTTCCGTCGCGATCGTCCTGAGCGCCCTGCGCGAGGACCTGCTCTGGGTCCCGGCCGCCGTGGCGTTCGGGATCCTGCTCGCCTTCTTCGGACAGCTCGTCCGGCGCACCGGCCGCGAGGGGCTCGTGCTGACCCTGCTCTCCTCGTTCGGCGGTCTCGTCGTCATCGCCTCGGGCACGACGGCGGTCGTGGCCGCCGACACCCCCCGCGGGCAGGCGGTCGCCGTCGTGGCCATGGCGGCGGTCGGTGCGGCCGTCGTCGCCGACCTGCTCGCCGGGGTCCGTGCGGCGGCGCCCCTGCTCGGACTCGTGGCGCTCGCGGCGGCCGTGCTCGCTGCGGTGGTCGCGGCGACCCGCTTCGCCGAGGTCGGTCCGCTCGAGGCGCTGGGCATCGGTGCCGCGGCCGGCACGGTGTCGTGGTCGTTCCGCCGGGTCCTGGCCCTGCAGCCGGCCATGCTGACGGTGCGCGGACAGCTCGGCGCCGGGGTGGGCTCGGTCCTCGTGGTCGGCGCCGTCGTGCACCTCTTCTCCGTCCTCACCTGACACCTCGCCGCGCCACCCGTTCGAGGTGAACCCGCCGTGGTTTCCGCGGCGCGTTCACCTCGAACGGGTGGCGGCGGGGTCAGTAGACGAGGGCCTGCGCGCCCGGCGCCATGACCTCCTCGACGAAGACCGCGGCCCCCTTGACGACCGCGCCCTCGACGAGCTGGTCCTCGGTGAGCTCGCGCCGCGCAGCGCACTGGCTGCACACGGTGACCCGGCCACCCGCGAGCACCGCGTCGCGCAGGTCGACGAGCGGGGCGGCATACGGCAGCTCGAACTCCTCGGCGCGGCCCGGCACGGCCATCCACGTCGACTCGCCGGTCAGCCAGAGCGAGACGTCGACGCCGCTGGCGACGGCCGTCGCGGCCACCGTGAAGGCCTGCGAGAGACGTTCCGGAGCCTCGGTTCCGGCGGTGACCTTGACGACGAGCGAGCGTGCGGGGGAGTCCATGGGATCAGGCTACGATCGGGCGCATGTTCAACCTCGACCAGGACATCCCGGAGCCGCTGCGACCCCTCGCCTGGCTCATCGGACGCTGGGAGGGCGCCGGCGTCGTGGGCTACCCGACGATCGAGTCCGCGCACTTCGGCCAGGAGGTCGAGGTGACCCACGACGGGCGGGGCTTCCTCAAGTGGGAGAGCCGCGCCTGGATCCTCGACTCCGAGAACGGCGCCAAGGTGCGTCCGGCCGCGGTCGAGTCCGGCTTCTGGCGTCCGCTCGAGAACGGCGAGGTCGAGCTGCTCCTCGCGCACCCGACCGGCATCCTCGAGCTCTACTACGGCAAGATCGAGCCGGCCAAGATCCAGCTCAAGACCGACGGGGTCCTGCGCGCCCCCGGCGCCAAGGAGTACAACGCGGCGACGCGGATGTACGGCCTCGTCGAGTCCAACCTCCTCTGGGTCATGGACATGGCCGCCGTCGGCCAGGAGCTGCAGAGCCACGTGTCGGCGACCCTCAAGCGCGTCGAGTGACCCGCCGAGCCCGTGGAATGAGGCGTATGCCGTGAGCGTTCCACCGGGCATGAGCGACGTCGAGCTGCCCACCCGTCCCACGACCGCACCGAGCGCCCTGCTCTCCCGTGCGGGCGCAGTGGCTGGCGAGGGCCTCGAGGCGGCGGTGGCGATCCACTACGGCGACCCGATGCGCGAGCAGCGGCTGCTCGAGGAGGGGCTGGCGGTCGTCGACCTGTCGCACCGCGACGTCGTCACCGTGACCGGCCCCGACCGGCTCAGCTGGCTGCACTCCCTGACGACCCAGCACCTCCTCGGGCTCGAGCCGCGCCAGTCGCGCGAGGCCCTGGTGCTCACCCCCAAGGGCCACGTCGAGCACTCGCTCCACCTCGTCGACGACGGCGCCACCACGTGGATCACGACCGAGCCCGGTGCCGGGCAGGCGCTCGCCGACTGGCTCGACAAGATGCGTTTCATGCTCCGCGTCGAGGTCGCGCTCGTCACCGACGACTGGGCGGTGCTCGGCGAGCCGCACGCCAGCGAGTCGGTCGACGGCGAGCCCCTCGCGTGGCGCGACCCGTGGCCCGACCTCGTCGGCGACACGACGGCATACGGCCCCGTCGAGGACCACCCCGGCACCGATCGCGCGTGGCGTGAGGTCATCGTGCCCCGCGCCGATCTCGTTGCAGCAGTGGCGGATCGGCCGCTCGCCGGCCTGTGGGCCGCTGAGGCGCTGCGCATCGCCGCCTGGCGACCGCGGCTCGGCCTCGAGACCGACCACCGCACCATCGTCCACGAGGTCGACTGGCTGCGCACCGCCGTGCACCTGCACAAGGGCTGCTACCGCGGCCAGGAGACCGTGGCGCGCGTCCACAACCTCGGCCGACCGCCGCGGCGCCTCGTCTTCCTCCACCTCGACGGGTCGGGCCACGTGCTCCCCGCGCAGGGGAGCGAGGTCCGCCTGGGCGACCGGGTCGTCGGCCGCGTCACCTCCGTCGGGCGCCACCACGTCGACGGGCCCATCGCCCTCGCGGTGATCAAGCGCAACACCGACCCGGAGGCCGAGCTGCTCGTCGACGACCTCTCCGCCGCGCAGACGACCGTCGTCGCTCCCTGACCGACGACGGCTCCCGCGCTGGCAGGATGACCCGCATGAGACCTGCACGCAGCGTCGCGAGCACCCTGATCACCGTCGCACCCACGGGCGCCGAGAGCGCCAAGGCGGACGTGCCGGCGCTGCCGACCACGCCTGAGGAGCTCGTCGAGACCGCCGTCGCCTGCGAGCGGGCCGGGGCGGCGCTCATCCACATCCACGTGCGCGACCGGGAGCACCGGCCCACGCTCGACCCCGTGCTGCTCAAGGAGGCCGTCGACGGGGTGCGTGAGGCCACCGACCTCGTCGTCCAGCTCTCCACCGGCGGCGCCGTCACCGACCCGCTCGACCAGCGCCTCACCGTCCTCGACGCCGACCCCGACTCCTGCTCGCTCACGTGCGGTACGACGAACTTCGGTGACGGCGTCTTCCTCAACCCGTGGGGGTTCATGGTCGACCTCTACCGCCAGGCGCAGGAGCGCGAGGTCGTGCCGGAGTTCGAGCTGTTCGAGCTGGGGCACGTGCACGCGCTGCGCCGGCTCATCGACGAGTGCGGCCTGCCCTACGGCGGCAGGGTCCACGTCGACTTCGTCACCGGGGTGCCCGGCGCGATGCCCGGCACGCCCCAGGCGCTGCTCGCCGGCGTCGCGATGCTGCCGCCCGAGGTCACGAGCTGGTCGGCGACCGGCATCGGCCGCGCGCACCTGCCGATCGTGGCCGCGGCCCTGTCGTCGGGCGGGCACCTGCGCGTCGGCATGGAGGACAACCTCATGTATGCCAGGGGCCGGGCCGTCGTGCACAACAGCGAGCTCGTGGCGCGGGCCGCGGAGCTGGCGACCCTGATGCAGCGGCCGCCGATGTCGACGACCGAGGCGCGCGAGGCGCTCGCGGTCAAGGACCGCCGCACGCGGTGAGGGGTCGCGTGTGGGGCGTCTCACGCTGTCCAGAGTTTGCATTCTGCTTGCTCTAGTTAGCACAATGGAGGCATGAGCAAGCTTCCGCTACCCGACCTCGGGGCCTACTTGCGCGAACAGCGCGAGAGCGCCCAGCTGTCGCTGCGCCAGCTCGCCGAGATGGCCGGAGTCTCCAACCCCTACCTGTCGCAGATCGAGCGAGGGCTCAAGCGCCCGAGCGCCGAGATCCTGCAGCAGATCGCCAAGGGGCTGCAGGTCTCGGCCGAGTCGCTCTACGTCCGGGCCGGCATCCTCGACGAGCGGGTCGCCGACGGTGACCCTGCCGCCGCGCCCGACGTCCTTTCCGCCATCGCCGCCGACCCGGTCCTCACCGACCGTCAGCGCGCGGTGCTCGTCGACATCTACCTGTCCTTCGTCGGCACCGACGAGACGACACCACCCGCGGCGGCTGCGACCCCGCCTGCGCCGCGCCCCACGCATACGCCAGCGGCAGCACCCCGCCGGCGCCCGCGCAGCACGACCGCTGCCGCGACCCCAGAGCTCAACGAGAAGGAGAACTGAGATGGCACTGACCAAGAAGATCACCAAGGCCGTCAAGGACGCCCAGAAGCAGGCCGAGGCAGCCGTCGCCGACGTGCGCGGCCAGCTCGTCCAGGTCGAGGGCCGCATGCCCGAGGTCCAGGTCGACCCGACACCGTTCTACGCCGTCGTCGGCGCCGCCAACATGGCGATCGACACGGTCCGCACCGCTGGTGAGCAGCTCGAGGTCGCCCGCCGTCAGGCCAAGGGCGCCGACCTGCGCAAGGGTGCCAAGAAGGAGGCGAACCAGCTGCAGAAGGACCTCCAGAAGCGCATCGCCGACCTCCAGGACCGCACCGCCGAGCTCCAGAAGCTCGCGACGACGTATGCCGAGCGCTTCGTCACGCAGGCCCAGGACCTTCCGGCCCGCGTCCTCAACGAGGGCCTCGTCATCGCCAGCAACGCCAAGGACCAGTACGACGCGGCCGCGGCCCGCGGCGAGAAGGTCGTCACCGACCTCCGCGCCCAGGGCGAGCGCACCGCGTTCGACCTCAGCGAGCGCGGCACGGCCACCGTGACCCGCGGGCGCCGCGTCGCCGAGACCGCCGTCACCGAGGGCGAGAAGGTCGCCAAGAGCCTGCTGGACGTCGTCGCCAAGGACGCTTCGAAGATCGGCTCGCAGGTCGAGGCCTCCGTCGACGCCGTCGAGTCCGCCGCGGCGCCGGTCCCGGCCAAGCGCACCGCCGCGCACCAGCGCGCCATCCGCAAGTCGGCCGCCCAGAAGGCCGCCGCCACGCGCAAGGACAACGCGGTCGAGGCCACGACGACCCGCAAGGTCGCCGCCCGCAGCTCCGCCACGACCGACGACGCCAACGCCACGGTGGCCCGCAAGGCCGCACCGGCCAAGCGCGCCGCCAAGAAGACGGTGAAGAAGGCAGCCGCCAAGACCACCGCCGCCACCAAGAGCGCGTCCTCGACCGCCAAGACCGCCGCGAAGAAGTCCACGACGGCCGCGAAGACGGCGACGAGCAGCTCGGACTCGGCGACCAGCTGAGCCCAGTAGGCCGCTCCACCGGTCACCAGGGCCGTCACCCCACCCGGGGTGGCGGCCCTGCTGCGTGGCTCCGGCATACTGCGGGACGTGACCGATGACCTGGCTGCCTCGTTCGTCCCCGCCTCCGTCAGTGCCGCGCTGGCCGACGCCCCGATCGTCGCCCACGTCGTGCGCGCCGGCTTCGTCGAGTCGGTGCACCACGGCACGGCCGTCGTCACGGCTCCCGACGGCTCGGTCGAGCTCGAGATCGGCGATGCCGGCGGCGCCGTCTTCCCCCGCAGCTCGAGCAAGCCGCTCCAGGCGCTCGCGATGGTGCGCAACGGTCTCGCCAACGAGGGGCGACTGCTGTCCCTGGCGTGCGCGAGCCACTCGGGCGAGGACTTCCACGTCGAGGCGGCGCGCGAGATCCTCGCCGGCGCGGGCCTGACCGAGACCGACCTCCAGAACACCCCGGACTACCCCTACGACGACGCCGCCCGGATCGGCTGGATCGCGAGCGGTCGCCCCAAGCAGTCGATCGTGCAGAACTGCTCGGGCAAGCACGCCTCGATGCTGGCCACCTGCGTGGTCAACGGGTGGGACCTCGCCACCTACCGCGACCCGAGCCACCCGCTCCAGGTCGCCATCACCGACACGGTTCGCGAGCTCACCGGCGCCGAGCCGAGCGCCGTCGCCGTCGACGGGTGCGGCGCGCCCATCCACGCCGTGCCGCTGCGCGCCCTCGCCCTGTCGTTCGGCCGGCTCGCCGCCGCGACGGACGGTCCGGAGGCCCGGATCACCCGCGCGATCCGCGAGTTCCCGGAGTACCTCGGCGGCACGAGCCGCGACGTCACCGCCCTGATCCGGGGCGTCGACGGACTCGTCGCCAAGGACGGCGCGGAGGCCGTGTACGCCGTGGGGCTGGCCGACGGCCGCGGCATCGCCGTCAAGGTCGCCGACGGCTCCTCCCGCGCCCGCAGCGTGCTGCTGGCCGCGGTGCTGCGCCGCATCGGGGTCGGCAGCGAGGACGTGCTGGGCATGCTCGAGCACCAGCCGGTGCTCGGTCACGGGCAGCCCGTGGGCGCCGTGGTCGCCGTCGGGGTCTGAGCACCCGTGCCCCGGACGAGCGTCCTGTGAGCCGGACGGTGTCCCGCGCATGAGGACGGTCCTGCAGCGCGTCACGAGTGCCCGGGTCGAGGTCGAGCGCGAGGTCGTCGGCGCCATCGACCGGCCCGGCCTGCTGGCCCTCGTCGGCGTCACCCACGACGACGGGCCCGAGCAGGTCGAGCGGATGGCGCGCAAGATCGCCGAGCTCCGGATCCTGCGCGACGAGCAGAGCCTGACCGACGCCGGGGCGCCGGTCCTCGTCGTCAGCCAGTTCACCCTCTACGCCGACACCCGCAAGGGGCGCCGGCCCTCGTGGAGCGCCGCCGCTCCGGGGCCCGTGGCCGAGCCGATCGTGGCCGACCTCGTGGCCGCGCTCCGGGCCCGGGGCATCGAGGTCGAGCAGGGCCGGTTCGGCGCGATGATGCAGGTCTCGCTCGTGGGCGACGGCCCCGTCACCCTCGTCGTCGACGCCTGAGGCGCCGCGCCCGGAGCCGGGCTGCCGGCGCGAGTCTGGGAGCCGGCTGGGAGGGTTGGCTGACGGGGAGGCGGGTTACGCTGCCACCATGCAGCTCTATGCCGGCTACCAGAGCCTCGTGACCCTCGTCCTCGGAGTGGTGGCCCTCGGCTGCGAGGTCTTCGCGTTCGTCGACGCCCTGCGCCACCCGGACAACGCCTACGTCGCGGCCGGCAAGCGCACCAAGCGCTTCTGGCTGCTGATCACCGCGGTGGCCCTGCTGTTCGGGTCGATCTCGGTCTTCAACCCGATCGGCCTGCTGGGGCTCGCCGGCTTCCTCGGAGCCGCCGTCTACCTCGCCGACGTGCGTCCCGCCCTGCGCCAGGTCCGGGGCCTCGGGGGTCGCTCGAGCTCGCACTGGTAGGCGCACTACGCTCCGTCTGGCGCACCAGCGTGACGGATTGCGGCACACTGGGCTCTCACCGACGATGGGGGAACCTATGACCGACCAGCACCGCTTCGGCGCCGCCGTGGCGCCTGGCCAGGGCCCGACGCACTCGCCCGACGACTACGAGCGTGGCGACCGCAACCCCGCGCAGGACATCTTCGTCGCCGAGCGCCCCTGGGGGCAGTTCCAGCAGTTCGTCTCCAACGAGCAGGTCACCGTCAAGATCATCACGGTCCAGCCCGGTCACCGGCTCTCGCTCCAGCGCCACGACCACCGCGGCGAGATGTGGCAGGTCCTCGACGTGCCGATCGACGTCACGGTCGGCGACCGCACGTGGAGTGCCCAGCCGGGCGAGACGGTGTGGGTCCCGCGCAACTCGGTCCACCGCATGGGCAACTCCGGCAGCGAGCCGGGCCGCCTGCTCGAGGTCGGTTTCGGCCACTTCGACGAGGCCGACATCGAGCGACTCGAGGACGACTACGTCCGCTGAGGACGCCTGACACCTCTGCACGACGCGACACAGCACGTATGCCGTCCGGGCCACCGGGCGGCATACGTGCGTCTGCGACGGGCCGCGTTCACGCTCCGCCGGGCGCGACGGCCGACCAGGCGACGGTGAGCTCACCGAGGCGCCAGCGGGACGGCCCGTCGAGCAGCGGCCAGCTCTCGCGCACCTCGGCGGCGGTCGCGAGGAAGCGCTGCCTGGCCCCCCACGACGAGTGCGGGGCGTGGCGCGCCCACGCCCGGTCGAGGTCGGCGAGGAACGCGTGGACCGGCTCGCCGGGCACGTTGCGGTGGATCAGTGACTTCGGCAGCCGTTCGGCGACGTCCGAGGGGCGCTCCAGGCCCCCCATCCGGAGCGACACGGTCAGGCTGAGCGGTCCGGTGGCGTCGACCGCGACCCAGGCGGCGCGCCGACCGATCTCGTCGCACGTCCCGTCGACGAGCAGGCCGTCGGGGGCAAGGCGCTCCTGGACGAGCGCCCACGCGGCCGGGACCTCGTCCTCGGCGTACTGGCGCAGCACGTTGAAGGCCCGCACGACCGTGGGCCGCGCCCCGGCGTCGAGCGGGACCTCGAAGCCGCCGAGGCGGAAGCTCAGGCCCTCGCGCTCGAGGGGCTTGCCGGCGGCGACGCGGGCGGGGTCGATCTCGATGCCGACGACCTGCACGTCGGGGCGCACGCGCCGCAGCCGGTCGTGCAGCTCGACCGCCGTCGTCGGCGACGCGCCGTAGCCGAGGTCGACGACGACCGGGGGCGTGGTGCTGCGCCGGAGCCGCCATGCCTGCGGCCCGGCGATCCACCGGTCGCACCGGCGCAGCCGGTTCGGGTTCGTCGTCCCACGTGTCACCGTGCCGACGGGGCGCTGGCGTGGAGGCACGTCCGCAGGCTACGCGAGGCCCTTCGGCCGGTCGATGTGTCGCCGCGGTCCAGGGCACGCCGGAATACATCGAATCGCCGGTGTGGTTGAGTCGGGGAGAGCAGGACGAGAGCAGCACGAGAGCACGAGCAGGTGCAGGACGAAGGGATGCCGATGGCGGTCGAGCCGAGACGCGTGGCGATGATCAGCGTCCACACCTCGCCCCTGGAGCAGCCGGGCACCGGTGACGCGGGCGGGCTCAACGTCTACGTCGCCGAGACCGCCAAGGAGCTCGCGGCGCGCGGCGTCGAGGTCGACATCTTCACCCGCCGGACCACCGGCGAGACGCCCGTCGAGGCGGAGCTCGTCCCCGGGGTGCGCGTGCGTCACGTCACGGCCGGACCCTACGAGGGACTGGCCAAGGAGGAGCTGCCGGGCCAGCTCTGCGCCTTCTCGGCCGGGATCATGCAGGCGGGCCTGTCGGTCCCCGAGGACCACTACGACCTCGTCCACTCGCACTACTGGCTCTCGGGCCAGGTCGGGTGGCTCGCGGCCGACCGGTGGCGCGTCGCGCTCGTGCACACGATGCACACGATGGCGCGCGTCAAGAACCTCCACCTCGCCGAGGGTGACCCGCCCGAGCCGCGCGGCCGCGAGATCGGGGAGGTCCAGGTCGTCGAGGCCGCGGACCGCCTCATCGCCAACACCGTCGACGAGGCCCGCGAGCTCGTCGAGCTGTATGCCGCCCCGCCGGCCAAGGTGTCCGTCGTCCCGCCCGGGGTCGACCTGAGCACCTTCAGGCCCGGAGACCGCTCCGAGGCACGTCGGTCCCTCGGTCTGCCCGTGGACGGCGAGCTGCTCCTCTTCGTGGGCCGCATCCAGCCGCTCAAGGCCCCCGACGTGCTGCTCCGTGTCGCCGCTGAGCTCGTGCAGCGCGACCCGGGCCGGCGCCGTCGCCTGACGGTCGCCGTCCTCGGCGGACCGAGCGGCAGCGGGCTCACCCGGCCGCACGAGCTCGAGGAGCTGGCACGCTTCCTCGGCATCGACGACGTCGTCCGCTTCGTGCAGCCCGTCGCCCGTCCCGTGCTCGCCCAGTGGTACCGCGCCGCCGACCTCGTCGTCGTGCCCAGCCACTCGGAGTCCTTCGGGCTCGTCGCCATCGAGGCACAGGCCTGCGGCACCCCGGTCGTGGCGGCCCACGTCGGCGGCCTGCCCACCGCCGTCGGCGACGCCGGGGTCCTCGTCGACGGCCACGCCACGCGCGACTGGGCCGACGCCGTCGAGGCCCTGCTGCGCGACGACACCCGGCGCCTCGCACTAGGGTCCGCCGCCGTGTCGCACGCGGCCCAGTTCGGTTGGGGCGCGACGACCGACCGGCTCCTCGAGGTCTACCAGCAGGCCATCCGCGAGCGCGCGAACGGTACCAACGAGTCGCCCATCGACGAGGGCCAGAGCCTCGTCGGCGTCCCGACGGCGGTGATCCCGTGAGCGCCGAGCCGCAGGAGGTGGACCCGGCCGACGGCACGCCGCGCGTCGCGGCGGAGGCCCGCCTCACGGCATACCTCGGCTCGGTCGGCCTCGACTGGGAGCTCGGCGGACGTGCGGGGGAGTACGTCGTCACCCTGCCCGGCGAGAAGAAGCTCAAGACCGTCGTCTCAGTGCTCGTGCGCGACCGGACGACGAGCCTCAGCGCGTTCGTCATCCGCAACCCCGACGAGAACCACGAGGTCTTCTACCGCACCCTCCTGCGCAAGAACCTCCGGCTGCAGGGGCTCGCCTACGCCATCGACACCGACGGTGACGTCTACCTCCGCGGTGAGATCCCGACCGTCGCGGTCGAGCCCGAGCACCTCGACCAGGTCTTCGGCATCGTGCTCTCGGCCAGCGACGACGTCTTCAACGAGCTGCTCGCGCTCGGCTTCCTCGGCTCGATGAAGAAGGAGTGGGACTGGCGGGTGTCGCGGGGCGAGTCCACCCGCAACCTCGACGCCTTCCGTCACCTGCTGGACGACGGGTCGGACGCCTGATCGGCCGTCGCTAGGCTGGCGTCATGACCTACACGCTCGTCCTCGTCCGTCATGGCGAAAGCGACTGGAACGCCAAGAACCTCTTCACCGGCTGGGTCGACGTCGACCTCACCGACAAGGGCCGCGCCGAGGGCGTGCGCGCCGGCGAGCAGCTCAAGGCCGCCGGCATCCTGCCCGACATCGTGCACACCTCGCTGCTGCGCCGGGCCATCACGACCGCGAACCTCTCGCTCGACGCCGCCGACCGGCACTGGATCCCGGTCAAGCGCGACTGGCGCCTCAACGAGCGCCACTACGGCGCGCTGCAGGGCAAGGACAAGAAGCAGACCCTCGAGCAGTTCGGCGAGGAGCAGTTCATGCTGTGGCGCCGCTCCTACGACGTGCCGCCGCCGCCCATCGCCGAGGACGACGAGTTCTCGCAGGCGGGCGACGCGCGCTACGCCGGTCTCGGCGCCGCGATGCCCGCGACCGAGTGCCTCAAGGACGTCGTTGCCCGCCTCATGCCCTACTGGGAGCACGACATCCAGACCGACCTCGCCGACGGCCTGACGGTCATGGTCGCCGCCCACGGCAACTCGCTGCGTGCGCTCGTCAAGACGCTCGACGGCATCTCCGACGACGACATCGCCGGCCTCAACATCCCGACGGGCATGCCGCTCGTGTACGAGCTCGACGAGTCGTTCAAGCCCGTCACCCCGGGTGGGCGCTACCTCGACCCCGAGGCCGCCCGCGCCGCGGCCGAGGCCGTCGCCAACCAGGGCCGCTGACCGACCCCACCACCGGCGAAAGGCCACTTCCCGGAGGCGGGAAGTGGCCTTTCGACTGCACGCTGGGGGCCGAACGCGGCCTCTCGACGGTGGAGGAGTTTCAGGCGTGCGGAGTCAGACGGTGCTGTCGCGCTCGATCTCGGCGATGACGTCGGCGTCCTCGTCGTCCTCGTGGTCGAAGCTGACCTCGGAGTCGTACTCGCCCGTGACGAGGTAGACGACCCGGCGGGCCACCGAGACGGCGTGGTCGGCGAATCGCTCGTAGTAGCGGCCGACGAGCGTCAGGTCGAGGATCGAGCTGCGCGACCACGACGTGTTCTCGTCGAGCAGCGCCGCGAAGAGCTCGCGGTGCAGGTCGTCCATCGCGTCGTCGTCCTTCTCGAGCGCGATCGCCGCGGCGACGTCCTTGCTCGCGATGATCGACCCGCACTTGGCGACGATGGCCTCGGCGACCTGGCCCATCTGCAGGATGTGCGCGCGCAGCTCCGGCGGCACCGCCGACTCGGGCGTGCGCAGCCGCGCCACCTTGGCGACGTGCCGGGCGAGGTCGCCCATGCGCTCGAGGTCCGAGCTCATGTGCATGGCCGTGACGACGATGCGCAGGTCGGTCGCGACGGGCTGCTGCCGCGCGAGCAGGTCGATCGACAGCTCGTCGAGCTCGATGCGGATGTCGTCGAGCTTGCGGTCGGCCTCGATGACCGACTCGGCCAGGTGCACGTCGGCGTCGAGCAGGGCGGTCGTGGCGCGGGAGATGGCCGAGCCCGCGAGCCTGGTCAGCTCGACGAGCTGGTCCGAGATCGTGTCGAGGTCCTCGTGGAACTGGTCGCGCATGGTCTTCCTGTCAGTCGCCGGTCGTGCGTCGTCGTGCCGCCACGGCTAGCCGTCGGTGTCACGAGGGCCAGCCTGTCATCCCGGGACGTGTCCGGGACGGCATACGGACGGGGCGGCACGTCCCCGCTGGTGCAGAGGCTCGCAGGGTCGCGTGAATGGGTGGGGACGCTCAGGTGAACACTGGGTTCACGTACCGCACTCGCGCACCGCGCGTGGACCGAGCCTCCCGCGGCGATGCGTACGCTGAGTGTCGTGGACCCGACGACCGCGGCAACGCTCGGTGGCATCGCCGGCCTCGCCCTGGGCGGCCTGGCGATGGTCGCCGTGCGCCTGTCGGACCGTTCGACCGCCGCCGAGTCCGAGCCGCCGCCCGAGCCGCTGTTGCCGCCCGGCGTCGGTGAGGTCATCGCGGTGCTGCGCTCGAGCGGCATCCTCGTCGACTCCTCGGACCGGGTCGTCAACAACTCCCCGGCCGCCGTCGCCCAGGGCCTCGTGCGCGGGCAGGAGCTCGTGCACCCGGAGCTGCTCCACCTGGCCCGCGCCGTGCGCCGCGACGGCGTCATCCGCGAGGCCGAGCTGACCCTGCAGCGGGGCATCGGCGACGGCCGCCTCGTCGTGGCCGCCCGCGTCGCGCCGCTCGGCGCCGACCACGTGCTCCTCCTCGTCGAGGACCGCTCCAAGGCCGCCCGCGTCGAGGAGATCCGCCGCGACTTCCTCGCCAACGTCAGCCACGAGCTCAAGACCCCGGTCGGCGGCATCTCCCTGCTCGCCGAGGCCGTGCTCGACGCGCACGACGACCCCGAGGCGGTCGCCCGGTTCGCGAAGCGGATCAGCGTGGAGTCCGACCGCCTGACCCGGCTGGTCAAGGAGATCGTCGAGCTCTCGCGCCTGCAGGGCGCCGACGTCATCAAGGACCCCACCCTCATCGACGTGGGCGAGTGTGCGCGCGACGCCACGGACCGCAGCCGTCTGATCGCCGACGAGCACCGCATCGAGCTCGTGACGGCGATCGACGAGGGCTGCGAGGTGTGGGGAGACGCCGAGCTCGTCACGACGGCGATCAGCAACCTCGTCGGCAACGCCATCGCCTACTCCGACAGCGGCACGCGCGTCGGGGTCATGGTCCGGCGCGGCCGGGCGGGCGTCATCCACGTCTCCGTCACCGACCAGGGCCTCGGCATCGCGCCGGAGGAGCAGGAGCGCATCTTCGAGCGCTTCTACCGCGTCGACACGGCCCGGTCGCGGGCGACCGGCGGCACCGGCCTGGGGCTGGCCATCGTCAAGCACGTGGCCGACAACCACGGCGGGAATGTCTCGGTGTGGTCCGAGCCCGGCCGCGGCTCGACGTTCACCATCGAGCTGCCCGCGGCCAACGCCTCGGGGGCCATCGAGGCCGCCGACCCGCCGGCGTATGCCGCCCTCCCGCACGACGCCGGCCCGGCGCCGTCCGTGAGCGCCTGACCTCACCTCAGCAACCCACCAGCCCACGCTGCCTGACCCCGAGAGGCCCGTCTTGAGTCGCATTCTCATCGTCGAGGACGAGGTGTCGTTCTCCGACCCGCTGTCCTACCTGCTGAAGAAGGAGGGCTACGACGTCGCCGTCGCCGAGACCGGGCCCGACGGCCTGGCCGAGTTCGACAAGAACGGCGCCGACCTCGTGCTGCTCGACCTCATGCTGCCCGGCCTGTCGGGCGTCGACGTGTGCCGGGCCCTGCGCCAGCGCTCCTCGGTGCCGGTCATCATGCTGACGGCCAAGGACAGCGAGATCGACAAGGTCGTGGGCCTCGAGATCGGTGCCGACGACTACGTCACGAAGCCCTACTCCAGCCGCGAGCTGCTCGCACGTGTCAAGGCCGTGCTGCGTCGCCTCGCCGAGCCGGAGGACCTGCTGCCCTCGACGCTCGAGTCGGGGCCGGTGCGGATGGACGTCGAGCGCCACACCGTCAGCGTGGAGGGCCGCTCGGCGTCGCTGCCGCTCAAGGAGTTCGAGCTGCTCGAGATGCTGCTGCGCAACTCCGGCCGTGTGCTGACGCGCATGCAGCTGATCGACCGGGTGTGGGGCAGCGACTACGTCGGTGACACCAAGACGCTCGACGTCCACGTCAAGCGCCTCCGCGCCAAGATCGAGCCCGACCCGGCCAACCCGGTGCACATCGTGACCGTGCGTGGCCTCGGCTACAAGTTCGAGGCCGGCTGAGCCGTCCCGCGACGGCGCGGGGCCGCGAGCGGCGCGCCCCCGGCATACGCCGTCTGGCCCGGTCCGACATGCGCGATGCCCGGCCCACCTCGAGGTGGGCCGGGCATCGTCGTGTGCGCGTCGGTCAGCTGCCGGTCGGGGCGGGAGTGACCGTGGAGTAGTAGTCGGTGGGCGCCAGGACGGGGACCTTCACGACGGTGGTGCCGCCGGTGCTCGAGGTGATCGTCACGGGCACGACGCCGCCCGGCTTGGTCTTGACGCCGCTCAGCTGCAGGCCCTTGGTCGAGAGGTTGACCTGCTGGCGCGGGGAGAGCTGCACCTCGGAGCCGGTGGGGGCGGTCGTGGCGTTGGGGTCGGCCTGGGCGGCGATCTGGACCGTCATGTCCTGGTCGCCGAGGTTGACCGCCGAGCCGGAGACCACCACGGTGCCGCTGCCGTCACCGACGAGCAGGAGGTCGCGCACCGCCAGGTGGCCCACGTCGGCCGGCACGCCGTCGGCCGGCTGGTAGGCCACGTCGGTCTGGACGGGGGAGTTGACCTGGCAGCCGGTCGTCACGAGGGCGAGGGCCACGCCGGCGAGCACCGTCGTCACCCGGCGGGTGGACGGGCGACGCGCAGGGGCCGGGGCGAGGAATCGACGCTTCACGGGCGACAGCCTACCGGCGCGCCGCCCGCCCGGCCCGTGCACCCGCCGCAAGGGGTGGGACGGGCCCCGGTCCGCGGTCCGGCGGGCCGGCGGGCGGGCGGGCGGGACGATCCGGACGGTCCGCGGGTCGTCCGGCGACGATCGTGGAGGTCGCCGGATGCATGCCGACCGGCGTTCTGTCAAGACGTCAACCAACGTTCGTGGAACGCCGATCATGGCTCTGACCTGCGACGATGCGGCTTCCTGAGATCGCCATGTGCCTTGGTTCGTGATAATCTGGAGGTCGCGAAAGGGGAAAACAGCAGATGGTTTTCAAGGTCGGCGAGACGGTCGTGTACCCCCACCACGGGGCTGCACTGATCGAAGAGATCAACACACGAACGATCAAGGGAGAGGACAAGCTCTACCTGAAGCTCAAGGTCGCTCAGGGTGACCTGACGATCGAAGTCCCCGCCGAGAACTGCGACCTCGTGGGTGTCCGCGACGTCGTCGGCCAGGAGGGCCTGGACCGGGTGTTCGAGGTCCTGCGCACGCCCCACACCGAGGAGCCGACCAACTGGTCGCGTCGCTACAAGGCGAACCTCGAGAAGCTCGCGTCGGGTGACGTCATCAAGGTCGCCGAGGTCGTTCGTGACCTGTGGCGTCGTGACCAGGACCGTGGCCTGTCGGCCGGCGAGAAGCGCATGCTCGCCAAGGCTCGTCAGATCCTCGTGTCCGAGCTCGCGCTCGCGGAGAAGACCGACGAGGAGAAGGCCGAGACCATCCTCGACGAGGTCCTCGCCTCCTGATCCGGGCGAGACCCTGAACAACGAGACCGGAGCCGGTCGCGTCGGCGTCATCGTCGTCGCGGCCGGCTCCGGTTCGCGTCTGGGGGCTTCGGTCCCCAAGGCGTTCGTGCCCCTCGCCGGCGTGCCCCTGCTGGGGCACGCCCTGCGGGGGGTTCTGTCGTGCCCGGCGGTGTCCGAGGTGGTGGTCGTCGCGCCCGTGGCGCACCGGGGCGACGCCGAGACCCTGGCCGAGGGCGTATGCCGCGAGCTCGGGTCCGCCGCGCCCGTGACCGTGGTGCCGGGCGGGGCCGAGCGGGGGGACTCCGTCGCGGCAGGTCTGGCCGTGCTCGGTGACGACGTGGAGGTCGTGCTGGTCCACGACGCCGCCCGGTGCCTGACGCCGGTGGCGGTCTTCGACCGGGTCGTGGCGGCCGTGCGGGCCGGAGCGGTCGCGGTGGTCCCGGGCACGGCCGTCGTCGACACCATCAAGCAGGTCGATGCGCAGGGCTTCGTCGTCGGCACCCCGGAGCGGTCCGCGTTGCGCGCGGTCCAGACGCCGCAGGGCTTCCGTCGCGAGGTCCTCGAGCGGGCCCACGCCGTCTCGAGCGACGCCACCGACGACGCCGGCCTGGTCGAGCGTCTGGGCGAGCGGGTGCTCGTCGTGGACGGTGACGCGCGGGCCCTCAAGGTGACCACCCCGGCGGACCTCGACGCCGCTGCCCGCCTCCTCGCCGCCACCTGACCCGCGTTTCGATGTATCCGCGCGGCCTCTGGGGTGCGCGGATACATCGAACCGACAGCGCCTATTGTCGGCAGCGTGACCGATGCGACGCCCCCAACCCAGTCCCGCCCCCTGGCCCTCATCACCGGTGGCGGCACCGGCATCGGCGCGGCCATCGCGCGGCGCCTCTCGCAGGACGGCTTCGACGTCGTCGTCGCGGGCCGCCGCCGCGAGAAGCTCGACGAGGTCGTGGCCTCCGTCGAGGTGGCCGGAGGCTCGGCCCGGGCCCTCGTCATGGACGTCACCGACGCGCAGTCGGTGGCCGAGAGCGTGGCGACGCTCGGCCGCTGCGACGTCGTCGTCAACAACGCCGGTGGCGCCCTCGGCGTGACGCGCGTCGAGGACGGCGACGCGGACGAGTGGGAGCGGATGTACGCCACGAACGTCGTCGGCACGATGCGCGTCACCCAGGCCGTGCTGCCCCTCCTGCGCCGGTCGGCCCGCGCGACCATCGTCGACATCAGCTCCATCGCCGGAGAGCGCGTCTACGAGGGCGGCGCCGGCTACGTCGCGGCCAAGCACGGCACGTCGGTCGTCTCCGAGACGCTGCGCCTCGAGCTCAACGGCGAGAACATCCGCGTCGTCGACATCCGTCCCGGCATGGTGCGCACCGAGGAGTTCTCCCTGACCCGCCTGCACGGTGACCAGGCTGCTGCCGACAAGGTCTACGACAACGTCGACCGGCCGCTCGTGGCCGACGACGTCGCGGCGTGCGTCGGCTTCGTCGTGGGCCTGCCGCAGCACGTCAACATCGACACGATGGTGGTCAAGCCGGTGGCCCAGGCCGCCCCGCACAAGATCCACCGCGGACCGATCGACTGGAAGGACGCCCGGTGACGACCCTCCCGCGCGTCGGCGTCGGGGTGGACGTGCACGCGTACGCCCCGGAAGGGTCGGACCGCGAGCTGTGGGTGGCCGGGCTGCTGTGGCCGGGGGAGCGCGGCCTCGACGGGCACTCCGACGCCGACGTCGCGGCCCATGCCGCGTGCGACGCGATCTTCTCGGCCGCCGGCATCGGCGACCTCGGCGCGCACTTCGGCACGTCCCGTCCGGAGCTCGCCGGTGCGTCCGGCGCCACGCTGCTCGCCGAGGCCTCGAGGCTCGTGCGCGAGGCCGGCTACGAGATCGGCAACATCGCCGTGCAGGTCATCGGCAACCGGCCCAAGGTCGGGACGCGCCGCGCCGAGGCCGAGGCCGCGCTGTCCGAGGCGGCCGGCGCCCCGGTGTCGGTCAGCGGCACGACGACCGACGGGCTCGGCCTCACCGGGCGCGGTGAGGGCGTCGCCGCCATCGCCACCGCCCTCGTCGTCGCTGCCCAGCCCTGAGGTCCGGCCCTCGGGTTTCGGTCCGGTGACAGGTCACGGGACCGAAGCCGGGACGCGCGATCGAGCCCGGGTCACCCGACCCGCTCATTGCGTCCGCCGCCCGGGGGCGTTTGGGTAGGTCAAGGAAGGCCCTCGGGCCCGTTCGTCCGCAGATCGACAGGAGTAGTCATGCCGCAGACCGTCAAGGGTGTCATCAGCCGCAGCAAGGGAGCCGACGTCGAGGTCGTCGACGTCGTCGTGCCCGACCCGGGCCCCGGTGAGGCGGTGGTCAAGATCGAGACCTGCGGGGTGTGCCACACGGACCTGCACTACCGGGAGGGCGGCATCAACGACGACTACCCGTTCCTGCTCGGGCACGAGGCGGCCGGCTACGTCGAGGCGGTGGGCGAGGGTGTCACCGACGTGGCCCCCGGTGACTTCGTCATCCTCAACTGGCGCGCCGTCTGCGGCCAGTGCCGCGCCTGCGCCAAGGGCAAGCCGTGGTACTGCTTCGACACCGCCAATGCCACCCAGAAGATGACGCTGACCGACGGCACCGAGCTGACGCCGGCCCTCGGCATCGGCGCCTTCATCGAGAAGACGCTCGTCGCCTCCGGCCAGTGCACCAAGGTCCCCGAGGCCGACGCCGCCGCGGTCGGCCTGCTCGGCTGCGGCGTCATGGCCGGCTTCGGCGCGGCCGTCAACACCGGTGGCGTGACCCGTGGCGACTCGGTCGCCGTCATCGGCTGCGGCGGGGTCGGCAACGCCGCCATCGCCGGCGCCCAGGTCGCCGGGGCGACGACGATCATCGCCGTCGACGTCAGCGACGCCAAGCTCGAACAGGCCAAGCACTTCGGCGCGACGCACACGGTCAACAGCAAGGACACCGACGCCGTCGAGGCGATCCGCAGCCTGACCGGCGGCAACGGCGCCGACGTCGTCGTCGAGGCGGTCGGCCGCCCCGAGACCTACGAGCAGGCCTTCTACGCCCGCGACCTCGCCGGCACGGTGGTCCTCGTCGGCGTGCCGACGCCCGACCAGCAGGTGACCCTGCCGATGATAGACATCTTCGGTCGCGGCGGCTCGCTCAAGTCCAGCTGGTACGGCGACTGCCTGCCGAGCCGTGACTTCCCGATGCTCGTCGAGCTCTACAAGCAGGGCCGTTTCGACCTCGACGCCTTCGTCACCGAGCGCATCGGCCTCGGCGACATCGAGGCGGCCTTCGACAAGATGCACGCCGGCGAGGTCCTCCGGTCGGTGGTCGAGCTGTGACGACCTTCGGCACGTACGACCAGGTCAAGCCCTCGCCGGGCGGCGTCCGCGTCGACCACACGACGACGTTGGGCACCTTCAGCCTCGACGGCGGCACGTGGGAGGTCGAGAACAACGTCTGGGTCATCGGTGACGACGGCTCGTGCGTCGTCGTCGACGCGCCCCACAACGCCGCCCCGATCCTCGAGCTCGTCGGTGACCGTCGCCTGACGCACGTACTGCTGACGCACGCGCACGACGACCACGTCACCGTCGTGCCCGAGCTGCTCGCGGCCCACCCCGAGGCGACGGTCGCGCTCCACCCGGACGACCGGGTGCTGTGGGACCAGACGCACCCCGACCTCGCGCCGACCCAGGACCTCGCCGACGGTGACGTCGTGCAGGTCGGCGACGTCGAGCTCGTCGTGCTGCACACCCCGGGCCACGCCCCGGGCGCCTGCTGCTTCCACGCCCGCGACCTCGGTGTCGTCTTCACGGGCGACACGCTCTTCCAGGGCGGTCCGGGGGCGACGGGGCGGTCGTGGTCCGACTTCCCGACCATCGTGGAGTCGATCAAGGACAAGCTCCTCTCCCTGCCTCCCGAGACGGTCGTGCTCACCGGGCACGGCAGCGCCACGACGGTCGCGGACGAGAAGCCCGACGTCGAGGAGTGGGTCCGCCGAGGGCACTGACGCGCGGTCCGCGCCACCCGGCACCCGCGACCGAGGGCGTATGCCGGGTGGCCGGCTCCCGCGGTCGGGCCGCCTCACTCTCGTGGGACGTCGCGGAGCAGGCTGATCTTCTGCCAGATCTTGCGGCTCATCCCGGTCGTGAGGTTCTCGATCTCGCTCACGGTGTCGAGCACGAGGGCGTCGGTCGACTCCTCCGCGCACAGGGCCGCGGCCTTGGAGGTGAGCGACAGCAGCTCGGAGCAGTACTCGAGGTAGAGGCCGTAGTCCCGGGCCGACATGGTGCGCGGGCTGATCCGGTCGGGGTCCTCCGGCGCCGCGGAGGGGGCCCGGCCCAGGACGGCTGCGGGGTCCTTGCTCATCTGGTGCATGTCGATGATGTGCGCGAGCGAGCGGAGGTGGTGCAGCCGGTGGATCAGGTCGTTGCGCACGACCCGGTCGGCGAGCGAGAGCAGGAACCAGATCGCGATGCCGGCGAAGACGAGGTCGTTGATGAGGCTCTCGAGCACCGGCAGCCACTCGAACGCCGCCAGCTTGCCGGCGCGGGCCACGGCGTCGCGCACGGCGATGACGACGGCCACGAACGACACGGCGGCGACGACGAGGATCAGCACGCGCGAGACGAGCAGCAGCGCCGCCCGCTGGCGAGGTGCGCTCCGTCCGCGGTCGCGCAGGCCGTCGACGACCTTGCCGAGCTCCTCGGTGGCGGCCCGGAGCCCGGGGTGGCGCGGGAGGTAGTCGTCGATGCGCTCGCCGAGGAAGGAGATGACCGCCCGCACCTCGGAGCCGTCGAGACGCTCGTAGCTCGTGAGCCGCGGTTCCGCCATGGCGCCGAGCGTAGCCGCGGGACCGCGGGAGGGAGGCGGCCCTGCGGACGCCGGGCGGACGGCATACGTGCTCGGTTGCGCGTGGTCGGGTCCGACGCGACGCGCCGATAGACTTCGGCGGGTGACCCTACGACTGTTCGACACCGCGACCCGGGAGCTGCGCGACTTCACGCCGCGCGAGGCGGGCAAGGTCGGCATGTACATCTGTGGTCTCACGACGCAGGGTGCGCCGCACATCGGCCACATCCGCTTCGCCGTCGCCTTCGACGTGCTGCGCCGCTGGCTCGAGACGGGCCACGGCTACGACGTCACCCTGGTGCGCAACGTCACCGACATCGACGACAAGGTGCTGCGCAAGGCCGCAGAGGCCGGCGAGCCGTGGTTCGCCCTCACCTACCGCAACGAGCGCCTCACGTCGCAGGCCCTCGACGCGCTCGGGGTCCTGCCGGCCACCTACGAGCCGCGCGCCACCGGGCACGTGCCCGACATGGTCTCCCTCATGGAGACGCTCATCGAGAAGGGGCACGCGTATGCCGCCCCCGACGGCAGCGGCGACGTCTACTTCGATGTGCGCTCGTGGCCGGAGTACGGCTCGCTGACCGGCCAGTCCCTCGACGACATGGCCAGCGCCGACGACGCCGACCCGCGCGGCAAGCACGACCCCCGCGACTTCGCCCTGTGGAAGGGACGCAAGGCCGACGAGCCCGAGAGCGCGTCGTGGCCGACGCCGTTCGGGGCCGGCCGCCCCGGCTGGCACCTCGAGTGCTCGGCCATGGCGCGACGCTGGCTCGGCGACGAGTTCGACATCCACGGCGGCGGCATCGACCTGCGCTTCCCGCACCACGAGAACGAGCAGGCGCAGTCGCGCGCGGCCGGCCTCGGCTTCGCCCGCTACTGGCTCCACAACGCGTGGGTCACGGTCAAGGGCCAGAAGATGGGCAAGTCCCTCGGCAACGCCCTCGAGGTGCGTCACCTGCTCGAGGAGACGCGGCCGATCGTGCTGCGCTACTACCTCACCGCCGCGCACTACCGCTCGATGATCGAGTACCACCCCGGCTCCCTCGACGAGGCGGCCGGCGCCGTCGAGCGCATCGAGGGCTTCCTCGAGCGCGCGGCCCGCCGTGGGGCGATCGAGACGGTGGCCGCGGCCGACCTGCCCGCCGCCTTCGTCGCCTCGATGGACGACGACCTCGGCGTCAGCGGGGCGCTCGCCGTCGTGCACGACACGGTGCGCGCCGGGAACAGCGCGCTCGACGAGGACGACGACGAGGCGGCCCTTGCGGCAGCCGGCGCCGTCGTCGCGATGACCGACGTGCTCGGGGTGAACCCCCTTGCGGCGCACTGGGGTTCGGGCGGCAGCCGCGAGGACGCCGCCGCCGAGCTGGCGCTCGAGGCACTCGTCCGGGCGCAGCTCGACGCCCGCCAGGTCGCCCGTCAGGAGCGTGACTTCGAGCGCGCCGACGAGATCCGCGACACCTTGACCGCCGTCGGCATCGAGATCACCGACACCCCGTCGGGGGCCCAGTGGTCCCTCGCCCGCCCTGCGCGCGGCGACGCCGACAACACCGAAACCACCAGCGCGGCCCGCGGGGCCGAGAAGGCACAGGGCTGACATGCCAGGCAACTCCCAGAGGCGCGGCGCCATCCGCAAGAACAGCAAGGGCGCGACCGTCGGCTCGGGCGGCCAGCGTCGCCGTGGGCTCGAGGGCAAGGGCCCCACGCCCAAGGCCGCCGACCGCGAGTACCACCCCGCGCACAAGCGGGCCAACGCCGCCGCCAAGCGCTCCGGGGGCGCCTCCGGCGGCGCGGGCCGCGGCTCCGCACGACCCAAGTCGCGCAGCAAGGCCTCGAGCGAGATGGTCTACGGCCGCAACTCGGTCGTGGAGGCCCTGCGCGCCGACGTGCCCGTGTCGACGATGTACGTCGCGACCCGCATCGACACCGACGACCGCGTGCGCGAGGCCCTCAAGCTCGCCACCGAGCGCGGGCTCGCGATCCTCGAGACCCCCCGCGGCGAGCTCGACCGGCTCACCGACGGTGGCGTGCACCAGGGGCTCGCCCTGCAGGTGCCGCCCTACGACTACGCCCACCCCAACGACCTCATCGACCCCGAGATGCCCGGCATCCCGCTCGTCGTGGCGCTCGACGGCATCACCGACCCGCGCAACCTCGGCGCCATCGTGCGTTCGGTCGCGGCGTTCGGCGGCCACGGCGTCGTCGTGCCCGAGCGCCGCTCGGTCGGCATGACGGCCTCGGCCTGGAAGACCTCCGCCGGTGCGGCCGCCCGCATCCCGGTGGCCCGCGCGAGCAACCTGACCCGGGCGCTCGAGGAGTTCAAGAAGGCCGGCTTCTTCATCCTCGGCCTCGACATGGACGGCGACGTCGAGCTGCCCGACCTGGCGCTCGCCACCGAGCCGCTCGTCATCGTGACCGGCTCCGAGGGCAAGGGCCTCTCGCGCCTCGTGCGCGAGACGTGCGACCAGATCGTCTCGATCCCGATGAGCTCGGCGGTGGAGTCGCTCAACGCCGGGCTCGCCACCGGGGTCACCCTCTACGAGATCGCCCGCCAGCGCCGACGCTGAGCGGAGCCGCTCGACCTCGCGGGACGGCATACGCCGGCTCGGCGCAGCCGACCTCGGGAGCGAGCGGCCCCACGCCCGAGCGTGGGCCGACGGCTTCCTGCCGTTTCCGGGAGCCGGCGCGTGCCGGGCTGTGAGTTCGGGAACTTCGGACGGGCCTGCCACGCTGGTCAGAGGGTGCTCGATTAGAGTGCTGACCAATCGACTACGCCCTGTAGTACCCAGTGGGGCGTCACGCTGAGCGCTGCGGACGAGCAGCCGGACCGAAGGACGTACCGTGGCCAAGAGCAGCCGTGCCGAGACCGCCGCCCGCGCGGCGCAGCTACGGGCCGAGGCCGCCCGCAAGGACCGCCAGCGCAAGCAGGTCATCGCGGCATCGGTGGCCGTCGTCGTCGTGGTCGTCGCCGTCGTCCTCGGCATCGTCATCTCCAACCGTCCGGCCGACGCGCCCGCCGCCTCCTCGGGCGGGGCCGGGGCGTCTGCGCTCGCCACCCTGCAGAAGCTGCCGGCGACGCTCTTCGACAAGGCCCCCGCGCCGTCGCCGGCCCAGGCCCCGGCCAAGCTGCAGGGCGGCGCGGCGCTCACGCAGGACGGCAAGCCCAAGGTGCTCTACATCGGCGCCGAGTACTGCCCCTTCTGCGCCATGGAGCGGTGGGCGCTCATCGGGGCGCTGTCGCGCTTCGGCACCTTCACCGGCATCACCGAGACGACGAGCTCGAGCACCGACGTGCACCCCAACACCCCGACGTTCTCATTCAAGGACGCGAAGTTCACGAGCGACGTCGTGGCCTTCCAGGCGATCGAGACCCAGGACCGCGAGGGCAAGCCGCTCCAGACGCTCGACGGCGAGAACCTCGCGCTCTTCCAGAAGTTCAACCCCGGCGGCGGCATCCCGTGGATCACCTACGGCGGCACCAACGCCACCGACGGCGCCACGGTCGACGCGAACGCGTTCGAGGGCAAGACCTACGACCAGATCATCGCCGGCATCCAGGACCCGACCTCCGACATCGGCAAGACGGTCACGCCGGCGATCAACATGATCACCGCCCAGATCTGCGCGCAGACCAAGGGCCAGCCGGCCAACGTCTGCACGAGCCAGGGCGTGCAGTCCGCGTCCGTCCTGCTCAAGCGGTGACCCGGCGTGAGCTCGCTGCGTGACGACGTGACCACCGGCGCGACCGAGCCGCTCGCCCGCCGGGCGCGCCCGGCCTGGCTCGCGCCCCTGTCGCTCGGCCTCTCGGTCGTGGGGCTGCTCGTCTCGGCCTACCTGACCTTCGAGCACTTCACGGCCAACGCCACCCTCGCCTGCAGCATCGGGGGCGTCGTCGACTGCGCCAAGGTGACGTCGAGTGCCTGGAGCACGTTCATGGGCATCCCCGTGGCGCTGCTCGGGCTCGTCTTCTTCGTCGTGACGCTCGGGCTGTGCCTGCCCTCGGTGTGGCGCCGTCCCGAGCGCTGGCTCGACCTGGCGCGCCTGGGCTGGCTCACGGTGGGTCTCGGCATGGTGCTCTACCTCGTGTGGGCCGAGCTCTACCGCATCCACTCGATCTGCCTGTGGTGCACGGCGGTCCACGTCGTGACGTTCCTGCTGTGGATCGTCGTCCTCTTCGGCCAGATCCTCTCGGGGCCGGCGGAGGAGCCGGACGTGCCCACGGGGCGACGTATGCCGTCGCGCTGAGCGGTGTCCGCCGCCTCGCGTCCGCCGGGGTCGGGGTCGGAGCCCCCGTCAGTCGAACCGGCTGATGACCGGCATCTCCTCGGTGTCGACCCCCAGCACGGACTTCTCCTCCGGCTTGGCCGGCAGCACCGTGGCGACGTAGTCGCGCAGCGCGTCCTCGATCGGGGTGTCGTGGCCGGCCCGCTCGCTCATGTACCAGCGGTGCTCGAGGACCTCGTGGAAGATCTCGGCCGGCTCGAGGCGCCCCGTCAGCTCGCGCGGCACGGCGCGGGTGACCGGCTCGTAGACCTTGGCCAGCCAGTCGTGCGCGACGATCTCCTCGTCGTCGCCCTGACGGTCGGTCGCCGCGGCATACGCGTCGAGGTCGTTGAGCAGGCGGCGGGCCTGGTTCTCGCCGACGTCGAGGCCGGTGAGCCGCAGCAGGCGGCGGGAGTGGTGGCCGGCGTCGACGACCTTCGGGGTGATGACGATCTCGGTGCCGCCGATGTCGGTCGTCATCGACAGCTCGTCGACGTCGAAGCCGAGCTCGTTGAGGCGCCGGATGCGCTCGTCGACGCGCCAGCGGTCACCAAGCTCGAAGCGCTCCGTGCCGGTGAGGGCGTCCCACAGCGTGTGGTAGCGCTCGATGACCGACGCGGACACCTCGAACGGGTCCGCGTGCTCCTCGAGGAAGCCGCCCGCGGCGAGGTCCATCAGCTCGCCGGCGATGTTGACCCGCGCGATGTCGAGGTCGTGCTCGCGCTGGCCGTCGGACAGGCGGGCGTGCAGCTCACCGGTCTCGGCGTCGACGAGGTACGCGGCGAACGCGCCCGCGTCGCGGCGGAAGAGGGTGTTGGACAGCGACACGTCACCCCACCAGAAGCCCTCGAGGTGCAGGCGCACGAGCAGGACCGCGAGCGCGTCCATGAGGCGCACCGCCGTGTCGGGCCGGAGGTTCTGGCTGTAGAGGGCGCGGTAGGGGAGCGAAAACTGCAGGTGACGGGTGATGAGGCACGCGTCGAGCGGCTCGCCGTCCGCGGTGGCGCGACCGTGCACCACCCCGAACGGCTCGACCGATGGCACGTCGAGCCGGCGCAGGTTGCGCAGCATGGCGTACTCGCGGTCGGCGATGTCGTCCTTGATCTCCTTGACCGCGAGCACCCGCGGCCCGAGCTTGACGAAGCGCACGACGTGGCGGGAGATGCCACGAGGCAGCGCCGCGAGGTGGCTCTCGGGCCAGTCCTCCAGCGGTGTCGACCACGGCAGGTCGAGCAGGGCGGACTCGGGCCTGGCGGTGGTGATCTCGAGCGTCACGCGCTCATCGTGGCACGCTCGCGCGACAGGCGTCGATCGGCCCACAGCGCGAGGGCCCCCAGGGCGAGGAAGAGCGCGGCGATGACGGCGCAGTTGAGCAGGGTGCGGCCGAGGCCGATCGTGCCCACGTTGAGGAACGGGTAGGGGTACCACCCGACGAAGGGGCCGAGCGCGAGCGTCGCCGCGAGCCACAGGACCGGCCAGATGAGCGAGGGCAGCAGGTCCTCGCGCGTCACCCGCCCGCGAGGGCCGAAGACGGCCCAGCCCGCGAAGGTCAGCAAAGGCACGACGACGTGCAGCAGGCGGTCGCAGACGAGGTTGGCCGTCGTGTACGTCGGCGACGGCGGGAGCGCGACGGCAGCGACGACGCCCGTGACGGTGATCCCGATGAGCGAGGCGAGCCGGACGACGCGGAAGGCCTGCGTGTCCACCCGGTCGCGGACGATGAGGAACATCGAGACGGCGACGAGGATGTTGGACTGGATCGTGAAGTAGCTGAAGTAGCGGCGCACCTGCTCGGGGCGGGCGGTCGTCACCGCGCTCGAGTCGAGGATGTTCTCGCCGCTGATGACGAGGTAGAGCTGCAGGACGAGGGCGATGACCGCCACGAGCAGCGTCAGGGTGTGCCAGGCGCGTCCGATCCGCGAAGTCGTCACACGCGGAGCCTAGGGCCACGGCGGGGCTGGGGGCCGACTTGTCGAGCCTTGTGTCAGAACGACGCTGGGCCGGCACCCACGAGGGGTGCCGGCCCAGCGGCATACGCGATCTGCTGGCGCCGGAGGCGCTGCGGCTCAGTCGCCGACGCGCAGGCCCGACTCCGAGTTGAAGACGTGGACGTGACCGACCTTGGGCTTGAGGTAGATCTTCTCGCCCTTCTCCGGGGGACGGCGACCGTCGACGCGGGCGATGAACGGCACGGCGCCGGCGTTCTCGCCGGTGGCCTCGAGCAGCTTCTGCTCGGTCGAGCCGTAGATGTAGGCGTCGGCGCCGAGCTCCTCGACTACGTCGACCGTGACGGGGATGCCTGACTGGTCGGACGAGAGCTCGAGGTCCTCGGGGCGGACGCCGAGCGTCACGTCCTTGCCGACGCCGGAGAGGTCCTCGCGCGCAATCGGCACCGTGTGGCCGTGCAGGTCGACACCGTTCTCGGTGACGGGCACGCTCATGAGGTTCATGGCGGGCGAGCCGATGAAGCCGGCGACGAAGACGTTGGCCGGGTGGTCGTACATGCGGCGCGGGCTGTCGCACTGCTGGAGGATGCCGTCCTTGAGCACCGCGACGCGGTCACCCATCGTCATGGCCTCGACCTGGTCGTGCGTGACGTAGACCGTCGTGACGCCGAGGCGGCGCTGGAGCGAGGCGATCTGCGTGCGGGTCTGGACGCGCAGCTTCGCGTCGAGGTTGGACAGCGGCTCGTCCATGAGGAACACCTGGGGCGAGCGGACGATCGCGCGGCCCATGGCGACGCGCTGGCGCTGGCCACCCGAGAGGGCCTTCGGCTTGCGGTCGAGGTAGGGCGTCAGGTCGAGGATCTTGGCGGCCTCCTCGACGCGCTTGCGGATCTCGGCCTTGTCGACGCCGGCGATCTTGAGCGCGAAGCCCATGTTGTCGGCGACCGTCATGTGCGGGTAGAGCGCGTAGTTCTGGAACACCATCGCGACGTCGCGGTCCTTGGGGGACAGGTTGGTCACGTCGCGGTCCCCGATGAGGATGCGTCCGCCGTTGACCTCCTCGAGGCCGGCGAGCATGCGCAGGGAGGTGGACTTGCCACATCCGGAAGGACCGACGAGGACGAGGAACTCCCCGTCCGCGATCTCGATGTTGAGCTTGTCGACGGAGGGGACCGGGTTGCCCGGGTACTGCCTCGTCGCGTTGTCGAACGTCACTGTTGCCATGGCTTCATTGCCTTCCTTCACCGGCAGGAACGTGCCGGACGATCCGTTGTAAAGGTGCCTGCCCGGCTGAGCAGGCCTCGCCATCATGTCCCATGCGCGACGCCTTGACCACCCCCAGCCCATCCGTGCCCCCGCTGACCTGCGGTTTCATGTCGTGTCCAGAACGTTGCAAAAAGTTGCTGCAAGCGGGTGGCCGCTGTCTGCAACTTCTTGCTAGATTCCGGGGCACCGGTGGCGGCGTGTGCCACCTGGCTTCAAAGGAGAATCCATGCACAAGCGTGCGCTCGGCGCTGCTGCTGTCACGGGTGTTGCCGCCCTGGCCCTCAGCGCCTGCGGTGGGTCCAGCCCCACCACCCCGTCCAACACCGGTGCCGCCGGCACGAGCAAGGCCACGACCACCGGCACCCCCGAGACGCCGAGCGGCACCGCTGCTCCCGTCCGTGACGCCAACGTCGACCTCGTCATCTGGACCGACGCCGACCGTTCCAAGGCCGTGCAGAAGTACGCTGACCAGTTCGCCGCCGAGAACGGCGTCTCGGTCAAGGTCCAGATCTCGACCGACACCCGCGCCCAGTTCAAGGACGCGACGAAGGTCGGCAAGGGCCCGGACGTCATCGTCGGTGCCCACGACTGGCTCGGCGAGCTCGTCCAGAACTCGACGGTCGCCCCGGTCAACCTCAGCCCCGACGTCGCGGCGAAGTTCCTGCCGAGCGCGATCGCGGCCACGAAGTTCAACGGCCAGTCCTACGGCGTGCCCTACGCCGTCGAGAACATCGGCCTCATGTACAACAAGGACCTCGTCCCGAACCCCCCGAAGACGATGGACGAGCTCGTCGCCACCGGTGAGAAGCTCATCAAGGAGGGCAAGGCCAAGCAGGTCCTGTCCCAGTTCGTCTCCAAGGTCGGCAACGCCTACTTCGCCTACCCGTACCTCTCGGCGTTCCAGGACGGCGGCATCTTCGCCACGAAGTCCAACGGCGACTACGACCCCAACAAGCTGATCGTCAACAGCCCCGGCTCCGTCAAGGGTGGCGACGTCCTCGCCGAGCTCGGCAAGAAGAAGGTCCTCTCGACCAACGTCGACGACACGAACCAGGACGCGCTCTTCGACACGAAGGCCGCCCCGTTCATGATCTCCGGCCCGTGGAGCGTCGCGAAGGCCAAGGACGCCGGCATCAACTACGGCATCGCCCCGCTGCCCAGCCTCACCGGCGGCGGCCCCATGCAGCCGTTCCTCGGTGTCCAGATGTTCTACGTCTCGAGCAAGGCCAAGAACGCCGCCCTCGCGCAGGAGTTCGTCACGAACTACATCCCGCGCAAGGACGTCCAGCTCGCCCTGTTCGAGGTCGGCAAGCGTCCGCCGGCCCTCAAGGAGGCCTACGACGAGGTCGCCGCGAGCGACCCCGACGTCAAGGCCTGGTACGAGGCCGGCACCGGCGGCAAGCCGATGCCCAACATCCCGGCGATGAACTCGGTCTGGGGCCCCTTCGGCCAGGCGACCGCTGACATCATCTCCGGCAAGGCCGGTGCCAAGGAGCGTCTCGACGCTGCTGCCAAGGAGATCGCGGCCAACATCGCCAAGGGCTGAGCCCCCTCGGTCTGACAGGGTTCCGGGGTCCGCCGTCGCGGCGGACCCCGGGCCCTCGGGCCCGGGATCGGGCCACCGGGGAGCTCCCATGGGGCTCCCCTTCGTGCATCTACGGCAACGGCGCCGGTCCGGCGCAAAAGGACGTGTCACATGACCAAGCCCCTCGCGCTCGCGATCAAGTGGGTTCTCATCGTCGCGACGATGGCCGGCATCCTGTGGATCGCCACCAAGCTCGCCCAGGCAGGTAACACGATGGCGGTCGTCATCGCCGGACTCGTGGGGATGGGGATCCTCGCCGTCTACGCGACACGACGCGCCGTGCCCCTGAAGTACCTCGTGCCGGGTCTGCTCTTCATGACCCTCTTCCAGCTGTGGCCGGTGCTCTACACCGCGAGCTTGTCGACGACGAACTACGGCGACGGCCACCTCTACAGCAAGGAGGAGTCGGTCTCCGACATCATCGCCCAGTCGGTGCGTGAGGTCGCCAACACCCCGCGCTACAAGATGTCGATCGCGACGAAGGAGGGCGGTGACCCCGCCACCGCCGACCTCGTGCTGCTGCTGACCAAGCCCGACGGCTCGATGTTCGTCGGCGACAAGGCGGGACTGCAGCCCCTGCCGGCCACCGGGGTCGAGAAGACCTCCATCGGCAAGATCACCAAGGCTCCCGGCTACGCCGTCCTCAACGCGCGGCAGGCCAACGCCCGGAGCAAGGATCTCTCCGCCATCGCCATCCCGACGACCGACGGCGGTGGCATCAAGCCCGTCGGCCTCTCCGAGGCCTTCGAGGGCCGCGCGACGGTGACCTACGACGCCAAGGCCGACAAGCTCACCGACGCCTCCACGCAGCCGCCGACCGTCTACGCCCCGAAGGACGCCCGGTGGGTCAACGTCGCCGACCCGACCGTCTCGTTCCCGCAGGGCTGGAAGGAGGGCGTCGGCTTCGCCAACTACACGCGCATCTTCACCGACAGCACGATCCGCGACGGCTTCCTCGGCATCTTCATCTGGAACGTCGTCTTCGCCATCGTCTCGGTGCTCTCGACGTTCCTGCTCGGCATGCTCATCGCGCTGCTCTTCAACGACCCGAGGCTGCGCGGCAAGGCGATCTACCGGTCCCTGCTGATCCTTCCCTACGCCCTGCCCGGCTTCGTGACGGCGCTGGTGTGGAAGGGCATGTTCAACCAGGACTACGGCATCATCAACCAGACCCTGGGTCTCGGGATCGACTGGCTCGGAACGCCGTTCGGCGCCAAGGCCGCGATCCTCATCACGAACCTCTGGCTCGGCTTCCCCTACATGTTCATCGTCTGCACGGGTGCGCTGCAGTCGATCCCGCAGGACGTGCGTGAGGCGGCGACCATCGACGGCGCCAACGCCTTCCGGACCCTGCGATCGATCATCATGCCGCTGCTGCTCGTCGCGGTCGGACCGCTGCTGCTCGCGTCGTTCGCCTTCAACTTCAACAACTTCGGGCTCATCTACCTGCTGACCAAGGGTGGCCCGTTCAACGGCGCCGACACGAGCATCGGCTCCAGTGACCTGCTCATCACGTATGCGTTCCGCCTGGCCTTCTCGGGCAGCGCACCCAACTACGGCTTCGCGGCCGCGGTCTCGGTCATCATCTTCCTGCTCGTGGCGCTGATGAGCATCCCGGGCTTCCGTCGCACCAAGGCTCTCGAGGAGGTCAACTGATGTCGACCGTGAATGCTCCGCTCCCCGCCGACCCGCGGATGGACACCCGCGTCGCACAGGAGACCGGTGCCCCGACGCCGCCCTCGCCGAAGCGTCGTGGCCTCGGTGGCTCCGTGTGGTGGCGCCATGCCCTGGGCATCCTCGCCCTGATGTGGGCGCTCTTCCCCATCCTCTTCATCTACTCGGCGGCGACCAACCCCAGCGGCACGCTCAACACCGCGAGCCTGCTGCCGTCGGGCTTCTCGACGAAGAACTTCACCGACCTGTTCAACGACAGCTCGCGCCCGTTCTGGACCTGGTACAAGAACTCGATGATCATCTCGCTCGTCGGTGCGCTCGGGGCGGTGTTCATCGGTGCGTGTGCGGCGTTCGCCTTCTCGCGCCTGCGCTTCAAGGGCCGCCGCGGCGGCATGATGTTCCTGCTGCTGACGACGTTCTTCCCGGCGCTGCTCGCCATCGTCGCGACGTACATCATCTTCGCTGGCATCGGTGACGTGCTCCCGGCATTGGGCCTCAACACCGTCACTGGCCTCATCCTGGCCTACCTCGGTGGTGCACTCGGTGCCAACGTGTGGCTCCTCAAGGGCTACTTCGACACGGTCCCGCGAGAGCTGGACGAGGCCGCGATCGTCGACGGGGCCAGCCACGCACGCATCTTCTTCACGATGACGCTGCGGCTCGTCATGCCGATCCTCGTCACGGTCTTCATGCTCGTCTTCGTGGGCCTGTACGGCGAGTTCATGCTGGCCAGCGTCTTCCTCACCGACGTCGACAACCAGACGCTCGGTGTCGGGCTCTACGGCATGACGCTCGGCAACGACGCCAACACCCTGTTCGGCCGGTTCACGGCCGGCGCGCTCCTGGGCTCCATCCCCGTCATGCTCCTCTACCTGGCCTTCCAGCGGCAGCTCGTCGGTGGCCTGACCACGGGATCCGTGAAGTGACCGCTGCCCCGACCCGCCAGCAGACGTGGCTTAGCCAGCCGCACCACGACGGGTCGGGGCGGTACGTCTCCAACCAGACGCCCCGCCTCGGCGACAGCGTCGACGTGCTCGTCCGGGTGCCGCTCGAGGCCGACGTCAAGGCCGCGCACGTGCGCACCGCCCCGGACGGTGAGGCGACCTTCACCGTCGCGCGCAAGGTCCGCACCACGGCGGCCGACGACTGGTGGCGTGCCACCCTGACCTGCCACAACCCGGTCACGAACTACCGCTTCCTGCTGACGGGTGGGCCCACGAAGTACCTGTGGCTCAACGGAACCGGGATCCACGAGCGGGACGTGCCCGACTCGAGCGACTTCCGGCTCGTGGCGCACGCCGCCCCGCCACCCGCGTGGGCCCTGGGATCCGTCGTCTACCAGATCTTTCCCGACCGCTTCGCGCGCTCGAAGGCCGCCGACAGGCACGAGACCCCCGAGTGGGCGATCCCGGCCGCCTGGACCGACCCGGTCGACCTCAGCCCCACGGGCGTCGCCCACCAGCTCTACGGCGGTGACCTCGACGGCATCACCGAGCACCTCGACCACCTCGAGTCGCTCGGGGTCGACGTCGTCTACATGACGCCGTTCTTCCCGGCCCGCTCGAACCACCGCTACGACGCGTCGTCCTTCGAGCAGATCGACCAGCTGCTCGGCGGAGCCCAGGCGCTGCGACGCCTCACCCGGGCTGCGCACGAGCGCGGCATGAAGGTCATGGGCGACTTCACGACGAACCACACGGGCGACGCGCACGAGTGGTTCCTCAAGGCGGCCGGCCCGGGTGGGAAGAACACCCCCGAGCGGGACTACTACATCTGGGAGGGCGGCACCTATGTCGCCTGGCTGGGCGTGCCGTCGCTGCCGAAGCTCAACCACCTCAACGCCGCCCTGCGTCACCGCATCTTCGAGCACCCCCAGGGGGTCGTACGCAAGTGGCTGGGTCGCTCGGGCGGCCTCGACGGGTGGCGGGTCGACGTCGCCAACATGACCGGTCGCTGGCGCGCCACCGACGTCAACCACGGCGTGGCCCGGCAGATGCGTGACGTCATGGGCCGCGTCGCACCCGACGCGCTGCTCGTCGGGGAGCACTTCCACGACTACACCCCGGACATGCCGGGCGACGGCTGGCACGGCGTCATGAACTACGCCGGCTTCTGCAAGCCCGCGTGGACGTGGCTGAGGCAGGAGCCCAAGGACCCGAGGTTCCTCGGTGCGCCCGTGCCGCTCCCGCTGCTCGACGCCGGCGCCGTCGTCGACACGATGCGCGACTTCACGTCGAGGATCGCCTGGCAGTCGCTCGTCCACTCCTTCAACCTCGTCGGCTCGCACGACGTGCCCCGCATCCGCACGCTCGTCGGCACCGACGCGGTCGAGGCGGCCGCCGGCCTGCTCTTCACCTTCCCGTCGATGCCGATGATGACCTACGGCGACGAGATCGGCATGGAGGGCACGTTCGGCGAGGACGGCCGACGCCCGATGCCGTGGGACGAGGACGACTGGGACGCAGGGACGCTCTCGGTCTACCGCGGCCTCATCGATGCCCGCAAGCAGTCGGTCGCGCTCCGCCGCGGCGGACTGCGGTGGGTGCACGCCGAGGGCGACGCGATGGTCTACCTCCGCGAGACGCTCGAGGAGACCGCCCTCGTGCACGTGGCCCGTGCCGCCCACGAGCCGGTCCTGCTCGACCCGCGCCACCTGGCCGGCATCGAGTCGGGGACCTCGCTCTACGGACCTGCGCCCAAGGTCGGCAAGCGTGCTGTCACACTGAGCGCCTCGGGGCCTACCGTCCGCATCTGGACGTGGCGTCCCGCCGACGGCGGTCCACGCCACGTGCGACGAAGGGGGAGGTGACGGGTGAAAGCACGACTGCGCGACATCGCCGACCAGGCGAGCGTGTCGGAGGCCACCGTCTCCAGGGTGCTCAACGGCAAGCCCGGAGTCGCCGAGTCGACCCGGCAGGCGGTGCTGACGGCGCTCGACGTCCTCGGCTACGACCGCCCGAGTCGCTTGCGCCGCAAGAGCGCCGGGCTCGTCGGGCTCATCGTGCCCGAGCTGACCAACCCGATCTTCCCGGCCTTCGCGCAGATCATCGAGAACTCGCTCGCCCAGAACGGCTACACGCCGGTGCTCTGCACCCAGGTGGCCGGGGGAGTGCACGAGGACGACTACGTCCAGATGCTGCTCGAGCGCGGCGTCGCGGGGATCATCTTCATCTCCGGCCTCCACGCCGACACGACGACCGACCCCGACCGCTACATCGCGCTGCGTGACCGCAACCTGCCGCTCGTCCTCGTCAACGGCTTCATCGAGGGGGTCGACGCGCCGTTCATCAGCAACGACGACGTCGCCTCGATGGGACTCGCGCTCGAGCACCTCGTCAGCCTGGGGCACCGTGAGATCGGGCTCGCCGTCGGGCCGGATCGCTACGTGCCGGTCATCCGCAAGATCGCGGGCTTCCGCCACTCCATGCAGGAGCTGACCGGACGCCCCGACGTCGACGACCTCATCGAGCGCTCCCTCTTCTCCGTCGAGGGCGGGGCCACCGCGGCCGGCCGACTGCTCGACCGTGGTGCAACGGCCGTCGTCTGCGGCTCGGACCTCATGGCGCTCGGCGCGATCCGCGAGGCGCGCAAGCGTGGTCTCAACGTGCCGCGCGACTTCTCCGTGGTCGGCTACGACGACTCGACGCTCATCGCCTTCACCGACCCGCCGCTGACGACGGTGCGCCAGAGCGTGAACGCCATGAGCGCCGCCACGGTGCGCGCCCTGCTCGACGAGATCGCCGGACAGCCCTCTCCCCGTGCGGAGTACGTCTTCCGCCCCGAGCTCGTGGTGCGCGGTTCGACAGGCGCGGTCCGGCGGCACTGAGGGCGCGCGCCCGAGCGGGCGACACGGCATACCGGACCACGCGGTTGGGGCGCGCGAACTCAGCCCGGGCGTGACCGGCGGGCCAGCCCGGTCGGTCGGGTGCGCGCGAACTCAGCCGGGGCGTGACTGGCGGGCCAGCCCGGTCGGTCGGGTGCGCGCGAACCCAGCCCGGGCGTGACTGGCGGGCTGGTTGGGGCGGTGGGTGCGCGCGAACTCAGCCCGGGCGTGACTGGCGGGCTGGTTGGGGCGGTGGGTGCGCGCGAACTCAGCCCGGGCGTGACTGGCGGCCCGGTTCGGGCGGTGGGGTGCGCGCGAACTCAGCCCGGGCGTGACTGGCGGGCACGCTGGTCGGTGGGGTGCGCGCGAACTCAGCCGGGGCTTGACTGGCGGGCTGGTTGGGGCGGTGGGGTGCGCGCGAACCCAGCCCGGGCGTGACTGGCGGGCCGGCTGGGGCGGTGGGGTGCGCGCGAACCCAGCCCGGGCGTGACTGGCGGCCCGGTTCGGCCGGCGGGGGCGCGCGAACTCAGCCCCGGCGTGACTGGCAGGCCGGTTCGGCCGGTCGTGCGCCACCGACGCCGTATGCCGGGTGGCGCGTCCGCCCGGTCAGCTCGCGTCGCGGGTGGCCGAGCAGAGCTGCTCGAGCCGGCTGAGCAGGGCTGCGGCGGCGGGCTCGTCGTCGACGCGGTAGCGCGCCGCGGTCGAGCCGGTGCCGACCTTGACCGTGAGGTCCTCGGGCCGGCGCATACGGGTGAAGGCGTCCTCGTCGGTGACGTCGTCGCCGAGGTAGACGCGCGCGACGGCGTCGACGTGGCGGCCGAGGGCCGTGACGGCAGAGCCCTTGTCGGCGTGCGAGACCGAGAGCTCCAGGACCGACTTGCCCTTGAGCACCTTGACGCCCGGGTGGTCGAGGGCGACGCGTCGCGCGTCGGCGATCGCGGCGTCGCCGACCTCGCGGGGGAGGCCGCGCACGTGGACGACGACGGCGGCGGACTTCAGCTCGATGTGGGCGTCGGAGTGGTGCTCCTTGACGAGCGCCTCGATGTCGGAGCGCAGCTCGGCGAGGGTGGCCTCGTCGTCGGGGGTCACGGCGGCGGCCTCCATCGCCTCGCGCACGGCGGCGCTCGACGACTCGGCACCGTGGCTGCCGATGAGGACGATCGGCTCGTCCTCGCCGATCTCGGTGAGCGTGCGCAGCGTCGTCAGGTCGCGGCCTGAGACGACGGCGACGTGCACACCCGGCAGGCTCGCCAGCGAGCGCAGCGTGTCGATGGCGCCGGCAACCGGGGTCGCCTTCATCGGGTCGGCGTCGAACGGCGCGAGCACGCCGTCGTAGTCGGTCGCCACGAGGATGACCGGGGCCTCGGCGGCGCGTTCGAGGGCCTCGTCGAGGGGAGCGACGGCGGCACTCACGACCGCGACCCCGTCGCTTCGCCGCGTGCCGCACCCTGGGACTCGCCGTAGGACTCGCCGTCCGACCCGCTGCGGGAGTCGCTGGGGCCCGGCATGAGCGGCGTCTCCACCGAGTGCGGGGTCGGCGTGTTGCGGGCCTCGGGCTGCGGCAGTTCCGGGGCTGCGGCGAGGGCCGCGAGGTAGCGGGCGGCCCACCGCTGCACGTCGTGGTCGGAGACGCGGCGGCGCAGGGCCTTCATGATGCGCTGCTTGTCCTTGGCCGGGGTGTTGATGGCGCGCAGGATCGTCTGCTTGAGCCCCTCGATGTCGTGCGGGTTGCAGGCGAAGGCCTGGTGCAGCTCGTGCCAGGCGCCGGTGAACTCCGAGAGGACGAGCGCCCCGCCGAGGTCGTGTCGGCAGGTGACGTACTCCTTGGCGACGAGGTTCATGCCGTCGCGCAGGGGCGTGACGAGCATGACGTCGGCGGCCTGGAAGAGGGCCGCCATCTCCTCGCGCGGGTAGGAGTGGTGCAGGTAGTGCACGGCCGGCGCGCCGATCTTGCCGAGCTCGCCGTTGATGCGACCGACGGTCTGCTCGATCTCGCCGCGCAGGATGCGGTAGGCGTCGACGCGCTCGCGGCTGGGCGTGGCCACCTGCACGAGGGTGACTTCCGGCGGTCCGATGCGCCGCTCGGACAGCAGCTCCTCGTAGGCCTTGAGACGGTGCCGGATGCCCTTGGTGTAGTCGAGTCGGTCGACGCCGAGCATGAGGACCTCGGGGTCGCCGAGGCTGGCGCGGATCTCTCGAGCGCGGGCCATGACGTCGGGTCGCCTGGCGAGCTCCTCGAGTCCCCGGAAGTCGACGGAGATCGGGATGGCGGCGGCCCGCACCTGGCGGCGCGAGCCCTCGACGGTGACGCGGTCGCGCTTCGTCTGGGCGCCGAGCAGCTGTCGGCAGGCGCGCACGAAGTTGCGGGCGTCGGCCTGGCGCTGGAAGCCGAGGAAGTCGGCGCCGAGCAGCCCCTCGAGCAGCTGGGCGCGCCACGGCAGCTGCGCGAACAGCTCGACGGGCGGGAAGGGGATGTGGTTGAACCAGCCGATGCGCACATCGGGCCGCAGCCGGCGCAGCAGGGTGGGCACGAGCTGGAGCTGGTAGTCCTGCACCCAGACGGTGGCGCCCTCGGCCGCGACCTCGGCCACTGCCTCGGCGAAGCGCCGGTTGACGGTCTCGTAGCTCGACCACCACTCGCGGTGGAAGGTCGCCGGCACGATGACGTCGTGGTAGATCGGCCACAGCGTGTCGTTGGAGAAGCCCTCGTAGTAGTCGCGCACCTCCTCGGTAGAGAGCGGGACCGGGTGCAGGTGGATGCCGTCCTCGTCGAAGGGCTCGGGCGCCTCGCCGGCGTCGCCTGCCCAGCCGACCCAGGCGCCGGGCTGGGACCTCATGACCGACTCCATGGCCGTCACGAGCCCGCCGGGACTGCGCCGCCACTCGACCTCACCGTCGTCGGTGACCACCTTGTCGACGGGCAGTCGGTTCGCCGCGATGACGAGGTCGTAGGTCGGCCGAGGCGTCGGCACGCGATCAACTCCTGCTGCTCGAGGGGAGGGGGACGGCCCACGACGTACCCGTCCCGAGGGCGTGGGGCGCGGCGCAGGCGCGATCGGTCTCACTCTAACGAGCGAACGGTGGCGCCCGGTGCTGTCGCGTTCTAGGGTCGAGTCAGGGCATCTGCGGTGGTGCGTGTGGACCGCCGGAGGGCATCGCGCCGAGGTGAAGGAGTCGCCGTGAAGGTTTCCGACGTGCTGCGCAACAAGGGCAGCGAGGTCATCACCATCAAGCCCGACGAGACCGTCTCCAGCCTGCTGGACCTGCTGACCGAGCACCGCATCGGTGCCGTCGTCGTCAGCACCGACGGCACGAGCGTCGACGGGATCGTCAGCGAGCGCGACATCGTGAGCCACCTCCATGGCACGGGGCCGACCGTGCTCGACGCGCCCGTCTCGCAGATCATGACGAGCGAGGTCACGACCGGCTCGGCCGACGACAACATCGCCGATCTCGCCGGCACGATGACCGAGCTGCGGGTGCGCCACGTGCCCATCGTCGACGCGGACGGCAGGCTGGCGGCCATCGTCAGCATCGGCGACATCGTCAAGCACCGCCTGTCCGAGCTGCAGTCGGAGCGTGACCAGCTGCGCGACTACATCAGCAGCTGAGGTCGTCGGTCGCGAAGCCGCCGAGGCGACCCGCACGCGACGATCCACCACATCTCAGGACATGTCGCGGCGCGCGACGCCGACGTTGGGGTGCCGGCCCACCCGTCGCATACCGTAGGGGCATGACTGCGTACGACCGGACCGAGCGGGTGCCTGCCCCGCGGTCCGGCGCGCGCACCGGGGGCGTGCCCGTCTCCGGTCGGCCCGGCGGACCGGGCGGCCCCGGTGGTCCCGGCGGCCTCGGCCAGCAGCGGATCGGCTCGTACCGCCTCATCGAGGAGATCGGTGAGGGTGGCATGGGCGTCGTGCACCTCGCCCTCGACCCGCGCGGCCGCGCCGTCGCCATCAAGGTGCTGCGCAGCCACGTCGCGCACGACGCCGACGCCCGCCAGCGGCTCTCCCGCGAGGTCGACACCCTCTCGCGCATCCGTGACGCCCGCGTCGCGAGCGTCATCGACGCCGACGTCATGGCTCCGCGCCCCTACATCGTGACCCGCTACGTGCCCGGTCCGGCGCTCGACGAGGTCGTCGAGGAGCGGGGGCCGCTGGCGCCCGCCGACCTGCTCCGGCTCGCGCGGGGCATCGCCGAGGCGATCCGCTCGATCCACGCGTGCGGGGTCGTGCACCGCGACATCAAGCCGGGCAACGTCCTGCTCGAGGACGGCGACCCCGTGCTCATCGACTTCGGCATCGCCCACCTGCAGGACGACGTGCGCCACACCGTCGGCGGCCTCGTCATGGGCACGCCCGGCTACCTCTCGCCCGAGCTCGTCGAGGGCGCGGCCATCACCGACGCCACCGACTGGTGGGGGTGGGCCGCCACGATCACGTATGCCGCGTCGGGACGCCCGCCGTTCGGCCGGGCTCGCATGGACGCCGTCCTCACGCGGGTGCGCGCGGGCGACGTCGACCTCGACGGGGTCGACCCGCGCCTCGTGCCCCTGCTGCGGGCCTCGCTCTCGCCGGACCCGAGGCTGCGCCCGCACGCCGACGAGGTCATCGCCGCGCTCGAGCTCTACGCCGCCGGTCACGCCGCGACGGTGCCGACGCCGAGCGGCGGACCGTGGGACGACGGCCGGCACGGAGCGGTCCCGGGCGACACCCAGGTCGTCCCGGGCGGCAGCACCGCGGTGCTCCCGCCCGTTGCCGCCACGGCCGTGCACCCCGTGGCCGACACGGCCGTGCGGTGGGCTCCGCCCCCGACCGGCCCGCGGGCGGCCGAACCCGACCCCACGGCATACGACCACTGGGACGACGAGCCCGCCTCCGACGGCTACTGGCCCGAGGATGAGTGGGACGAGGACGAGCCCCCGCAGCGCGAGGGTGACCCCCGCATCGGTCGGCCCATGCGCACGGGGCTGCTGGCTGCGGCCGGTGCCGCGTGGGTCGGCTCGCTCATGGCCTGGCCCGGCATCGCCCTCGTCGTGCTCGCGGCGCTGTCGGTGCTGGCGCGTGCCACGGACCGCTCGGTCACGGCCCTCGTGCTGCGGCGCTACGACTTCGGCCGGAGGCGCAGCGACGTGCCGTTCGCCGTCGTCTCGAGCCCGTGGCACCTCGTCGTCGGCATCATCGCCACGGCGGTGGGGATGCTGCTGCCCGCGGTCGTGGCGCTCGCCGGGATCTTCGCGAGCGCGCTGCTGCTCGCCGGCACCCAGGGGAGCGACCTCGGCCCCGGCAGGCCGCTCACGCTGGCGGTCGGTGGCGTCCTCGGCCTGCTCATGCTCTGGTGGGGGCCCGGGGGAGCGTCGCTCCGGCGTGGCTCCCGCTCGATCGCCCGGCGCCTGGTGCCTGCCGGTGTCGTGACGCAGGTCGTCGGGGCGCTCCTCGTCGTCCTCGGCGTCGTGGCGGCCCTGCTCGCGTTGCAGAACGGCGCCAGCGTCACGTGGAACCCCTTCTCGGGCAACCCGTTCGCGGCATGACCAGTTCGGGCTGCTGAGCCCGGGTCCCGCGTCCGACCGGGTGTACAGAGGGTCGTTCAGGGTGCCGTTCAGGCGCCAGTCCTGCGCGCGGCCTGTGCGGCCGGTCGGCGCCTTCTGTGGGCGTCCTGTGGCGATAGCGCATCAGCCCTTCCGTCGGCTGGGAAAAAGATCACGGAAGTGTCTCGACTTGCCTTGTGTCGCGCCCCGACCTCACGTACCGTCAGTGCTCGGCGGCACCCGACCCTCGGGTCGGAACGGGAGTGGCAGCACTGGCTCCCGGGTCGCTTCGTCGCGTCCGGCTCCACACGAACGCTCCCCACAACTTCACATGGACACCCAAAGAATCCGTTCCCTGAGCGCGCCGAGCCTCGCCAGCCAGGGATGTAGCCCACACCCGTGGGCCGGGCGAGGACGGGGGACCCAGTGTGGCCAGTGAGTGCACGTGCGCAGCGCGTGTCAATGAGGACGAGATCTGGCCTGGGGGTGAAGTCGCAACTGCGACAGGGCACCTGACGCCCCAACCCGACAGCTAACCCCGCAGGCGCGCGTCAGGAAGGAAACACCCATGCACTACATGTCCAAGCATGCTGCGACCAAGAAGATCTCGGTCAAGCAGCGCCTTGCGGGAGTCGGAATCGCCGGAGCGGCCACCATCGTCGGTGGCATCACCACAGCAGGGTCGGCCAAGGCCGCCTCGGTCTGGGACTCGGTCGCCGCGTGCGAGTCGGGCGGCAACTGGTCCATCAACACGGGCAACGGCTACTACGGCGGCCTCCAGTTCAGCTCGAGCACGTGGCGTGCCTTCGGCGGCGGCGCCTACGCCTCGCGCGCCGACCTCGCTTCCAAGGGCGAGCAGATCGCGATCGCCCAGCGCGTGCTCGCCTCCCAGGGGCCGGGCGCCTGGCCCGTCTGCTCGAGGCGTGCCGGTCTGACCCGCTCCAACGGCGGCGCCGCGACGCAGGCCGTGTCCCGCTCGACCACGCGGACGCCCATCGCGACGAAGACGACCGCGACCCGGCCCGTGGCCAAGAAGACGGTCTCCAAGAAGAAGTCCTACGTGGCCCGGCCCGCCGCCACCAACACCGCCAAGGGCGCCTCGATCACCGTGCACAGCGGTGACACCCTCGGCAAGCTCGCCCAGCGCTACCACGTGTCGGGCGGCTGGAAGGCCCTCTGGAAGGCCAACGGGGCCCGCGTCACGAACCCGAATCTCATCTTCGTGGGTCAGACGCTGCGTCTTCCGTGAGTTCCTGATAGAACTGAGCCGGACGGCCTCGCGCGACCAACCCCTGGGTTGCGCGGGGCCGTCCTCTCGTTCCGGGTGCCGTCGGTTTGGGCGTATGCCGTGGGGCTCGGTTACGCTTTCGCCCGTCCGCTGCCCACGTGCTCCGGGCGTGCTGGCGTGGCGCAATTGGTAGCGCACCTGTCTTGTAAACAGGCGGTTAGGGGTTCGAGTCCCCTCGCCAGCTCCATCGTGTGACCTGCGAAAACAGGCTCTGAACTGCACTTATGTGGCCCGGTGGAGCGCTGTGTCCCAGAGTCACAAGCGGACACGACACCGCTCAGATGTACTCTCTAATCGCACGCTAATCGCACGCTAATCGCACGGCGATGGCTCGATCGGGAGGGTCGCGGGTGGCGAACAAGCCCAACAAGCGAGGCTTCGGACATCTTCGGCGGCTGCCCTCCAAGCGGTGGCAGGCCAGCTATGTCGGCCCCGACCTGGCCCGCCACAACTCGCCGACCACCTTTGCGACCAAGGGCGACGCTGAGGCGTGGTTGGGTGCCGAGAGGAACCTGGTCGCTTCCGGGCGGTGGGAATCGCCGGTGTCGCGCACGCAGAAGAGGACTGCGTCCAGCTTCAGCTCATACGCGCGGCGTTGGCTCGAGGATCGCCCTCTGAAGCCCCGGACCAAGGACGGCTATAAGCACCTGCTCGAGCGTTATCTGCTTCCTGTGTTCGGGGACCGCCCGCTCGCGTCGATCACCCCGAGCCAGGTGCGCGTGTGGTGGGCGAGTCTGAACCAGTCGACCCCGACGGTGAACGCCCGGGCCTACGCGCTCCTCAAGGCCGTACTGAACACCGCCGTGGCCGACGAGGAGATCTCCGCCAACCCGTGCCGAATCAGATCCGCCTCCAGTGCGCCGCGAGCTCGCGAGATCAGGCCGGCGACTGTGGCCGAGCTGGACACCATCGTGGCGACCCTCCCCGAGAACAGGCGGGCAATCGCTCTCCTGTGCTCTTGGTGTGCCTTGCGCATCGGTGAGGTTCTTGAGCTGCGCCGAAAGGACGTTGATCTCACGAGAGCGACAGTGCGCGTCGACCGCTCCGTCGCCTGGGTCAAGGGAAGACCGGTCGTTGGCGCGCCGAAGTCCGCCGCTGGGCGGCGAACCGTGACGATCCCGCCGCACGTGGTGCCAGCAATCAGCGCGCACCTTGACGGATACGTCGGGCGAGGCAAGGAGTCGCTGCTGTTCCCTGCGCGGGACGGGCGCAGCCACCTGCAGCCGACGGTCTTCAATGACGCCTTCCGCAAAGCAAAGGTGGCCGCGCAGCGGGACGACCTTCGCGTCCACGATCTGCGTCACACCGGAGCCACGCTGGCGGCAATGACGGGTGCCACCCTCGCCGAGCTCCAGCAGCGCCTCGGGCACTCGTCGGTCGGCGCAGCTCTTCGGTACCAACACGCCGCCGCAGGACGCGACGCGCAGATAGCGGCGGCGCTGTCCGTCCTCGCGACAAACTCTCACGCAGAGATCGAAGCCTCGGAGGCGGAGCCTCAATGAATTCCGCCGACCGCGACCCCGCCAGGGGCTCGCGCATCAGCCCTGGGGCCGGACGTGGTCGGGCACCGTTGCGCCGTGAGTACGACCCGCCAGCCGGACTATTTCAGAATGCGCTCGGAGACCTGAATCAGCCATATCGGCAAGGACTCGGCTGAGTCGTGCCTACAGGCAGTGGTTGCCCTCGCCGAGAGGCGTTCGGCGGCGTCCTGAGCGCTGTGCCGTGCAAAGGCACATCCCCCACGCTTCCGGGAGTCCGGCGTCGACGCGCGTGCGGATGTCTTCGAGGCGCACTGGAAGGGCATGCGACGAACCGAAAATGACAAGGCTGGCATTGGGTCGGCCCGGGCGCTTTGAGGGGAGGCCGTACTCGGCGCGACGAGTTCGGTGGCAATCCGTAGGGTCGTGCCATGCCCTACCCCGGGCGTCCGACCCTCTCGGTTCTTGCGGAGTTCGTCGGCACCGCGACGATCAAGCAGGCAGCGCAGCAGCGCGAGCGACTGCTCGCGTTCTGCGCCGAGGAGCATGCGGCGGGCCGGTCGATCCACGAGCTGGCGGAGCTCACGGGATGGACTCAGGCCGCCGTCCGCCGTGCGCTCGACTCCGCGGGTGTGGAGCGCCGAGGTCGAGGGGCGTCGCGGATCCGGTCCTGACCGAGGCGCGAGCCACGTGTAGGCGCCAACTGAGCCGAGCTGGCCTCGTCGACCCGGATGTAAGGCGTGAGCTCGGTGCGGCCGCGCGAGGCTGGTCAGCGGTTCAGGCGCCCGGCCGTGTCGATGCGGTCGCGAGTGCGGACGCCTCAGCGGGAAGGGCGTGCCGCCCGGAGGCTGTCAGGTCCTAGCGACACGGTCGGTATGCGAACCATCATCTGGTCGACGTCGTCTGGGTCGACTCGAAGCAGGCGGGGCCCGCTGCGGTACGCGGCGAGCACGCCGCTAGCGATACGCCGTCGTAGCGTCTTCGTGCTCAGGCCTGTTCGCTCGGCTGCTTCGGCCAGGGACTCGAACTCGCGTCGGTGCTTGTGGTTCATGGTGACCTCCCAGCCCCCAACGCCCGAGCTGGTAGCCCGGGCGATCAGCCAGACCCTGTCGCCTGGACGGGTGATCGACGGGACCCGCCGGTCGCCTCGACCCGTGGGCGGTCGGCCTTGCCCACTGCGAGCCGCTCGCAGTCGCTCGCGATCCCCCGGATTCTCGACCTGCGCGATGGCGGGAGTTGTGGTGCCATGGATGCGAGGCAGCGCAAACCGGGCGAATCCACAGGCAATGTGACGGCGACGGGGTGGTTATCCACAGCCGGCCATGAGACCTCCTCGCGGATGAAATCCCGCCATAACGTCAAACCACCAACTTCGCCGTGGCTGATCGCCGGGGACGAGTTGAGGGGCTTTATCTCTTGAAACCGGGGAGAACACATATGACTCGAGCAGACAGGCGAGCGGGCGCGGCCGTCGCGGCCGCCATCGCTCTGGTTGCCCTGGCGGCGTGCACGGGTGCGTCCACTCCGTCGACGCCTTCATCGTCCTCGATATCGAGCGTCTCGGTTTCAACCTCGAGCCCACCGACGACCGCGACGACGAGTCCCGAGCAGGTGGCACAAGAGGAGGCCCGGGGGATGGTAGCGAGGTACTACAGGGACGCGGCGCGCGGCCTGTATGAGCCGGCCAAGACCAACCCCTCGTTCTTCGAGGGGTCCTCGAGTGGCACAGCACTGGTCGACAACGTGAACGCTCTCAACGCGGCCAAGGCACAGAAGATCCGTGTGACGGGGGAGACCAAGCTCAAGTCGGTCCAGCATGTAAAGACCGATCTCACTATGGACCTCAAATCCACGCCTCCGGCAGTCCCGATTGTGACGTTCCTGGTCTGCTATGACGTCACCGGCGTCAACGTCGTAGACAGCAAGGGCAAGTCGATCGTGCCGGCCAGTCGGAAGCCGACCGGTCTTCGACTGGTCGGTGTGGTTAACCGCGAATACCCAAGTCCTGATGGGTGGCGAGTGGAGTACGTCCAACCCAAGGCGGACTCGTGCTAGCCAGATGCGCCGCGATCCTCGTAGCGACTCTTGCCGTCGGGACCTTCGGCGCAACAATGACCGCCAGGGCGGACAGTCCCACGTGCGAGAAGTACGGCGACATGGGCAACTGCATCATTTGGGCGGCCAGCGGCGGCACCCCAGGCGGAGGTTCCAGAGGCGGCAGCCCCGGCCGCGGCACCGCCCCCGGTTTGGGCGGCGGCGACGGTTCGGGTTGGGAGGGGTCGAACGTGATGCAGTTCGAAGGCGTGACGTGCCGCGTCACAAGTGCGCTCGTTCCGTCACCCCCGAAGGGCGATCCCATCTGGTCCGGCCACGACACAGGTGCGATCTACAAGTGCCTCATCGCCGGCAACGACTTCAACGGTGACCGCGTGCTGCTGTTCTGGGCGGCTGCGCCAGCGGCACCTCCGCCACCTGATCCGAGGGTTCTGGCCCGGCAGGCCATGAACGCTATGCGGTTGAAGGCGGTGAACATCGGGATCGTCCCGGAGCCGCGGCCCGGAAGCATCGGCATCATCGGGCTACCGACCTGGATGTGGGTCGACGGACCGGCGGATAACACGTGGGGCCCGATCACCCGGACCGCGTCAGCGGGCGGCTTCACGGTCCGGGCGACGGCCGAGGTCAAGAAGGTCGTGTGGGACATGGGAGACGGCACCCAGGTCGTGTGCTTCACGAAGGGCACCCCGTACGCGGACTCCTTTGGCAGGCAGTCCAGCCCGGACTGCGGGCACACCTACACGCGCCAGGGCTTGTATGCCGTCACGGCGACGAGCTACTGGAGCGTGACCTGGGCCGGGGTCGGGGAGAGCGGCGTCATCCCGCTGGACCTGGCCCGGACGACAAACATCACCATGGGCGAGAGCCAAGTCATCAACCAGTAACAGGTCGACAGGGGAACGCGGATGACCGTGACAACAGGGCATACGGACAGCACCGACGCGGGCCGGCGGAACGGGCGAGCCCGGCCAGCTCCGCTCAGCTCCGGCGAGGTTGCTCCCGCCCCGAAGCTGCGGCGACGCCCGATCCTCGTGGTCACCTCCGTCGCCGCCGTCTGCCTCGGTGCGCTTCTGGGGGTGTGGGCGTGGACCTCGACGAGCAACACCCATGAGGTCGTCGCGGTCCGCGCGACCATCGCCCGGGGCGAGACCATCGACCAAGCAGACCTGATGACCGTCCAGGTCGGTGTCGACCCCGGCCTGCGGACCGTCGCCGGGAATAGCCTGACGGAGCTGGTGGGCCAGCGCGCCGCGATGGACATGGCAGCAGGGAGCCTCGTGACGGCCGAGTCGGTGACGAGGTCGGTCATCCCCCCGGCCGGCCAGTCAGTTGTGGGGGTCGCGTTGCCGCCCTCGCTCATGCCGGGAGAGCCGCTGCAGGCCGGCGATAACGTACGCATCGTCGGTACGCCCGGCGCGCAGGGCGAGGTCACCGATGGGCCACCAGTAGAGGTCACGGCGACCGTAGTGGGCCTGCACCCCGGCGCGGATCAGGACAAGACGGTCGTGTCCGTTCAACTCCCGAAGGACGAGGCCGCTGAGCTCGCCGCCCGTGCGGCAACCGGCAGGGTCGTTCTGGTGCTCGACAGCCGGGAACGGTGACCTGATGGCGCTGATCGTGCTCACGTCCGCCTCCGGGTCGCCAGGGGTGACCACCTCGTCGGTCGGCCTCGCCCTGACTTGGCCTCGGCCGGTGCTGCTCGTCGAGGCAGACCCGACGGGCGGGTCGTCCGTCCTCGCTGGCTACCTGCGTGGCCTGACGGCGCCGACGGCCTCGCTGATCGACCTGGCGCTGGCCCACCGGCACGGCCAGCTGGAGCAGGCGATCGCGGGCACTGCAGTGCGGATCGAGGGGTCCTCGGCATCGGTGTTGCCGGGGACCCGCTCGCACACGCAGGCGCCGAGCCTCGTGCCGCTGTGGGAGCCTCTCTCGGCCGCTTTGAAGGGGTTGGAACGGACGGGGCAGGACGTGATCGTCGACGCCGGCCGGCTGGGCCTCACGGGGTTCCCGGAGCCGTTGTTGTACGTCGCTGACCTGTGCCTGCTGACGGTGCGCTCGGACCTGGTGTCACTGTCCGGGGCCCGGTCCTGGGCGCAAGCGCTGCGGGCCGGGTTCGAGCGGGTCGGCGGCCTCGCGTCGCTGGGGTTGTTGATGGTGGGGGAGGGCGACCCGTACACCGCCCGAGAGGTGCGCAAGGTGCTGGGGATCCCCGTGGTCGCCTCTCTCGCACAGGATTCCGTGGCTGCACAGGTGTTCGGCAGAGGCGCCCGGACCCCGCGGAAGTTTGACACGTCACCCCTTGTGCGGAGCCTCTCCGCCGCCCGGGATGCGATCGACTCGAGGATCGCGGCCCATCGTGACGAGCTCGCAGGCGGTCCTGCCCCGGTCCCGATGGCGGCAAGGCCATGAAAGGGCGCGACGGTTTCCCGAGCCCCGCACGCTGGGCGGACCACAGCGATCCAGCGGACCCCACCGATCCGACATCGCTGCCGCTCTTCGCGACACAGGCAGCGCCCCCTCGGCCGACGGCGCCGACAGCGCCGACGGCCACGCCACCAGCGGTGTCGTCGCGGCCGGGTCGGGTGCGCGGCACCTTCTCGATGCGGCCCACGCCTGAGCGCGCCCCCGAGCGCGACGATGTGCGTGACGCTATGACCGCCACGCAGCAGCGGACGGCGGCGGAGCCGCGTCCGGCGCGGGCGGCATACGGGAGCGGGCTGGACTGGGAGCTGGTCGCGGCGCTGCGGCAGCAGGCCTCCGACCGGCTCAGTGCCGCTTTGGGAGAGGAGAGAGCGCACCTCGCTGCGGCGGTTCAGCGGGAGCGGGGCCGCGCGATCATCCTGGACCTGCTCAACGACGAGTCGGTGGCCCGGGTCGAGGCGGGGCAGGCGCAATGGAGCGGGGCCGAGCAGGACGAGATGGCTCAGGCGCTCGACGACGCGCTCTTCGGCCTGGGGAGATTGCAGCCGCTGGTGGATGACGACCGAGTGGAGAACATCATCGTCACCGGGTGTGACCGGGTGACCCTCGAGCTGACAGACGGGCGGATGGTGCCCGGTCCGGCGGTCGCGAACAGCGACCAGGAGCTGATCGACTTCCTCGTGTTCTTGGCGAGCAGGTCGGAGGCGAACGCACGGCCGTTCTCTGAGTCGCAACCGAAGCTGCACCTGCGCCTCGACGGTGGCGCGCGGCTGGCCGCGGTCGCGTGGGTGATGCCTCGCCCGTCGATGGTGATCCGCCGGCACCGGCTGCGGCAAGTGACTCTCGCGGATCTCGTGGCGCGCGGCAACCTGTCGGAGACGGCCGCCTCTTTCCTGCGGGCAGCGGTCCGGGCCCGCAAGTCCATCGTCGTGTCGGGGGCGCAGGGCGCCGGCAAGACGACGTTGGTGCGCGCGTTGTGCGCTGAGATCCCGAGGCACGAGATCATTGGCACCTTCGAGACCGAGTACGAGCTGCACCTGCACGAGCTGACCGAGGTCCACCCGATCGTCTTCGCGTGGGAGGCCCGGCCTGGATCGGGCGAGCGAGGCGCGGACGGCAGGCAGGCCGGCGAGTTCACCCTCAGCGAGGCGCTGTTCGACTCGTTCCGGTTCAACCTCTCCCGCCAGATCGTCGGCGAGGTCCGCGGCGACGAGATCCTCGCGATGCTCAAGGCGATGGAGTCCGGCGCCGGGTCGATCAGCACGACGCACGCCGTCAACGCCGAGGGCGCCATCAACAAGCTCGTCACCTGCGCGATGGAAGCCGGGCCGCACGTGACCCACGACTACGCCGTGCGGGCGATCGCGGCGAGCATCAACCTCGTCGTGCACGTGCACCTGGAGACCAGCCCGCTGGCCGACGGGGCGGCGCAACGCGCCCGCTGGGTCTCCGAGGTCCTCACCGTCGCCCCGGGCGAGCGGGAGAAGGGGTATTCCGTGCAGAAGGTCTTCGCGACCGCGCCCGGCTCGCGGGTGGCGACTCCGAACGTGCTGCCGGACGACTACCTCGATCTGCAGCAGTGGGGATTCGACCTGACCGACTTCTACGGGCACCGGGACGAGGCCGCGTCATGACGCCGCTGATCCCGGCCGTGGCCGGGGCGCTCGTCGTCGCGGGTCTGCTCGGGCTCGTCCTTGGCCTGTGCCCGCGGCCGGTGGAGACGGCCGCCCCACGGGGTCATCGTCTGCCCGGGTCGCCCCGGTCGCCCGGGTCACGCTGGCCACGGTTCGCTGGGGTGAGCCGGCGCAGCCAGCGGCTGATCCTGGCCGGTCTCGCGATCGGTGTCCTGGCGGCAGTAGTGACCGGGTGGGTCGTCGCAATCCTCCTCGTGCCAGCGACACTCGCCGGGCTGCCCTACCTGCTGTCCTCCCCGGAGTCGGCGAGCAAGATCGAGCGCCTCGAGGCGATGGAGGAGTGGACCCGCTCCCTGTCCGGCATCCTCACCGCCGGTGTCGGGCTCGAGCAGGCACTGATCTCTACCCTGCGCTCCACGCCGGAGGAGATCCGACCCGAGGTCACCCGGCTGGCGTCCCGGCTGCGGGCCCGGTGGGGCACCGAACGGGCGTTGCGGGCCTTCGCCGACGAGCTAGACGACGCGACCGGCGACCTCGTCGCCGCCAACCTCGTCCTCGGCGCCCGCCGCCGCGGCGCCGGCGTCGCCAGCGTCCTGGAATCCTTGGCCGAGTCCGTCGCGGCCGACGTGAGGGCCCGCCGCGAGATCGAGGCCGACCGGGCCAAACCGCGCTCGACGGCACGCTGGGTCACCATCATCACCATCGGCGTCCTCGCCGTTCTCGCCTTGACCGGGGACTACATCGCCCCCTACGCCACCCCGTTCGGGCAGGTCATCCTCGTCGTGCTGCTGAGCCTCTACGTGGCAACCCTGATCTGGATGAAGCGGATGGCCATCGGGGAGCGCCTGCCCCGGTTCATCGGCTCGGCCGTGAAGGAGGCGGCTCGCTGATGCCCTCCGGACTGCAGCTGGCGATCCTGGCGGGCGGCCTCGTCGGGCTCGGCGTCGCCCTGATCGTATGGCGGCTCACCCCGGCAGATCCGGACCTGGGCGATGCCCTGAAGCGGCTCTCACCCAGCAGCGCCCGGTCGCAGGGTGACCTCGGCATGGCCGGCGCGGACAGTGGGGTCGGGTCGGACGCGCGGGAACGGCTCGGGCTGTGGGGGATGAAGACGCTGCCCGCCGGGGCGTGGGGCAGCGTCCCCGTCAAGGAGCTGGCGATCCTGCGGATCCCGGTGAGCCGCTTCTACGGCGAGAAGCTCATGTTCGCCGGGCTGGGGCTGCTGGCCCCGCCCCTGCTCGCGACCTTCTTCACCCTCCTGCGGCTGCCCGTCCCGGTCGTCATCCCCGTCATCGCTTCGCTAGGGGCCGCGGTGGTCTTCTTCTTCCTGCCCGACTACAACGCCAGGGACGACGCGAAGAAGGCCCGGGCCGAGTTCGCTCGCGCTCTCGGCGCCTACATCGACCTCGTCGCCCTTGAACGCAACAGCGGAGCCGGTCCGCGGCAGGCGATGGAGGCCGCCGCCGACGTCGGCGACTCCTGGGTGTTCCGGCGCCTCGGTGAGGAGCTGGCCCGGACCCGCTGGTCCGGCCTGACCCCGTGGGACGCGCTGCGCAACCTCGCCGACGAGCTCGGCCTGCCCGAGCTGCAGGACCTGGCCGACATCATGCGCCTCTCCGGTGAGGAGGGCGCGCAGATCTACTCCAACCTGCGCGCCCGGTCCGCGGGGATGCGCGCCGCGATGCTCGGCGCCGAGAAGACCAAGGCCAACGAGGTCGGCGAACGCATGTCCATCCCGATGAGCCTGCTCGGCGTCATCTTCCTCGCCATCCTCGTCGCCCCCGCGCTGCTGCGGGTCATGGGCGACAGCTGATCCCGAATGGCACTGCACCGCAGTCGAATTCGCATGACCCGCACCACCCGCATCACACAGCGCAAGTGACCCTCCCGGGAGAGCTCGGGACCACCCGGCAGATATACGACGACAGGAGAGGCTCATGAACTACCTCGCAGCGACCTTGCACATCCTCGGCGCCACCCTCACGGACAAGGCGGAGGCCACGCTGGAGTCCAGGCTCAGACGTGACCCCAACCCAGACGGAGGCACGGGCCGCGACTCAGACAGGGGTGCGGTCACGATGGAGATGGTGATCTGGGCGGTCGCGATCATCGGCATCGTCGGGATCGTCGTGGCCGCCATCACGAACTACGTGACCTCCAAGGCCGGCAGCATCAGATAGCAGCCACCGAATTCCCAGGCTGGCGATGAGCAGCACCCGGGCGCCGAGACAGCGCCGCCGCACCGCGGCGGGGCCATCCGAGCGCGGGTCGGCCTCGATCCAGATGGTGTTGCTGCTGCCGGTGCTCTTCGCGGTGATGTTCCTCGGGATGCAGGCGGCGTTGTTCTACCACGCGAGGTCGGTCGCGATCGCCGCAGCGCACGAGGGCGCCAGGGCCTCCTCGGTAGAGGACGGCGGCGGGGGAGCGGGGGCGGCCGCGGCGGCCTCCTTCGTCGCTGCGGCCGGTGGGGACGACGTACTCAAGGACGCCCACGTCAGTAGCAGCCGGACCGCTGAGGTCGCGACGGTGACCGTCTCCGGGACCTCGCTGAGCGTCATCCCGGGGTGGTCGCTCTTGGTGCGGCAGTCGGCGACGGTGCCCGTGGAACGGGTCACTCGATGACCCGCCGTCCACACTCCCGGTGCGCCCGCTTCCGATGGCTTCGAAGGCGTTCCGAACGTGGGTCGGCTGTCATCGAGACTGTGATCGGCGTCCCCGCGTTCCTGCTCTTTGTCGGGCTCATCATCTTTGCGGGCCGGATGGCCATCGCGCACCAGGCCGTCGAGGCGGCCGCCAACAGCGCTGCGCGCTCGGCGTCGATCTCCCGAACCCAGGCAGAGGCGGAAGGGGCCGCGTCCTCCTCAGCCAGCTCCACGCTGGCGAGCCAAGGGCTCACCTGCGCCAGCACGGCCGTGTCGGTCGACACGACCGGGTTCGCCACCCCCGTCGGCACCCCCGCCCAGGTCACCGCGACCGTGACCTGCGAGGTCAACCTCGCCGACCTGTCCGTGCCCGGCGTCCCCGGCAGCAAGACCGTCACCGCGACGATGCGGTCCGCCATCGACACCTACCGGGAGCGGTGATGACCATGACGACCAGCACGACAAGCACGACGAGCACGACGAGCACGACGACGCGGCCGCCAAGCCCTGAGCGCAGGGAAGTCCGTGAACGCCGCTACCCCATCGGCGTTGCGCGCCGCGACCGCGGCTCGGTGAGCATCTGGCTGGCAGCCAGCGGCCTCGTCATGATCATCCTCGTCGGGCTCGCCGTCGACCTCGGAGGCAAGGTCGGCGCCCAGCAGCGCGCGCAGGACGTCGCCCGCCAGGCTGCCCGCGCCGGCGGCCAGCAGCTGCAGGCGGCGGGAGCGGTCCGCGGCGACGGGGTCACCGTCGACCCGACGGCCGCCCGAAGAGCCGCCCAGACCTACCTCGCCGGATCGGGCATGACCGGGACCGCGTCCGTCGTGGACGGTCAGACCGTGCACGTCACCACCACGGCGACCTACGAGTGCACGTTCCTCGGCATCATCGGGCTGAGCTCGTTCACCGTCCACGGGGCAGCCGACTCCCGCACCACCCGCTCCGTCGACGGGGTCGAGCAATGACCTTTGGGGCTGAGCGGGGCGCCCGGCTGCGGGCGCGTCTGATCGGCCTTGCCGCGGCGGGCGGGCTGACCGCGATCCTGCTCGGCCTTCCCGCCGCGTTGCTGAGCGTGGGAGCCGACCTCATCCCGGACACGATTCCCTCCGTGACCTCGATGAGCCGGTTGTGGGCGGCGCTGACCAGCCCGGACGACGGGTCCCTCGTGCTGGGCGTGCTCACGATCATCGGCTGGGCTGTCTGGCTCTTCCTGACGGGATCCATTGTCCTCGAGGGGATCTCGCGGCTGCGCGGGGTGCGCGCTCCGCGGCTGCCGGGGCTGGCGCTGCCGCAGGTGGCCGCACGGAATCTGGTCAGCGCCGCGCTGCTGCTCTTCATCACCGCGCCCGTCGGCGCCCAGCCGGTCAAGGCGGCCGCCACCCCGAGACCGCCGACGGTCGTCGCTGCCGCAGTGCAGGTCCCCGGCGAGGCCCAAGTGGGCAGCAACGGCAGACCCCAGGAAGGACGCCCCTCCCACGCCACCGTTGGCGTCGGCACAACTGCGAGCGACGCCCCGGCAACCCGGCGAGAGAGCGCGCCGCACACGGCGACGCACACCGTCAAGCGGGGCGAGTCGCTGTGGTCGATCGCCGAACAGCGCCGCGGCTCCGGCACGCGCTTCACCGAGATCGCAGCCCTCAACACCGACGTGCTCGGCGACAAACCCGGCTTCCTCACGCCAGGCACCGTGCTCGTCATTCCCCGGGAGACCACCGCAGACACCACACACACCGTCACGGTCGAGTCGGGAGACACGCTCTCCCAGATCGCACAGGAGCAGCTGGGGGCCGCGGCCCGGTACCCGGAGATCCTCGAGGCCTCCAAGGACACCCGCCAGCCCCGGGGCGCACACCTGACAGACCCGGACCTCATCCGGCCGGGATGGGCCCTCACCATGCCCCGCGCAGACGGATCAGCGACCCATGAGTCCGAGAGCGACGAGGCTGCGGACAACACGCGAGAGCAAACCGTCACCGTGCAACCGGGAGACACCCTCTCCGGGATCGCCCAGGAGCAGCTGGGCGATGCCAGGCGCTACCCCGAGATCTTCGACGCCTCCACGAACACCCGCCAGGCCGACGGCGACCAGCTGCGCGACCCGGACCTCATCCGCCCCGGCTGGACCCTGACCCTCCCCGCAGCCCACGAACAGGCCATCTCACCGGCGGCCGCCGAGCCAGCCCAATCACCCGAGCGCCACGTGCCACTCCGGTCGGCGCCCGAGCACGGCATCCATCCACCACCGCCTGCGACTGCCCAAGAAGCGGCCGACGCCGCCGGCTCAACAACGGCCGCAGCCGAGGGCGCGACACCGACCACACCCCTAGCCCCTCGGACAGCCGAGATCCCAACAGGCACAACCCGATCCGCGCAGACGGCGGGGGCCGCATCGTCGGTCGAGGATCTGCCGGCCGTGGATGAGCAGGGTGAAGTACCGGCCTCCTGGGCACTGATCGGCCTCACCGGCGCCGGTGCGCTCCTCGCGGGGTCGATGCTCCTTAGCCTGCGCAGACGTCGGGCAGCCCAGTTCAGGGCACGACGCCCCGGCCGCACGATCGCCACACCCGAACCGGCCCTCGCGCCGGTAGAGAAGACCGTCACCGCTGTCGGCGGCACCAGCGCCCCGACCGTCGATCACCTCGACGACATCCTGCGCCGCCTCACCGCCGCGCACACCCGGGCCGGTGGCGCCGTGCCGCAGCTCGCGGCCGTCGAGCTGACCAAGTCGACGATCCGCCTGCACCTGACCGGCCCGGCCGCCCTCGCCGCGCCCTGGCAGGGCACACCCGACCAGCTGCACTGGACGCTGCCGACTGGAACCGCGCTCGACGAGGTCGGGCCAGCCGTGCCGGACCAGCCCGCTCCCTACCCCCTGCTCGTGACGATCGGAGCCAGCGACACCGGGGACCCCTGGCTGCTCAACCTCGAAGACCTCGACGTCAGCATCACCGGCGACGCCGACTTCAGCCGCGACCTGGCCAGGTACCTGCTCGCAGAGATCGCCTGCAACCCATGGTCACACGGCGTCCGGGTCGACATGGTCGGGGTCGGCACCGAGGTGGCCGCCATGAACCCCGACCGGCTCCGCGTGCACACCGGCGGCGACCCGGCCGCGGATGTGCTCACCGAAGGCATTCAGACTATCGATCGGGTCCACGACCTCGGCGACGACGTGGCCACCGCCCGGGCCGCTCAATCCGGCGCCGACGCCTGGCCGGCACGGCTGGTCATCCTCGACGCCGCCGCCCACGCCGCGTCCACCCCCGCACTGACGCAGCTGCTCGACCTCATCCACGGACACGCCGGCCGCACCGCCACCAGCGTCGTAGTCTGCGGCGAGCGCACCGACAGCGGCGCCGGCAGCACAGGCCCAACGATGGAGATCAGCGTGACGGCGGACGGCCGGGTCCGGTTGCCGGCCGTCGGGCTCGACCTCGTCGCAGTCGGCCTCACCCCGGACGAAGCCCAAGGCTGCGCAGCCCTGCTCGCCCAGAGCGAGGACCTCGACGACGTCCCCATCCCCACCACCGACGCCGGGGAAGGGTGGCGGTCCTGGACCAACGAGGCCGGCGCCCTGCGCGACGAACACACCCTGCACCGCTCCGCCGACGAGCACGGCCTCGGCGAACCCGTCACCACCGTCCTCGACCTCGACGACGAGGACTACCTCCAAGTCGGAGCGACCACCCGAGAGGACCTCCAAGCACTCGCACCCAAGGTCACCACCCAGGTCAGCGACGCCGTCCTAGCCAGCGACCCGACGCTCGATGCTGACCTGGCCGCGTGGTGGTCCGAGGACTGCCGGCTGCCACGCCTGACCCTGCTCGGGCCGGTGAGCGCCCGGACCCGGGGAACGCCCCTGACCAAGCGCAAGCACTACTTCACCGAGATGCTCACCTACCTCGCCACCCGCCCCCACGGCGCCACCCCAGCCGAGCTCGCCGACACCTTCAACATCACCCAAGCCAAGGCCCGCGACTACATCCGGATCTTGCGCGACTGGCTCGGAGTGAACTCCCGCACCGGCGACAAGCACCTCCCCGACGCCCGGAAGGCACCCGCCGCCCTGGTCCGCGGCGTCGGCGTCTACCAGGTCGTCGACGTCCTCGTCGACGCCGACCTCTTCCGCCGCCTGCGAGTCCGCGGAGAGGCCCGCGGGCCCGCGGGAATCGAAGACCTCGGCGCCGCCCTGCGCCTCGTACAGGGCCAACCGTTCAGCTGCCTCAAACAGGATCGGTGGTACTGGCTCGTCGACGGCGACCGCATCGACCAGCACCTGCTGTGCGCCATCGTCGACGTCGCCCATCTCGTCACCACCCAGAGCCTGCGAGCGGGCGACCTGCGCCGCGCCAGGCTCGCAGCGGAGACCGCCGCACTCGCCGCGCCCGACGAGGAGATCCCGCGGCTCGACCTCGCTGCCATCGCGGACGCCGAAGGCCGCCACGCCGAAGCGGACCGGATCCTGCGCGACGAGGTGGTCAACCGCGCGCCCCACGAAGGTACGCCGCCGGAACTCAACGACCGCACCGAACAGATCATCGCCGGCAAGGACTGGCTGAAACGGACCCGCCACGCCAGCTGAGCTCGGCAGTCAGCGGCGTCCGTGCCCGGAACATGCATCGAAGGCCCGGCAAGGATCTTCGATGCACGCGGTGGGATCGCCGAACTCACCCCGACCGTCCTCACCTCCGACGACGTGCGTGACCTGTCGAACGCATGCTGAAGAGCGGCGGACGCGGGTCGATCTGAGCAGCCCGTTGGTCGATGCAACCCTGCCTGACGGCTCCCGGCTCCACGTCGTCATTCCCGAATCAGCCGCACGCACTGGCAGGTCAACGTACGCACGTTCGTCGTCAAGGCCGACCACCCCGACGACCTCGTGCGTCTTGGCACGTTGACGAAGCTGGCCGCGACGTTGGGTGTGTCCGACGAACGGTGTTTCTGGCATCTGATTCTCAGAGGTTCTCGGCGGCCGGCATGCGGTCGGCGAAAGTGACAGCGAAAGCGTTCAGGGCGGGCTTCCACCGCATGGTCCATCGTGCCTGCCCGGTGCCCTTGGGGTCCAGCCCGCGGGTGACCAGGTACAGGCACTTGAGCGCGGGGCGGATTCAGCCGGTCAACGCAACACCTGGTGGGTTTGTTGATTGTGACAGTAGCCGGTCGAGTGCTTCTGCGGGTGTGCGCCAAGCGAGCCGTTTGCGCGGCCGAGTGTTGAGCTCACGGGCGACGAAGTCGAGGTAGTCGTGGTGGTAGCCGGACAAGTCCGTGCCCTTCGGAAAGTACTGCCGCAGCAGGCCGTTGGTGTTCTCATTCGTTCCGCGTTGCCAAGGTGAGTGAGGATCGCAGAAGTAGATGTCAAGGTCGGTCGCTGCCGCGATCTGAACGTGGTTGCTCATTTCGCGTCCTTGGTCCCACGTCAACGTCCGTCGCAGGCTTGCCGGCATGTTGCTCATCACCTCGACCATCGCCTGTTGGACCTCGACCGCACCATGGGCCCCGGGCAGGTGCAACAACGCGACGTACCCGGTCGCCCGCTCGACCAACGTGCCGATCGCGGACTTGTTCTCCGCACCGGTGATCAGATCCCCCTCCCAATGGCCCGGGACCGCCCGATCTTCAACCTCGGGTGGACGTTGGCTGATGTTCACCATGTCGGCGATCCGGCCACGCCGTTCGCTGGTGCGGCGGCGCGGTTTACGTAACGCCCGACCGGTGCGCAGGCATCGAGAAAGGTCTCGGCGCAGTCCGCCTCGGCCCTGCACGTACAGCGCTTGATAGAGCGTCTCGTGGGACACGCGCATCTCCAGGTCATCGGGGAAGTCGGCCACCAGTCGGTGGCTGATCTGCTCCGGGCTGTGCTTGAGGAGCAGCTGCTGCTGGACATGGTCACGCAACCGCTCGTGCCGCGCCAACAGCCGCACCCTTGGCCGTCGGGCCCGCCGGTCCGAGCCCGCCTGCGCCACCGATGCCCGGTAGCCGCTCTTGCGGCGAACCACACCGCGCGACAGCTCACGACTGATCGTCGAGGCAGAACGGCCCAGTGCCCGCGCGATCTGTCGCACACCTTCACCGGCCGCGTGGCGACAGCTGATCTCCTCACGCTCGGCGAAGGACAATCGTGGCACAGCAGCGGACACGGGTGCGGTGGCATCAGGCATCACCCCGCCAGCCTCGCGGAACCAACGCCAGGCCACCGACTTCGACACACCGGCGACCGAGGCCGCCTCGGCCACAACGACCCCGGTCCTCATCTCCCGCCAGAACTTTCGACGGACCTCGTACGCACGAGCGGGACGACCCATAACCAGCACCTCTTCATCAGGAGGTGTTGCGTTGACCGGTTGAACTCAAGCCGCCTGCTCGGTCGGGAAGTGCCCGCGGGCCCCGACCGCCCGCCGGTAACGGGCGTTCATAGACTCGATGGCGTTGGTAGAGAACAGGATCCGGCGGATCTCGACGTCGTACGCGAGGAAGCGGGGTGAACTCCTCCCACGCCGCCCGCCACAGCTTCGGGATCGCCGGGTAGGGCTTGCCCCATTTCTCCTCGAGCTCCTCGAACGCCGCCCAGGCACGCCTCGACGGACGGTGCGGTGTAGATCGCTCGCAGGTCCCGTGCGAGCTGGTCCCAGTACTTGCGCGAGGCGTAGCGCAGCGTGGCCCTAATCAGGTGGATCACGCACGCCTGCACGATCGCCTGCGGGAACACCGCGTTCACGCTGTCCGGCAGGCCCTTCAGACCGTCACAGACGACGAAGAACACATCGCCCACGCCGCGGTTCTTCAGGTCAGCGAGCACGTTCATCCAAAACTTCGCCGACTCCCCGCCGCCCTTGCCGGCCCACAACCCGAGCACGTCCCGCCGGCCGTTCAAGTCCACGCCGATCGCGGCGTAGAACGGCTGGTTGCCGACCTGCCCGTCCCTGACTTTGACGTAGATGGCGTCGATGAAGATCGCCGCGTACACGCCCTGCAACGGCCGTGAGGCCCACCCCTGCATCTCCTCGACAACCTTGTCCGTGATCCGGGAGACGGTGTCTTTGGAGATGCTCGCACCGTAGATCTCGTTGAAGTGCGCGGAGATCTCTCCGGTGGTCAAACCCTTGGCGTACAGCGAGATCGCGATCGCGTCGACATCGGTCAGGCGCCGCTGCCGCTTGGCCACGATCACCGGCTCGAACGTCCCCGCCCGGTCCCGTGGGACCTCGATCTGAACTTCCCCGGCGGCGTCGGTCAGGACCGTCTTGGGTCGGGTGCCGTTGCGGACGTTCCTGCCCGGATCGACGGTGGGGTGGTGTTTCTCGTGGCCGAGGTGCTCGGTCATCTCCTCCTCCAGAGCGGACTGCAGCACCGTGGCCGTGATCATCTTCAACAGCCCGTCCGGGCCGGTCAGCTCCTCCCCGCGGGCGCGGGCGGCCTTGACCAGCTCCCGCACCGCGGCCCGTTCCGCCTCACCCGGCTTGGCGGTCTTCTTCGCATCCTTTGGCATCGAGCTCATGCTCGAGTGTGTCGTGGTCATCGGTGACCAGCCTTCCTCGCCGACTGCGTCGGCGCGTTGGGCCAGAAACACCGTTCGTAGGACAGTCCCCACGGCTGCAGAACTTCTGGAACGGGCGCGGGCGAACCCGGGCAAGGAAGAATTCGAGACCTGGGACGACGGGGGCAAGCAGGTGCTGTGCATCGATGTGCTCGTGGAAGGCGACGAGTACATGGAAGAGGGTTGGGTCTCCATGACCCTTCCCGACGGCGAGTTCCTGACAGACGACCAGTTCTACGACGTAGCTCTGCGTCTGGTTCCTCAGAATGTTGAGCCGCTGTGGACCCGGAAGTTCCGAGATCGGGAGTGTCGGCGCGGCGAGGTTGTCTTCACCTGGACTCTCGACAGGGACTCGGAGTAGCCGACCGCTGCCAGTGTCGGCCCACGAACGCCTGGGAGCGGGGGGCATGGGGCGTCCGTGGCCGGTCCAGGGCGTGTCTGCTAACCATCTGGGGTGGGGTTGGGAATTGTGGCCCTCATGCTTCGCGACGGTGTGATCAGTGATGAGTTGTGGGAAGTCCTCGAGTCGGTGATGCCGCAGGACGTCGGTCGTCCCGGGCGCCCTTGGAACGACCACCGCACGACGTTGGAGGGCATCATCTGGCGGTTTCGGACGGGCTCGCCGTGGCGTGACCTGCCCGACGCGTTCGGTCCGTATCAGTCTGTGTGGCAACGGCATCGGCTGTGGTCCACGGACGGCACGTATGAGCGGATGTTCGCTGCGGTGCGCGAGCAGGCCGGGCTCGGTGGGGATGACGTGGAGGCGATCCTGTCGATCGACTCCACCATCGTGCGCGCGCACCAGCATGCCGCTGGTGCCCGTCGGGACTCGGTCACCAGCGACGACACGCAGGACACAGGGGGCAGGATCGAATTACAGGAAATCTCGGGTCGTGCCCGGGGAGCCGCCTGACCATGCGCTGGGCCGTTCCCGCGGCGGCCTGACCACGAAGGTCCACGCCCTGTCGGACCCGACCTGTACCCCGGTGCTGGCGCTGCTCACCCCCGGCCAGGCGGGCGACAACCCGATGCTCGCCCCGCTCATCGAGGCCCTCGCTGAGACCGGGTACGACCTGGACTTCCGGCTGCTGGCCGACAAGGCCTACTCGCACCCGAGCACCCGGACGTACCTGCGGCGCAGGAAGATCAAGCACACCATCCCTGAACGCACCGACCAGATCGCCCGCCGCAAGGCCAAGGGCTCCCAGGGCGGACGGCCACCCGGGTTCGACCGCGAGATGTACACGCTGCGCAACGCCGTCGAACGGTCCTTCAACCGGTTCAAGCAGTGGCGCGGACTGGCCACCCGCTACGACAAGTACGCGGTCACCTACCTCGGCGGAGTCCTCCTCGGACTCATCGTCCTGACCCACCGCGCCAAGCGTTAACAGACACGCTCTAGCGGTCCAGCACGTAACGCTCGAACGTCTCGTTGTAGAGGACGTCCTCGGAGCGGTCGCGCCGAGGCTGGCGCACCCGCTTGGCCGGGTCCTCGCCCGTCAACTCGACCGCAGCGAGGATGGCGACGAGGATGGCGACGAGGGCCGAGCGGTTGAGGCCCATGTGGCAGCGGACGAGGGACTTCGCCCCGGCCTGCACGGCTTCCACCGCCGCGTCCACGAGCCGGTTGACGATCGGCACGTTGACGCCTGAGATGTCGAGCATCCAGAGACTGGCGTGGACCTGAGCCGGGCCGAGTGGCCCAGGTGTCGCCGCGGACGAGGGGCTCATACCGATCGCCGTTGCCAGAGATCTTCAGATTCTTGGGGTACGTCGCATCGTCGCAGGTCAGGACGTTGTACCCCCGTTGCCGGTGGAACGTCCCCCTCTGCGGATCGACAAATCGGGTGACGTTCCCGGGGACGTCTGAGAGCGACCTTCCTGCCGTGTCTACACGGCGGAAGGAGCTCATGATGAGTGTCGCGACGCAGCTGGGTCTGGGTGACCCGGAGAGTGATGTCCTGATGGTGGCTCGGTCCCGGTGGCCCGGCTGGGTGTTGGCCCACCCCGTGCTCGGTGTGGTGGATGACCTGCTGGAGCTGCCGGCGTGGTTGCGGCAGGCCGAACGCGATGACGCCGACGCGGTGCTGTTGACGTTGGCGGAGCTGTCCTCGCCCGAGGGCGGGGACGACGTCGCCGCGACTGGGGCACTGGCGTGGGTGCTGCTTCCCGGGGTGAGTTTGTTGGCTTCGCGGATGTTCACCCTGTCCCCGCGGATCGACCAGATGCTGGCGGCCGCGTTGTGGATGGAGGCGCGGACCTTCCGGTGGCAGCGGGGGCACCGGGTCGCGGCGAACATCTTGATGAATGCCCGCAAGGCGGTCATGCGGGACCTCGGTGTTGGGGCGGCGGCGGACCCGACGTGGGCGCGGACCATCCCGGTCGCGCCGTCCGAGAGGATCTGGGAGGCCATGCCGGCGGAGCCCGCCGAGGCCGCCGAGCCCTCAGAGACCTCGGGGGAGGAGGAACTTTCCGAGCTTCTGGACTGGGCATGCGCCGGCGGCGTCATCACCGTCGAGGACCGGTCCCTGCTGGTGGATGTCGCGCAGACCGCTGACCGGCAGCAGACCGTGAGGTCGGGGCGTGGCCACGCGGGGCTGCTCGGCAACCGCGTCTCCGCCGAGGTCGCCGAGCGGCGGGGAGTCGCCGCCATCACGGTGCGCCGGCGCACCAGCCGCGCCGTCCGAGCCCTGCGGGACGCTCGTGGCGTCACGGCCGCGAAGGTGCCGGCGTGACCGGTGACCGCCTGCCTGCGCGGGCGGGCTTTAGGCGGCGAGGTGATGACAATGACCGTGCGAGAAACGGAAACCGAGACAGACCCGAGAGACGCCGAGCGCCTGATGGACCTCGCCGGCACGGAGGTGGCGACGATCGACGAGCTCGCTGCGTGTGTGGAGCGGCTGCACGAGGTGCAGCGCGCCAAGGTGGCGCTGTCACGGCTCGACTCCGCAGCCCTGCGCGAGGCCCTCGACGCGCGCCGCAGGGCGTTCGATGGAGGAGCGTCGTGACCACCACTGCCGGCACGCGTCGGGCGGTGAGCACGGACGAGCTGAGGAGGGCGTGGCTGGCAGTTCAGTCCGGCCAGTTCCGCCAAGGAAGCGAGCCTCGCCGCGTGACCCCCTCAATCGCTGGCACGTCGACGCCCGATGTTGGGTGGGAGCCGGTTGAGCCGGTCCTGCCGGTCATCGGGTGCCACGGCGGCGCCGGCGCTACCACCGTTGCGCTCGCAGTGGCGACTGCCGCCGGAGATGCGCGGGTCATCGAGTACGCCACTGCCACCGCCTCAGGCCTGGCGGCGGCAGCCTCCGCGGAGCTCGGCCACACCAGCAGCTGGTCGCAGGGCCGCCGCGACCGGGTCCTGCTCGAGCGCATCACCGCGAATGTGACCGGCCCGCAGGACGTGCCACTGCCGACCGCGCCGACACAGCCGGTGGGTCTCAGCGTCCTTGACGTCTCGTGGGAGCTGAGTCAGTTGCTGGCTGGGTCGTCCTGGCTGGCCGAGCAGGTGCGCGGCGCGCCGACGGTCATCGCCGTGACCTCGGCGTCCGTGCCTGGCCTGCGCCGCCTCGAGGGGGCGCTCGCCCTGCTCGATGACCACGAGGTGGCGGACGTGGTCGCTGGGGTGGTCGGGCCCAGGCGCGCGCGGTGGCCGCGCGGGGTCGCCGCGTCTGTGGGCTCGCGGACGCGAGAGCTGGACCGGTGCGGCCGGCTCGTCGAGGTCCCGCCCGACGCGGGGCTGGCCGCTCGAGGACTCGACTCTCAGCCCCTTCCGCCGGCGCTGCTCAGCGCGGCGGCCACCTTGCTCTGGCTCGCCCGGGCCGACACCTACGAGAAGGACGTCCCATCATGAACGCCACCCTCCAGAACGCTTCGGCGGCGTATGCGGCCTTGCCGCACAAGGTGTGCCCGGTGGCCCCGCCGGGCGCCCAGGTCTATGCCGACCAGCTCATGGGCTACGTGTTGTGGGGCGTCGGGATCCTCTTCACCCTCGGGATTGTCGTCGGCATTGGCGCCGTCGTCGGGGGCCGCATCTTCGGCATGCCGCACGCGAGTAAGGCCGGCGTGGTCGGCCTTGCGATGGTGTTCGTGGCCGTCATCGGCTACCTCATCCTCCCGGGGATCGTCAGCGCCATGACCGGCAACGGGTGCGTCTGATGCGACCCGCCATCCGACCTGCCGTTCGATCCGATGTTCGGCTCGGCCACTCCAACCGGGTCATCGCGGGCACTGGGTGGGACCGGCGACGCCTGCTGACTGTTCTCGCGGGCGGTGTGCTGGCTGCGCTGGTCTTCTTGGTCGGTTTGGGCTTGGCGGTCTACTACGCGCTCGGTTCCCTCGGCCCCTCCGCAGCCTCATCGTCAGCTCCAGCAGCCACCGCGGGAACGAGCCCAACCGAGAACCTCGGCGAGGCCGGCCACGACGTGCCAGCCGGCGCCGTGAGAGGTCAGGCGTACCGCGACAGCATCGCCGCCGCACCCATGCTCAAGGTCGACCCGGACATCGCCCGTCAAGGTGTCCCCTCGGCCCACCCCGCCCCGACGATGCTCGTGCCGGCGGCGACGCGGCCCGGTCCGGCGGGCGTCCCGACCGGCTTCCCGCAGACCTCGGCGGGGGCGGTGGCCCAGCTCGCCGCGATCGAATCCACTGTCCTGCAGGGCATGTCCATCCCGCAGGTCAACGACGTCCACCACCGATGGACCCGAACCGGGGCCGTCGAGGTGGCCGACTGGCCGCTCACCCAGAACGTCCAGGCCTTCCTCGCCGCCGCCGGACAAGGGCAGAGCAAGGACCCCGCCGTGACGGTCACCGTCACCCCGGTCGCCGGGATGGTCAAGGGCGTCGACGGCGACGACTGGGTGCTCGCCTGCGTCCTGCTCGACGTGCAGGCCGTCATCACGACCGACGCGCGGATCGCCTACGGCCACTGCGAACGCCTGCGATGGACCGACGGGACCGATCGCAGAGGCGCCGACGGCGCCGGTGGAGCGGGGGATCGGGCGGGAGCGGCGGGCCGGTGGATGATCGCTTCCGGACCGAGCCCCGCCCCGGCGCCGTCGACGTGGCCGGGCACCGACGTGGCCATCCGGGCAGGGTGGCGGACCTGGGTCGACTCCGCCCCCGCACCCGACGCCGGTGCTGCACCCGATGCGGCCACTGGGGCTGCACGGGCTGCCGGAGCGGCTGCCGGAAGCGCGGGGTCCTGACCATGCTCGACCCGTTCTCCTATCTCGCGTCGGCCGCCGGCAAGGTCATCGCCGACGGCTGGACGGCCGCGATGCTCGGCCTGTGGAACGCCGGATTGTGGCTCCTCAAGCTCGTCCTGGGCATCGTCGACGACTTCACCACCCCGGACCTAAGCGAGGGCGGCCCGGCCGGGTCGCTCTACCGGGTGACGTTCTGGATCGGGCTGACCCTCATGCTCATCCTCACGGTGGCACAGCTCGGGATCGCCGCCTTCCGCCGAGACGGCCGCTCCGTGGGGCAGGTGCTCGTCGGCACCGGCCAGTTCCTGCTCGTGTGGGTCGCCTGGATCGGCTACGGCATCGCGGTCCTGGCCGCGTGCGGCGGCCTGACCAAAGCCCTCATGGCCACGCTGCTGCACGTCGACAGCTGGGCGCAGTTCAGCCCGCTCGGCAGCCCGATCGACGTCGTGGACATCTCCGACGGCACTGTTGCCACCGTGCTGGGGCTGATGGGGATCGTGCTGGTCTTCGCCGCCATCGGGCACCTGCTCGTCCTGCTGACCCGCGCCGGGGCGCTCATGGTCCTGGCCGCGACGACGCCGATCTGCGCCGCGGGCCTGTCCTCCGACTTCGGGCGCAGCTGGTTCTGGAAGAGCTTCCGCTGGTTCCACGCCGCCGCGTTCACCCCGGTCCTGATGGTCCTCGTCCTCGGGGTGGGCGTGCAGATGACCTCCGGGGTCGCCACCGGGATGACGGACGACCTGCAGAAGGCCATCGGCACCGCCGTGCCTGGCGTCATCCTCATCTGCATCGGCTGCGCGAGCCCGCTCGCCTTGTTCAAGCTGCTCGCGTTCACCGACCCGGGCACCTCCTCCGGCGCCGCGCTCCGCGCCGGGATGGCCGCCCAGGGCGGTCTGAGCGGAGTCCTCGCCGGCAAGAACGGCCCGGGGGACTCCACGTCCGCGGCGGCCTCGAGCACGGATCAGCACGGACGCTCCCAGGCCGAGGGCGCCGGCGAGACCTCCACCAGTAGCCGGTTCGGCGGTCTCGCCGCGGCAGGTCTGGGTCTGGTCGCGACCGTCGGCGCCAGGGGAGTGGCGATGGGCGCGGACCTGACCAACCAGATGGGCGTCGGGGACTCCAGCTACGTCCCGGACTTCAGCACCGACCGACGCAACCACCAGCAGCGCAACCAGCGACGTGACGACGACAACCCGGAGATCAACGGCGCCGACGGCAACGGGACCGACGGCAGTGGCGGCACGGACAGCGGAGGGCAGCCCTCGTTCCCGAACATGCCATCGATGCCCCGCACACCGTCGGGGACCGGCCCCGGTGGGACCGGGATATCCGGCGGCGGGGACGGCGGCATACCGGCTGGTGCTGCGGGTGCTGCGGGTGCTGCTGGTGGGGCCGGCGCTGCGGGCGCTGGCGGAGCGGCTGCCGCGGGCGCTGTGCCCGCCGTCCCGGCATAGGAGAGGAAACATCATGGGAGTCATCTACTCCGACTACTCCCGGGCCCGGATCGGGTGGTTCTTCGGCCTGTCCGGGTGGCAGCTGGCCACGGTTGCCCTGTCCTTCCTGCCGGTCGCCTGGGCGATGCAGCAGACGGCGTGGACCTCGGTGGCCCTCTTCACGCTGCTTTGGGCGTTCATTGTGCTGGTCACGGTGACACCGGTACGCGGACGGTCCGCCACCGGGTGGATCCTCGCCTCCCTGTCGTTCGCCGTCGGGGGCCTCGCCGGCTGGACCCGGTTCCGGTCGAAAGCCTCCACAGGAGAGGCCGACTCGCTCGAAGAGCCGGACCTGCCCGGGGTTCTACACGGCGTCCGGATCCACGACGGCCCCCCGCGCGGCGCCATGTCCACTCGGACCGCGATCATCCAGGACCACCGCTGCCGGACGTGGGCGCTGACCGCGTCGGTGATCCACCCCGGCATCGGCCTGGCCGAGCTCGACCAGCGCGAACGCCTCGGCGCCGGGCTGGGGGAGCTGCTCGACCTCTCAGCCCGGACCGAGCTGATCGACGCGGTCGTGTTCCTGGTCCGGACCGTCCCGGAGGACGGCGCCGAACGCGACCAGTGGATCGCCCGGCACCGCCGCGCCACCGGACCCCAGGCCTCGCGGCAGGTCAACGACGAGCTGCAGGCGAACCTCACCCGGGCCAGCGTCCGCACCGAGGCGTTCGTCACCTTCGTCGTCCCCGAGGGCCGGCTCGCCCGCGAGGCCAAGGAGTCCGGAGGCGGCCTCGACGGCCGCGCCCGAGTGCTCTACAGCCTCGCCGACGAGCTCGAGGCGCAACTGCGCGGCGGGATGGGGATGACCAGCGTCGCCTGGCTCACCAGCCCAGAGCTAGCGCTGGCCTGCCGCACCGGCTTCGCGCCCGGCGACCGGGCCGGGATCATCGACGCCCTCGCCGGCCGCGACACCGGCACCAACCCCAACACCACCGCCGAAGCCACCGCCACGTCTCAGAGCAACCCAGCGACCAACCCGGGGATCAATGCGGACGTGCCGTGGGCGATGGCCGGGCCTTCCGGGGCGGACCCGGCCGTGCGGCACTACAGCCACGACGCGTGGAACTCGATCTCCTCCACGGTGAAGCTGCCCGTCCGGGGCGCCGCGATGGGAGCCCTCGCGCCCGCGCTGACCCCGGCCGCGCCGGGGGAGCGGCGCTCCTTCATGGTCTGCTACCCGATCCTGACCCCGTCGGTCGCGAACCGGCAGAGCGCCACGAGCGAGTGGGCCGCTGACATCGGCGACGAGCTGCGGCACCGGGCGAAGGTCAAGAAGCGGGCCAAGGCGAGCGACGAGAGCGAGAAAGTGCGTCGCCTCGACGCGAAGCTGGCCCGCGGCAACAGCCTCACCCGCCCGTATGCCGTCGTCACCGTCACCGTCCCCAAGACCGCCCGCGTCTCCGCGTTCGGGCGCGACTTGGACGCGTCCGTGCGGCGGGCCGGGTTCGCCCCGCTACGCCTCGACCTCGCCCAGGACGTCGCGTTCGCCGCGTCGACCGTCCCGCTCGGGGTCAGCCTCACCCGACGAGCCGACTGAAGGGGGGCCGACTGACATGAAAGCGCGCGACATGAAGCCCACTGACGTGAGCAAGCGGCGCGGCCGGAGAGGCGACGGGCGGGACATGTCCCGCCTCCTGTCGGACTTCGGGCACGAGCTGCCCTCCGCCCCACCCGCCCTGCATGGGCCGAAGGAGGTGCGGCTGTTCCGGCACGTACCGCGGCGCGGGGCCCGCCGACCCGGGCGCGGGTGGGCGTCGGGGGGGGCGCCGGTCTCGACGTGGCGGATGACCTCCGAGCAGGCCCCGGTGCTCTGGCCGTTCATCTCCACCCCCGGCCTGCCGCCGACCGGGGCGCAGATGGGGATCGACCTGCTCTCCGGTGGATCGTTCTACGCCGACCCGCTCGGCTGGGTCCTCGACGACACGGTCCCGGTGACCAACCCCAACATCTTCAGCCTCGGCAAACCCGGCCGCGGCAAGTCCGCAACGACCAAGGCGTTCTGCCTGCGGATGATGGACTTCGGCTACCGGGTCCTCGTGCTCGGCGACCCGAAGGACGAGTACGAGCCGCTCTGCCGGTTCCTCGGCGTGGAACCATTCGCGATCGGGCACGGCCTGCCGGCTCGGATCAACCCGCTCGCGTTTGGTCCGCTGATCACCGGCTGGGACCAGCTCAGCCCGGAGCGGGCCCAAGGCCGCGCGGCGATCGTCTTCGCCCGCTGGCTGACCCTCGTCCGGGGCCTCGTCGGCTCCCAACGCATCGGCGAACGGCGGGTGCCGTTCGGGCCCACCGACGAGGTCGTCGTCAAGGCCGCCCTGGCGCACCTGACCGGTTACGCCCACGGCAACACCCGGATGCGGGAGACGACCATCCCGCACCTGTGGCGCCTGCTCGACGCCCCGACCAGCGAGCTCGTCGCGCAGTGCCGGTACGCCGACGAACGCCACTTCCTCGACGACACCCGGATGCTACGGGACGCGCTCGGTCAGCTCGTCTCCGGGGCACTGGCCGGCCTCTTCGATGACCACACGAGCATCGACGTCGACTGGGCCGCCCCCATCCAGTCGCTGAGCCTGTCCCGGCTCGAACCGCTCGGCGACGAGGCCGTCGGGATCGCGCTGACGTGCCTCAACTCGTGGGGCCGCGGGATGCGGGAGCTCGCCGCGCCCGGGGACGTGCGGGTCGTGGTCCGCGACGAGTCGTGGAAGCAGCTACGGCTCGGCCCGGAGGCCGTCAAGAGCTTCGACGCGGACCTGCGCCTGTCCCGCCGCGACGGCGACGTCCAGTTCGCGATCGCCCACAAACCCTCGGACCTGCTCTCCGCCGGCGACAGCGGCTCGCAGGCCGTCGCGATCGCCAAGGACCTGCTGCACCTGGCCGACATCAAGATCCTGCACGGGCAGGACCGGGCCGTCGCGGCCGAGCTCGAGACGATGCTCGGCCTCGGCCCGATCGCCCGGGACCTCGTCACCGGTTGGGCCATGCAGGGCAAGGGCCGCGCCCTGTGGTGCGTCGGCGACCAGCACTACAAAGTCGCCACCGTCCTGCACCCCGTCGAACGGAAACTCACGTTCACAAACCAAGCCCTCGAAGTAGCCGGCTGAAAGGCACTGGCAATGAGGAAGATTGCCGTGATCCTGCTGCCGCTGCTCCTGCTGGCCTGCATCCCCATCGCGGCCGCGCTGCTGGTGATGGCGGTCGCCGGCCCCGCAGCGGGAGAGCAGCTGCGGACCGTCGCCTGTGGCACCGGCATCCCAGCGACGGGGGAGTGGCGGCCACCGTTCACCCAGCCCTACACCGTCAGCCGGCGCGGGTTCGGCCGCGAGTTCCACCCCATCCACCTGCGCTGGGAACAGCACTCCGGGCAGGACCTCGTCTCCCAGCCCGGGCCGGGACCGGTCGTCGCGATCGGCCCCGGACGTGTCGCCTTCGCGGGGGTCTCCCGCAACGGCTACGGCAACTACGTCGACGTCGAGCACGCCGGCGGCGTCACCAGCCGGTATGCCCACCTCGCCCGGATCGACGTCCGGCAGGGGCGGCCCGTCACGGCGGGGGAGCGGCTCGGGGTCGAGGGCAGCACCGGAACCAGCACCGGCAACCACCTGCACCTCGAGATCCTCGTCGCAGGCGTCGCGACCGACCCCGTCCCGTGGATGCTCGTGCATGGCGCACCCCTCAACGGCCAAGCCGTCACAGTCGGCACGACCGTCACATCAGCAGCCGCCGCCGGAGGAATAGGGGCAGGCGACGGCGCGGCGACGGGGGGAGCGGGAGACTCCGTTGACACGGTGATGGAGGGTGGGATCGGGTTCGAGCTTCCCGCGCCCGGCAACCCGCGGCAGGCCTCGCTGCGCAACCCGCCCCTGCCGATACCCGCCAAGGTGAAGGCGCTCTACCAGGCTGCGGCCGCGAGGTACGCGATCCCGTGGACGCTGCTCGCCGGCATCGGCATGGAGGAGACCGGACACGGCCGCACTACCGCCACCTCGAGCGCCGGCGCCCAAGGCCTCATGCAGTTCCTGCCGGCCACGTTCGCGGCGGTCGGTGTCGACGGCGACCGCAACGGTCTCGTCGACATCCGCAACGACGCCGACAGCATCACCTCCGCCGCGAACTACCTCGTGCGCTCCGGCGTCACCGACGGACCCGACGGCGTCGCCAAGGCCCTGTACGCGTACAACCACGCCAGCTGGTATGTCAACGACGTCCTGCACTACGCCCACGCGTACGGCGGCGGCATCGTCCTCGGAGACCCGACCGGATGCGACGCCCCCGCCAACAACGACGGCGGCGGGGACCCCGCCCTGCCGCCGCTGACCAGCGACCGAGTACGGCAGCTCCTCCAGTGGGCCGGCAGCCAGACCGGCGACGCGTACGTCATGGGCGCAAACGGTCCGGACGCGTGGGACTGCTCCTCCCTCGTACAGACCGCCTTCGCCCGGATCGGGATCAGCATGCCCCGCACCGCCGGCGCGCAGCGGGCCTGGCTGGCCAAGGGCAACGGCTTCCGCGTCCAGCCCGGGACGGAGCGGCCCGGCGACCTCATCTTCTGGGACTCCTACCTCGGCCCGTCACGCATCGGGCACGTGATGCTGGTGTGGGACCCCGCGACCCGGACGACCATCGAGGCCCGGTCGAGGTCCCTCGGGGTCGGGCACTTCTCCTACGCCGCCGGGCCGAGCCACCACATCTTCGAGATCTGGCGCGTCGGCAACATGGCCGACCAGCCGACCGTGACCCGGTGATTCAGGTGACTCCGATGATTCAGGTGATCCGGATGAGCAACATCCCCGCCGAATCGGCCGACGATCCCTCCCAGCCAGCGCCGCGGGAGCTGTCCTCCGGCATCGGACCGGATGCCGCCTGGGATGCTGCCTCGGAGGGTGTTGATGGGGCTCGTGCCGAGGCCGAGGCCCGCCCCGCGGGAGCTCGACCCTTCCGACCCGGCGTTCCACTGGCACAGCGTCGTTCGGGCTCGCGGGTGGGCGCAGCCCACCCTCGACGGCAGCAACGGCGGGCAGGACCCGGCGGCGTGGTTGTGGCGCCACCAACGCCTCCAAGAGAAACCCGCGCACCGGTCCGCACACCGGCCCGCACCGCAGGATGGGCGGTGGCGGTGAACGCCCACGCCGGTGTCCGAGGCTTTGGTCGGTGAAGGAGGCCCTCATGCAGCAGTCACGACGCTCGAACCCCTACCCGTTCACGTGGGAGATCCCGCTGATGCTGGCCGTCACGGTGCTGGTTCTGCTCGTGCTCGGGGTGCAGGCCGGCCGGGCCGGCGCGAACCTCGCCGCCGGCGGCGGTCTCTCCTTCCCGCCGAGAGACGCCTTGCTCACCAGCGTGCCCGGGATCCTGGCCGGAGACGCCGGCACCGGGCTACCGTCGGGCGTAGCGGGCCGGGCGTCCCCGGCCGCGGTACGGACCTGGGTGATCGGAACTGAGCTGATGATCCTGGTGGCGCTGTGCTGGGCCGGGAAGGCGCTGTGGCTGCGGTGGGGACCGCACCGCGTCCACGGGATGGCCAGCAAGGCCGAGGCGCAGACGCTGCTCGGCCGCCGGCGGCTGCACCGCGTCCGGGACATCATCCGCCCCGACCTCTACGGCAAGGACCGATCATGACGCCGACAGAGACGACCAGGTCTCGGGCGCGGTTCGAGCCGACCGACGTGGGATGGCGGCTCGGCACCTCGTCCCAGCCCCGCGGCGGGGACCTGTGGGTGCCGTGGGACCGCACCGCCGGCGTCATCGGCCCCCAGGGCAGCGGCAAGACCCTCGACGCGCTGATCCCCGCGCTACTGCAGGCGCCCGGCGCGGCGCTGGTGACGTTGACGAAGCTCGACGACCTGCTGCTGAGCCTGACGGCCCGCTCCGCCGACGATCGGCCGTGTGTCGTGCTCGACCCGTTCGGTGCCGCGTCCGGGTTGCCCGAGCTGGTCTGGGACCCGATCGACGGGTGCGTCGACCCGATGCTGGCCGAGCGGCGAGCGAAGGCGTTCACCGCCGGCAGCGTCAAGGGCGCCGTCGCTGGTGGGCACGGTGACGACGCCGCCCGGTTCTACGCGGCCGAGGCCGCCAAGGTCCTGCAGGCCTACTTCCACGCCGCCGCGTTGACCGGCCGCACCCTGCAGGACGTGCTGCGCTGGGTCGCGAACCCGCTCAGCGCCACCGACCCGACGGAGATCCTCCGTGAGCACCCGCACGCGGCACCCTTCTGGCACGGGCTGCTGTTCGGGGCGCTCCGCGGCGACGACCGGACCGCCGGCAACACGATCACGACCGTGCAACAGACCATGAGCCTGTTCTTCCAGGAGCCGATCCGGCGCCGCTGCGTCCCCGGGCCCAGCCGGCCCGCCACCGATATCGCCGACGTCATTGCGCGGCGCGGCACGATCTACCTGCTCGGACGAGAAGACCCCTACGCCAGCGCGTCACCGCTGATGACAGCCGTCGCCGAGCACGTCCTCGACACAGCCCTCGCAGCCGCGAACCAGTCACGCTGGGGCAGGCTCTGCCCACCGATGCTCGCCTGCCTCGACGAGCTCCCCTCCACCGCACCGCTGCCCACACTGCGCACCCGGATGGCCAACGAACGCGCCCTCGGGATCTCCTTCATCTGGGCCGCACAGACCCGGCCCCAGCTCACCGCGATCTTCGGCGACCAGGAAGCCCGGACACTACTCGGGCTGACCAACACCCTCATCCTCTTCGGCGGCTCCAAGGACGTCGCCTTCAACCAGGAGATCAGCGACCTCCTCGGGCCTGTTCGGGTCGCCCGCACCAGCTGGCAGAGCGGGCACCGCGGCGGCCGGAACGTCGTCGGAGAGGACATCCCCATCCTCACCGGCGCCGAGGTCCGCCAGCTCAAGGAACGGCACGCCCTCGTCGTCGCCGAGAACGGCAAACCGATCATCGCCGCCCTGCGCCGGTGCATCGACGGACGCACCGGTCGGCAACTCGTCGCCGAACAGGCCGCAGCAAGAGCCCAGCTGGGGGAGGAGCGCCGGCTGGTGGTCACCCCGCAAGCCCGCTCCACCGCTGCGCTGGTCGAAGCGCGACGGCACGGCCTGTCCAGCGACACCACAGACGGTCCGAACGTCACGCCGCAGTTCACGGTGCGGCGATGAGCATCACCTCCGAGCCCCAGTTCCCGCCGACCCCCATGGTCCGCCCCTTCCCCGAGCCAGGCCGGGGACTGACGCACTGCTACCGCGAGCTGCACCTCGCCGCCAACGGCACCGCCGAGCAGAAGAAGGCCCTCGGTAACCTGCGGATGCTGCCCCGACCCTGGGACCCCACCAGCATCCGGGAACCGCAGCTGCGGCGCGAACTCTGGACCTGGCTCGACCAGGTCGTCGCCTGGCTCAACGCCGAGTACGTCTGGGACGTCGTCGGCATCATCCCGCCCTGCTGGCCCCAGCACCCGGACCTCGTCCACGAGATCGCCGTCCTGGCCGACCAGCGCCGCAGCGCCGGCCTCGGGTTCACCAGCGACGCCCTCGAGGAATGGCACCGCTACTCGCTACCCGCCTTCACCGAACGACTCCGGAGCCGCCTGAAGGACCACTGCGAGGAAGGCCACAGCGACTGGCCAGCCCGCGGCCGCCACAACCGCCACAGCGCCGAGGGGGCCGTCCAGCAACGCCACACCACGTTCGCTCACGACGAAGCCCTCGTCAAGCTCACGCGCCCAGACCCCAGCGAGACCCTGCGACTGCACCTCGTCGACACCGGACACCTCACCCCCGAAGTCGTCGACCTCGAAACCGGCGAGATCCTCGACGACGGCGATGAATGAGCAAGAACAGCGACTGCAGAGAGCCTTGCGGAGACGCAGCAAGAGGCGAATGGCCTCGGGCGGCCCCTTCAGCGACGTGCCGACGGACGCGAGTGCTTCCGCCCGGGGTGGGCGCCCCATATCGCCCACTATGGGCGCCATCCCACCGCCTGAGGTGCAAGCTTAGGAGTCGGTTCCGTTGATCCGCTCGATCAGCTTCTCAAAGTTAGCGAGCGACTCTTCGCTCAGTCCGTCGAGGAGTTCGGGATTTCGCAGTAACGCGTCTGCTGGCTTGTAGTGATCGAAGGCACCATAGGCATCCGTCAACCGTTTGATGAGTCGGTCGCCGTAACTGAGTTCGCTCGCCGTGAAGGAGCTTGCGAACGCTCTGTTGAACAGAGCCAGGTAGTCGTCGACCGCAAAGAGATCCTCGATGTCGGAGTGTCGGCGACCAGTGATCTCGTTGACTTGCACGATCCTGTCACGCCTGAGCCGGCTAGCATCGACGGCTTTTTCGAGCCTCCCGGCGCCTTCGGTGCCCGAGTCAATGAGGACCGTCACCTCCAGGTTTCGGCCCATCAGCGCAACGAATGCCGGGATGTTCGATGCACCGCCGGCAGGGATCACACGCCAACGCTCGGAAAGGGACGTACGGCCACGATCTGCCAAGAGTCGGCTTAGAGCGTCGAGGAAGATGAAGTCGCTCGGGCCCTCGACGAGAAGATTGGTTCGGCCGATGAAGAGATGCTGGGCGATGTCATATCCGAGCGCCGCCTGAAGGGGAAAGACGCTGCTTTCCCCCACCGTCAGCGCTTCCCTCGTCACCAGCGCCCCCGTCTCAGGGCCACCGTCCTCGACGATCCTGACGCGGTCAATCTTGTCGGTCTCGACTAGGAACGGGCTGTGCGTCGTGTAGATGACCTGCACAGCCGTCGCTAGGCGTTCGTTGATGAAGCGCAACAAGTCACCCTGCGCTCGGGCATGGAGCGTGAGGCCCGGCTCGTCGAGGAGGACGACGACCGGCTCCATGCGGCTCTCGAACTCGGTGAACGCAGCTAGGAAGGAGAAGAACCAACGGAAGCCCGACGAACGCTGGCCAAAGTTGTTCGTGAAGGCATGCCGGGTGTCCTCGACCCTGATGTCCAAGTAGGTCCTGGTGACGGTCTGTTGGTGCGGAGAGACGTTTTCGATCTTGCGATCGATATCGAACTGCACGCGCAGGTTGGTGTTCTGCTTCCAATACTCGAAAACTTGGCCGGTCAGCTCGTGACCGACGGCTTCGAGTTCAGCCTTGCGGTCCTCGTAGTCGTCCTCTGACAGCGCCGCGGGTGTCGTGCTCGCAAGCTGCAGCAAGGCGCGGGCGGTCTGGTCGGCGGACGAGGCGGCCTGCTCGTCAGCGGCCGCGAGTGCAGCGACGTCAATCCGTCCCTCGAGGCTGGAGTAGTCGGAGAAGTAGAAGAACCTTGGTAGCCGCGGGGCGAGTACCTTCACGGCGACCAGCCAAGTCGTGGCTCCAGTAAGGCCCTTCAGCTCGGCACGGATGTTGGCCACTTCCTCCGCGGTCTTGTCGGCCTGGGTGTCGCTCGGGTCCCCGACCAACTCAGCGCAGACCTCCTCGAGTCCGTCGAGATCCTCGACGGACTTGAAGCGGTCGACGGTCTTTTTCCGAATATCGATCTGGTGCAGGAGGTTCTCCACGGCGCGCCGCTCATCGGCCGCCACCGACCAGACGAGGGAGTCGTCGTTGTAGCGGCGAGACACCGTGATCGTGGGTGTCGTGATGACGTTGGGTCCCAGCGCCGCCTCGAGGGCCACGCGGTCGCCTTCGTCCAGGGTGAACGTTGCCTCGATTGGAGCGGTCTTGTCGATAGTCTGCGCCCGCCGGTCTCTGGAGAGAAGCCATCGCGGATAGTCGCGCTGTTCAACGAAGGAGTCGCCATCGACAGGGTTGAGCCGGTGCAAGGCTGACAGGACCGCCGTCTTTCCCGACTCGTTCATGCCAACGAGACAGGTGACCTTCTCATCGATGGCGATCTCGCCACTGTCGATGATGTTCCGGAACTTCCGGACGCGAATCTTGGTCAGCTGCACGGCGACTCCTATGTGACTCATCGTTGGTTTCGCCAGTCTAGGTAGGGCGACCGACATCGTTGACGAAGACTGATTCCGGCGCGCCTAGCACTGACGCCTCACTCAGAACACGGCACCCCGCGCACCGAGCGGAACTCGACTCGGCCTCTGTGCGCGCGTGGCGGCCTCGATGGGCCCAGCGCTCCCCGGCCATCACCGGGACCCGACCCGGTCCGCTTGAAGGATCCGCCTTTGATGCCCAAACATTGGATGGCCCGGCGGCAAGATGCCTCGGCAGGCAAATCAGGTGATGGTGATGTCGGCTCGATCAGGGACACTTCTTGCATGCTGGTCGGACACCGATACGGTCAAAGCGAGTCGCTGTACGCCTGGTTTCTTCATGCGGACATGCTCGACGCACTTTTTGACGACGCTGCGCGCTCTCGGCTGGTCCGTCAAGCGCGAAAGAGGCTCATGGCAGGTGACCACCTGTCCTACACACGAGAACTCGAATCGTGGATGCGGCACCACTCAGTTCTCGCTCTAGACGTCGCCATCGCGACAGCGCAGTGCCGCCCCGGAGTCCTGGTCTGGTGCGAGCTGCCCTTCCATTGGAGCGCGGTCGCCTCCGAAAGGCGCAGGAGGAATGCTGGCGATCCGGACGTGCGCAGCACTTTTCACGGACAGTTGGAAACGGACGGAGGGAAGCGGGTTGTCTGGGGAAGCTTCGACCCCATCCGACTGACATCGACCACGTCAAACCATGAACTGTCCGGTGTCAGGACCCAGTTCGTACTAGCGCAGGTGGCCAGCGTCACTTCGGAGCGCATCGAGCTGCGACCGGTCGCAATCGCCACCCGACTTCTGAGTGAAGGTGCCGGATGGTCCGATGGCTTGGACCGAGCGGATGACGGGCAGCGGATATCACCAATGGACGTCGAGCAGTTTCACGGAGTCAACTTCACCGACGTAGATCGCGATGACGCCCTGCAATTCATGAGGACCATCCCCGAAATCCAGGTCAAGCGGACGTTGGCTCAGGTCCTAGGAGAGCCCGTCATCCCGAAGGACTGGGGCGGGGAGCAGAGCGACCTTTGGACCACACGGCTGAGGGTCCGCGGCAAATCCTACGACGCCGCCTTCTTGCTAAAAGGCCCCGCCGGGGGCCGCTTCTCGCGCCCCATGACAATCGGGATGCTTGGGAAGAACGGCGACCAACTCCAGCGCCTATCCGCCACGCCCGCTGAGGTCTTAGTGCTGCAGCACTGTCACGTGATCAAACCTGAGGTAGTTGGCATGCTGCGCAGCCTGGCCTCTGATTTCCGAAACATCCGGCACTACATGGTCATAGACGGGTACGACACCTGCGCCATCCTGAGACACATGACTGGCGGCAAGTAGGGCACCGCAGGGGGATGCCCGCGAGACCCAGGCTTCAGTCACATGCGTCTATCCGCCGCGATGTGGCAGCCTTCAGCCATGACCCGCAGTGACCGGCGTTCGAAAGCCGTTGAAGTCGTCGGCAGTGCCGCAGGCGCTGGGGTGGGCGCCATACTTGGAGGTCCGGTCGGTGGCATCATTGGTGCGGCCATCACTCCTGGAACGATCGAGCTGGTCGGGCGCGCTTGGGATGAGATCGTCGGCGCGCAAAGGGCGAATGGGGCTGCCGTCGTCCAGATCGCCGCCGAGCAGGCCAGCTCGGATCCGGAGACATTGGTCGCGGAACTGATCCGTGACCCCGCAGCGGCCTCTCTCTTCAAGAGCGCAGTGCAAGCGGGCGCGAACGCAGTTGAAGAGGACAAGATCAGGGCGCTGGCAACGTGTCTGGCGAACGGTTTCGCGGATGGAACCCGTGTCAACAGTGAGTTGATCATCATCAAGGCCCTGGCGGAGCTTGATCCAGTACATGTGCGCGTGCTGGCCATGCTGGAGAAGGTGAGGACTGCCGGCGCATCGGCATATCGAGTGCACGAGTTCTTGGTCGGACCTGAGGCCACGCCTAGGCAGTTCTTGACCTCCGACGACCTTTCAGGTCCTGTCCTAGCGGTTCTGGAGCGCCAGGCTCTAGTGGCCAAGATGGACGAGGAGGACCGGGTGGCGGCGCGAGCGCGGACGGGACAACGTGATCCGGTGCTGCGCAAGCGTGACGAGTCGATCTACCGGATTACTGCGTTCGGGCGCCTGTGCTTGGAGCGCTTGGGGCACATTCAGATCAAGAGACTGCTAAGTGACAGTCCTGACTGAAGAGCTCGTGTGCCGCCGGGCGGACAACCATCAGACGCGATCGTATGTTGGAACCAGCAGGATGAGAACGCCCGACCAACGCACACCGTCAAACGGCCCAGCGCGGGCTGGCGCCTCCTGAGGAACAGCTCCGAAGCGCGGGGCAGCAACTGTGCGTCTATCCGCCGCGTATCGGCGTGAGCGGTGCTTCAGGCCGGTGGTAGTGCGTGGGCAAAGTTTGCGGTGTATCTCGGCGATGGTTTCGCGGCTGTAGGGCCGTCTGCTTGGAGCTGGGGGTGGAGCTGGTTGGGCCACAGGACCTGCACGCCGCGGGTGGTGAAGGTGCCGCCGATCAGGGGCCAGTCTGCTTCGACGAAGCAGAGCACCCCGTGGACCGGGACGTCGATGTTGAGCACTCCGCGCACCACGTCGACCTGTTTGAGCACTCCGTCTACGAGTTTGGTGCAGTCGCGGGATCCGACGAGCAGTCGTTCAACGCGGGGCCGGAAGAGACCCCCTTCGACCTTGAGGTGGGGACGCCCGCGGTACGTCTTGGCGTCGATGACGTAGACGCCGCTGGGAGTCATAGCCAGGTGGTCGATGTTCGCCCTGGTTTTCGGGATCCGCCGGTCGTGCAACAGCCGGAGCCTGTCTGAGGCGAGGCGGTCCGGGGCCTTGCCGAGTCGTTCTTCCCCGGTTGCGCCGGCGTCCCAGGCGGTCGTTGACTGTCGCTCGTCGGAGAGCGCGAGGATCAGGCCGCCGAGTTTCGGGTGCTTGGTCCGGACGTGTTCTTCCCTCTTGGCCTTGCGGCGCTCGAACTCGCGACGCGCTGACGCTCCAGCGGTACCGGACTCAACGACGGCCACAACCGCAGGGTCGACGACACCCGCGTCGGAGGTCTCGACTGGCGAGCTCTCGTCGTGGCTGATGCATCGGACCGTCTTCGTCGCCCGTTCGTAGACCGCCTCGGCCCGGGTGGGGAGCTGTACCCCACAGATACGGCAGGAGCCGGCGTAGCGCGGCGCATGCGCTTTTCGTCGGTCCCCCCGTCCAGCAGCGTTCACCGTACGGTGAACGCTGCTCAGAGGAGAGCCGACTGCCGAGAAAGTCGCGTGACTTCGCCGGAAGACGACCTTCCTTCAGAGAGGCGGCACTCCACGGAGCCAACCGCCCCTACCATCTCGTCATGGCCCAACAAGTGATCACCACTCTGGTTGACGACATTGACGGCACTGAGGCAGCCGAGACAATCACGTTCGCCCTCGACGGTAAGTCCTACGAGATTGACCTCTCGGAGAAGAACGCCAAGGAACTCCGCAAGAACCTCGGGCACTGGACCGACCGGGCGCGAACCTCAGGCAGACCCGCACGCACCCGGCAGCGGCTCGCGGCAGCAGGCGCCTCCCGCAACGCGGAGATCCGCGCTTGGGCGCACAGCAACCGGCACGATGTACCCGCTCGTGGACGTATCCCGCAGCGGATTGTGGCCGCGTTCGACGCAGCCCACTAAAGACGCGCAATGCCCCAGAGCGCCTGGGTCGACGACGGTCTGGGCGCTTCGGCTTTCGGTACGCCGATGACCCAGTCACTCACATGTGCGTCCGCAGAGATCTGGCATGGCGAGCATCAACGTTTGCGGTCCTCCGGGCCTGGCCGGATTACGGAACGTGCGTCCGGCGATAGCCGCTGGCAGTGGTCATCGCTCCGTCCAGGGTGCTCTCCCGGGTTGTGATCTCAGCGCCGGATGGAGCCTCGTCCAAGCAGCGGTCTGTCGCCGCCGGCCAGCTGCTGCATAGCCGCGCCGGTCCGGTGATGGCTCGCAGTCTCGGGCTCGTTGAACGGCACCTCGTCGAACGCAGGGCCGTCGGGGAGCCGGACCTCGAGGCGGTGGCGGAGCTCTTGCGCCGGCCGGTCCTGCAGCGGCTCGCCGTCGATGAGCTGTCGGCAGAGCGCGGGGACGTCGTGTCCGGCCTGATGCGCGTGGTCGAGCATGCTGGCCAGGGCGGGCCAGTCGCTCTGGGCGGGGAGGCGGGGGTCGAGTTCTCGGGCCAGCTTGAGCCACCGGTCGACCGGCTCGTGGGACGCCCTCGCTTCGAGGCGGCCGCGTACCTCTCGGATGGCGATCAACTGCTGTCGGGCGGCGGTCCGCGGGTTGCGGTTCCAGTCCTCGGCGTGGGCGGCGAGGCAGGCGCGGGCGTTTTGTGGCGGGACCCCGAGCCGCGATGCGATGTGTCGGCTGCCGGCGTCCCATGCGGTGGCGGGTTGGGCGGCGAGGATCTGGGTGGCCTGCTGCAGCGCCGTCTCTTGGGGGAGGTTGGTGAGGCGTTCCTCGATGAGCAGCGCCGCGAGCGGCCGAGCCCGTTGGAGGGTGTCGAGCAGTGCGGGTGGGCCCTCGCGGCTGAAGAGGGCGGCGGGGTCTGACCCGTTGGGGAAGGTGGCTACGGTGGGGGAGAGGCCGTGCGGTGCGAGCATCCAGAAGTCCCGTTCGGCGGCGATCCGGCCGGGCAGGTCCCCGTCGGTGGCCACGACCAGCGGTCGTCCCGTCGCCGCCAGCTGCGCGGTCTGCTGGTGGGTGAGGGAGGTGCCGAGGGTGGCGACGCCGACGTAGGCTCCGCCGCTGGCGAGGGTGACCGCGATGGCGTCCATCGGGCCCTCGACGAGGACGAGGGCCGTGTCGGTGGGCAGGGCCCACGGCGGTATGCCGTGGAGCTGGGCGCCCTTGTGGAACAGGGGTGTGTCGGCGGTGTTGAGGTACTTCGGCACCGCAGGTTGGTCAGCGCCAGACGCTCCAGCAAGTGGCGTGCGGTCGAGGGTGGGGTGGCGGCGTCCGACGAAGCCGAGCACGTCGCCGTCGCGGGTGATCGGGAGCATGACGCGGTCGCGAAACCGGTCGATGACCCGGCCGGTGCGGGCGCGGGCGGCGACACCGGTGGCGAGCATCTCCTCATCGGTGACACCGGCGCGCCGAAGGGCGGTGACGAGGGTGGTCCACCCGGCGGGCGCGTACCCCGGCACGAACCCCGACGGGGCCGCCGCAGCGGGCTGGGTGGGGCGGCCGGTCGCCGATTCGGTTGCGGGGCTGAAGCGTTCGTGCAGGTAGGTGTCGGCCCAGCTGCCGGGCAGCTGGCCGCGGAAGTAGTCCAAGGTGAGCTGGTTGATCTCGAGCATCCGCTCGCGGCTGACGGGGCAGTCATCCCACAGTGCGGCACGGGCGACCATGGCCTCGACGTCGTCGTCGTCGGGCGGCAGAGGTCCCATCGTGTCGCGGACCATGGCGGCGAGCTGCAGCCGCACCTCGACAGCCGCAGCGACCTTGTCGGCCTCGTCGCGATCGACCGGGTCAGTGCCCGGTTCGGTGCTCGGGTCAGGGTTCGGGTCGAGGAGGTCACGCCACTGTTCCGGGGTGGGCACCTCGCTGAGGCGCTCTGTGCCGCAGTCCAGTTCGCGGTCGAACTCGTGGTCGGCGTGGTGGAGGTCGGCGGGGTGGTCGACCCAGGACCGGTCGTCCTCGGGGGGCGGGTCCTCGTCGAGGTCCTCGGCCGGTGGGGGAGGGTCGGTCAGGACGGTGATGCGCCACACCATGGCTTGGCAGTCGTCGAGGTCGTCGGTCAGCTGAGGGTCAGTGTCGTGGCGTGGGTGGGTGTCGAGGAGGTCGTCGAGGGTCCAGCCGCGTTGCAGGGCGTGGTCGATACTGGTCACCAGGGCCGGCCACCAAGGGCTGGCCTGCAGCTCCCCGGCGCGATCCGGACCGTAGGTGTCGGACACGCCTGGTAGCCATGACGTGGTGAGGGCGTCGTCGAAGTGGTCGGCGCGGTGGCCGAGGTCGGCGGCGACGGCCGGTGACACGTGCCGGCTCAGGCGCCACCACAGGGCGGCGGCGGGATGGTCATCGGGGAGCGCCCCGAGGGCCGTGGCACGGCGGAGCAGGCCGCGGGCGTCGAGCCCGGCCCGGGACATCGCGGCGAGCCGTTCGGCCAGGATCGGGGTGAAGTCGTCACGGCGGATTCCGGGTGCCACGGCGTGCAGGAGCTCTTGCCATTCCTGCAGGGCGGGGGCGTGGGTGCCGTGCAGCGCTGTGGTGAGTCGGCGCTGCCACAGGGCGGCCGCCTTCTGCAGCTGTGGTGGCCCGGTGGGTCGCCGGTCACTGTCGGGGACTTGGGTCGCGGCCCGCCAGACTTGCACGTCGGCGAGGACACCGGGGTCACGGCGTCCGGGGGTGTAGGTGACCCACGCGGGCGTGTGGGTTGCGGCAGCGGCCCTCACCTGGTCGGCGAGGGTGCTGACGAGTTCGGCTCTGCGGGTGAGGTACTCCCCCCAGCTCGGGTGCTGCTCCAGGGCAGGGGGGATGCCGGGGAGCCAGGGGAGTGGCCCAGTGGCGGCATCGCCGCGACCTGCGTTTCGTACGTCAGTGGTTTCCAGGATGTGGTCGTCGAGGCGCCAGTCGATGACTGCTGCGGGGTCGGCGGCGGTGTCGAGCTCCCGGCTGCCGGCGGCGGCGCGGAGCGCGGCGGTGGGGTCGCGGTCGTGGGCGGCGAGCAGGATGAGGTGCGCGCGGAGGGTGGGCCAGGCGGGCGCCTCGGCCAGTCCGGGCACGGCTTGTTCGGCGTCGCGTTCGAGGCGGCGGGCGGTGTCGGGGCCGAGGTGGTCTTCGGCGGCGACGTGTAGGGCGTCGGTGTAGCGGGCGGTGGCCTGCCCGAGCAGCCGGGTGGGGTCGGCGGCGTCGCGGAGCTGGGTGGTCGCCGAGACGTGGGAGTGGTCCCGGGCAAGGATGGCTTCGAGGATGTCGGTGGCGCTCGGTGGGGTGAGGGTGTCGGGGTGGATCGCGGTGTGCGGGTCGCCGTCGCCCACGACCTGGACGTAGACGTGGTTGGCGATCCGGCCGCGGGTGAGCATCGTGTAGAGCTGCTGGCGTGACTCCTGCCCGCTGGCGAGGCCGTGCATGGTGTCCGCGGAGACGCCTTGGGCGGCGTGGACGGTGGTGGCGTAGCCCAGCTCTGTGTATGCGGCGACGTAGCCGGCGGGAAGGGTGATGGTGTGCCGGTGGCGGGTGTGTTGGACCCGTAACCCGCCGTCGTCGCCGACCGCCAGGACGGTCCAGCGGTCGCCGTTCTTGACCCAGTCCGTCGCGGTCAACCGGAGCCGGCGGTCGTTGGAGCGGGTGATCACGAGGTCCCCAACCGAGGCGGTGTTCCCGTCCGCCAGAGTGACCTCTGCCTTTGGGTCAGCGCAGGGCTGCTGACGGTCGAGGCGGTGGGTGCGGGCGCGCTGGTTGAGCTGGGCGACGAGCTCGCGGGTGGGGGCGAGCATGATGGCGTCCAGGCCGCGGTCGGCGTCGGCGCGCCAGGCGGTGAAGACGTCCTCGGTGGTGGTGGCGGGGTCGCCGACGTGGACGCGGTGCTGGTCGAGGTAGAACCCGAGCGCCTCGGGTGTCCCGTCGCGCAGGGCGAGGGTGGCGGCGGCTTCGGCGGGGTCGGTGAAGCGCATCAGCTCCGTCAGGCGCAGCGCACCATGGGTGTTTTGCAGGTCGCGCAGGACGCCGCCGGCGCCGATCGCGGCGAGCTGCTGGTCGTCCCCGATGAGGCGGACGGACCCGCCACGCTCAAGGACGAACTGGACGGCGGTGTCGAGGGTGAGCGTGTCGGCCATGCCGGCCTCATCGACGAGGACGAGGCTTCGTGGGCCGATGCGGGCGGCCCAGTCGGGCAGGTCGCCGTGGGCGATGGACCAGGTGAGCTTTGCGAGGGTGTCCGTGACCGCCGACGCTTGGCTGGTCGTCCCGTTGTTGCCGAGGTTGCGAATCGCGTCGGACGTAGCAGTGTGGGCGGGTGTGGGGGTGCTGATCTGGTCGCGGAGGACGGCGGCTGCGGCCGCCGAGGGGGCGAGGCCGATGACGTGGCCGCCGCCGTTGGCCCAGGCGGTGGCCAGCGTGCGGAGGGCGGTCGTCTTGCCGGCCCCGGCGGGGGCGATCGCCAGCTGCAGGCGGGCCCCGGAGGTCGCCATGCCGCGAACCAGGGCGGTCTGTCCGGCGTTGAGGGTGGACCCGTTCGCGGCCGACTCGAGCAGCGCCAGGTCGACGGCTGGGGTGTCGACGGTGGCGCCGTCGTGCCGGGCGGCCGCGGCCAGCAGTCGCTGCTCGGCGGTGAGGACCGCGGCGGAGGTGAACAGCTCCGCGCCGTGGACCGTGTAGACGCTGGAGTCGTCCCGGCGCCGCAGCTGCGCCGGCTCAGCGATGCCGTCGCCTTGGTCGGTGAGGTGCACCGAGCGACCGTCAAGGACCTCCTCGACGAGCAGCCCCGCCACCGCGTCGACATCCCCCGCAGCGACCTCGACAGAGTCGGCGCTGCGGACGCGGCGCTGCGCTTCGGCCCGGACGTGCCACACCTGCCACGTACTTCGGCTCGCCTCCAACGTGGCGACGATCGAGGCGGCCGTCGCGTCGATCCAGGCGGTGTCGACCCGCCGCCCAGCCACCCCTCTGGGCGCCTCACCAACGGCCCGCCCAGTGGCACGTCCTGAGGCTGTCGGGGCGGCGGCTGCGCGGAGCATGGCGTCGATCGCGTGCTCGTCGCCGAGTACCTCCACGGCTTGGCGCCGCCACGTGATCCGCTGCTCGGCCAAGGTCCGCGGGGCCTTCTTCGCCTCTCTCGTTTCCAGGGTGGCCTGCTGCGCGAGCTGGATCGACTCCACCGCTGTCGGGGGCCGGCCATGGGCGTACTGGAAGGCTTGCGCAAGCTCGCCGCGGCGGGACACGACGGCTGCCCGGCGGGCCGACCAGCGCTCGCTCAAGCCGGCGTCGACCCCGGCCACCTCACGCACCGGACGCTTCCCTGCATCAGACCCCCCGCGCTCGGTGAAGCGGAGGCCGAGGTCGGCGTGGAGGTGTTTCTCCAGGGCGGTGTTGTAGGTCTCGGAGGCGGACACGTTGGCCTTGAACAGCACGCGCCCGTCGATGCTGAGCCAGCGCCCCTCGAGGGTCTGGACCTTGTTCGCGACGGCGACGTGGGTGTGCAGGTCGGGATCACCGGCGCGGGAGTCACGGTGCGTGAAGCTGGTCGCCACCAGCCCGCGGACGTCGACCTGACGGACCCCGTTGGTGCCGGTCCGGGTGAACAGAGCGTGCTCCTCAAGGAACCTCAACGCGTCCCCGACGGCCGCCAGGTGGGCGCGTTCGATGGCGGCGGCGGTCGCCGGATCCGCTACCGCCCACAAGGCGCTCACGCTCTTGACCGGGGAGAAGGTCAGGTCGTACCCGGCGACAGCGGTCGTCCGTGGGCGGGAGTGTCTCGCGATCGTGGCGGCGATCTCCCGGACGCCGTCCGACCCACTCGCCGGGTCGCGGCCGTGCTCGGTACGGAAGAACTCGGTCGCCACCTCGGACCGGATCCGCGCCCGCTCCGCCAACGGAACCACGGCGTCCGAGCCGTCACCAAGGGCGGATGCCAGTTCGCCTATCCGGCGGGCGACCTCGACCCGGAACGCGCTGACGTCAGTCGAGTACACCTTGTACGGCAGCCCGAGCCGGGTCACCGCCTGGTAGTCACCGGCGGTCAGGTCCGGGCCGGCGAGCCGGTCCAGTCGCTGCTGCGCGAGGGGGTGGTGGCCGGAGCCGAAGAGGGCCTGCATCTGCTCCGCGGTGACGACATCCCCGGCCTCGAGGCCGTCGATGCCGGCCATCCCGGAGCCGACCCACACCCCTGGCGTCTCGCCTCTTTGCGCGTAGTAGCTGGCCAGGCCGGTGTGGCCCTTGTCGGTGGCGTCCTGCGCCGCGACCTGACGGGTCAGGTAGTCGTACCCGCTGCCGGCCGTGAGCTTGTGGATGGACATCGTCACACCGACCAAAGCCCACCCCGGGCGCACTGGCGGTCAGGTGGTTGAAACGGAAACAACCGGAAATGCATGAGGTGTGTGTGACATGAGCGGTTGCGGTTTCGCTGGGGGTACGCGCCTCGGCACGGCGGCGTCGATCACATCAGGGATCCGGGACTTGGTTTGTGGCGGTTGAGCCGACGGCACCTCGGCGTCTCTGGTGACGACATCCGATGGAGGGACTGATCCCTGGGAGTGATCGCTGGGGAGCGTTCTCGCGGCTTCCGTCGGTGACAGGAGCCGTGCGTTAGAGGGGGCCGATCATGAGTGAAACCACCGGGCGAGAAGAGCGGCCGTCGGTGCGTCAGGCGGCGCGCCGCGCCGCGCTCGACGCGCAGGCGAAGCTGCGCGTCGAGCGGCAGGAGCGGGACAAGCGGCTGGCTGCCCTCGCCCTGGACGTGCTTTTCGCCCTGGGCGAGCGGGACGCTGCCGTCATCAAGCTAGAGCAGCGCGCGGGTGCAGCGCTGCGGCAGCTGTTCGACGATGAGCACCTCACGCCGGCCGAGGTGACGCAGTGGTGCGGCCCCAGCCTGACCCGGCAGGAGATCGCGAGGCTCCGCCGGCTCGGCGGCGACCAGCAGCGTACTGACCGGAACCTTGCGCGGAAGCGGGTGGGCGACCCAGCGCCAAAGAGTTCCTCAGGTCTGGACCGCCCGGACCCGTGACCCGCATCCGTGACCCAGAGGTGATGCCGCAGCAGCCGAGTCCGCGGTGATCGCCGACGGCGACCACGCGGCTTTGGGAGGTGACCGTGCCGTCCGACGCGAAGGAGAGCATCGTGAGTCAGGAGAACCTCGTACTGCACAACATGAGCGAGGTGGTTGCCGCGGTCCCACACTTCCTGGGAGTGCACCCGCAGGACTCCCTCGTGGTCGTCCCCGAGGTGACCGGCGGCGCCCCGGTCGCGAGAGTGAACCTGCCCCGCGGCGTCACGCAGACGGTGGCGGTCGGTGAGGGGCTGGCCCGGGCGTATGCCGGCGCGGGCGTCGGTGTCGTGCTGCTCGCGTACACCGACCAGCCTGAGCTGGCAGGCGCGGTGTGCGACGCCGTCCGGGAGCGCCTCGAGCCGGCGATCCCGGTGATCGGTGCGGTGGCGGTCGACCGCGACGTCTGGGTGCGTCTGGACGGTCCGCACAGCGGCCAGGTGACCCAGAGCGACCGGGACCTGATGACGGCGGAGTCCCTCCTGCTGGAGCGACCGACGCCGTTCGCGACCCCGGGGCAGCTGCGGCAGGCGTACGCCCCCGGCCGCCCGGTCCCGGACCAGCTCATGGTTCTCACCGCCGAGCGTGCCGCAGCTGCTGCAGGCGGCGGACGCGTAGGCGAGGTCGAGCGGGAGTGGATCACCACCACGCTGGACAGTGCGGCGGCCGGCCACACCGTCCTGCCGGACGCTGATGCGGCACGTCTGATCGCCGACGTGCAGCACACCCCGCTTCGGGATCATGCCTGGGCGTCGATGGAACGCTCGACGGCACCCCGCCACGCCGAGCTGTGGCGCGACCTGCTGACGCGGTGCCCCGAAAGCCTCGTGGACCCGACGTCACCCGAGTCCACCATGGCACCCGTAGCGCCGGTGGCGTCGTTGACCGCGTTCGCGCACTGGCTCGACGGCGACGCCGTCAAGGCACGCGTCGCCCTGGACCGGGTTCCGGCGGGGACCGCGTACCAGATGGCGCGCCTCATCGACGTGGCCTTGGAGCTGGGGATGGATCCGCGGACCTGGACCGTCGCGGACGACGTGGACGAGGTGGACGGACCCCACCACGACCCGTCCGCATCGCCCAAGTCCGTGGGGCTGAGCCGCGCGATCCACGAGCCGCCGAAGGCCCCACCCGGCCCCGGCCCTGCTGGACCACCCCGGTGAGACGCGGAGAGCTGGTCGCCAGCCAGCCGGTGGCACCGGACGCCCCCGGGCGCCGCGGCGAGGCCGGTGCGCCGGGCATAAGGCATCGACTCGTGATGAACCCGATCCCAGCCCCCGAGGGCCCACCCTCCACGTGGGGTGTCACTGACGACGATCACCGTTGCCCCGTGCGGTCGGGCGTGAGGGCCAATGGCGTGGTGTGCCGGACCGCGTGGTCGGCGTCGCTCGAGTCGTAGGTCAGCGTCGCGTCGACCTGACCGGTGGGCTCGACGGCTGCAGGGAGGCGTGAGCGAGCTCGAGAGCGTGGACCCGTTCGAAAGTGGCGGCCGAGCGTGACTGCCGCAGCAGGAAATCAGCCAACGACGGCGCCAGACGGGTGCGAGCGACCTGTTCGTCCCCCATGGCCTGCAGCCCCGCGGCCGACGCTTTCTCCCAGCGGGGCACGAGGTAGCTCAGCCCGACGACAGCAGCACTTAACGCGCCCGCCACGACAGCCTCGGGCTGGCCGGCGGTGACGCCTTGGCCGAGGGCGATCAGGCCCAGGACGAAGCGTGCCCGCCACATCAGGGCCATCAGCGGTAGACGGCCGCCGGCGGCGCCAACGGCGCGGGCGAGGCCGCGCAGGAACCGCCACGGGATGGTCCACAGCTGCACCGCCAGGTCGGACCGGAGCGCGCCGACCCGGACGAGGCCCGCGGCGTGGGCGATCACGGCGGCCGCTTGATCTGGCGGGAGCCGGCTCAGACGGACCTGCGACAGGAGCTCCGCGGAGACGAGAACGGAGCGGCGGCCGGCTCCTGCCGCGGACACCGTCCGCACTCCGGGCCAGAGGTACAGGCGAACCGACGGCGGACCGAGGTCGCGCTGGCAGAGCTGCACGGTCGTCTTGGCAAGCGCAGCGGCCTCGGCTGGCGTCAACGCCCGGGCACCGAACAGCCCACGTACCGCAGCGGGTTCGCCGGCGCCGGCCAGCAGGACAACCGCCGGAGACAAGGCACTGAGGAAGACGAGCCAACCGAGGGGGCCTGGTAGCGACGCGGCCAGCGCCGCCGTCACAACGGTGCTGACGGCAATGCCCGGCGTCTGCGCCAGCACCCTGGTCAGCGGTACTCCCATCACACCCACCCCCAAGCTGTGCGACAACGACGCCCAGACGCGTCGTGCTCCGGCTGATCGTCAGCGGGCGGCTGCCCGGCTTTTGTCCGTAGGACCAGTGTCCGACCACGCACCGACACCCCTGGGAGTTATCCACAGGCCCGCACCGGGCCGGCCCGCCGCGGCCGCTGTCTGCGTGGATGAAGACGCAATCAGATCCGACGAAGAGGGGACGCGGCATGACGTCGAAGGCGGAGAGGACGATGACGGGCGCAGACGGCCTGGCGGTGATCAGCGGGGTGATCCTGCTCCTGGAGGCCGCAGCCGACCGCTGCCTGAACATCCTGGCTGCCGGCCCGGCGCCCGGGCTCGAGGAGTCCTTCGCCCTGTCCGATCTCGGCTTGGCCGCCCGGCTCGCCGCCAGCCAAGCCCGCCGACTGCTGCCCGTCGACATCGAGCTCGACGACGTCCAGACCGCCGAGTCGAGCCAGCGCCGAGACGATCCGATCGAACTGGTGCGCGCGGCGGAAGCCCTGACTCGCACGGTCCCGATCGAGGCGCTGCCAGTAGGCAGCAGCCGCGTCGTCGTCGCGCTCTGCGACCTCCTTCGAGACCACGGATGATGCCCGCCCTCGAGGGCCGCAGCGTAGGAGAGCTGCTGCTGGACTGCGACCTCATCGTGCGCGAGGTGCTGATGGACACCCCGCTGATGGACGGCCGGGTCATGGTCCGGACCTGGGGCGAGGTCGTCGAAGCCGCCGCCGACCTGTGGCGCGCGTTCCCAGAATCGTCACCAAGCGCAGGCCAATCCGAGCGCAGGGATGCTGGCCAGGTCCTGATGGAGCAGCTCCAGACGATGAACGCCGACCTGATGAAGGCCGGCCGGAGGCGCCAATGGCCCGGGCCCGGCCCGGCGGACGATCGGCTGCTCACGGTGTGCGAGAACCTCACGACGGCTGCGGAGCTTCTGCTGCGTCGCCGCACCGACGTCCGGCCGATGCGGCCCAAGGTCGCGGCGGATCTCGAGGCGGCCAAAGCCAGGATGATGCACGTCCTCTATGTGGGCGCCCACGGCGTGCAGGTCGCCCTGAACCGTGACCTGCGCGACCTCGCCGTCCTGCCCGCGGCCAAGCGCTCTGCCCTGCCGGCCGAGTCGCTCAAGCGCACCGTGGAGGCGCGCGACCGGATGGCGGCCTTCGAGCAGCTGGCTGGCTCCTACGTCTCCGGCACCTTCCCCGCAGCGCTGCACGGCGAACACAAGCCGCTCCCGGAGCTGGATCGGCTGCGGGAGGCGCTGGCCAGCTGGGACATCCAGGCCCACCGCGCCCTGGCCGGCGCCCCCACGGCCGCGACGATGACGCTCATCGCGCAGACGCAGGCGCACACCGCTTTCGCCAGCCAGACGCTGCTGCGCGCCGGCGCCGAGACCGATTCCATCGATCCCAGCGAGTACCGCACCCGCCTCGCGCCCGCGCTCGAGTCCGCCCAAGCGAGCTGGGTCGGGCTCGCGACGACGTGGGCGCAGCTCGCACCTCAGCGCGGACGCCGGCTGGACCCTGACCTGGTCATCGCAGCCAACGAGATCCGCGCCGCGATGCTGGAGATCATTCACGAGCGCACCGGGGTGGCGAGCGTTGAAACCCTCGCCGCGACAGTGGATCTGAAACAGGTGTCTCAGACGCTGCAGCTGGGGCTCGCGACCTCCACGGACCTCGCGTACGCCCTCCGGGAGGCGACAGCGGACCTGCACCTGCTCGCCTCGCCCCGCGGTGTCAACGCCATGGCGATGGCGCTCGAGGCGCACGGCCTTTACGGCAACGTCTCCACCGAGGCGTGGGTGCGGCCCGTCGACCACGCCCAGGACCGCCCCGTCGCGCTCCCCGACATCGTCCGGGGTTCACTGACGCGCGCGGCCGATCAGGTCACCCTCGCAGTCACGAAAGCGGCCGGAGCCGCCGCCTCCATCAGCGCCCCCGACCGCGTACTGGCGGCGAGAACCTCGGCCAGGCAATCCGATTCGTCAGCGGGTCGCGATCGCCAGCCTGTTGCCCTCCAGGCAGGACCACCAAGCAGCCCACGCTCTTACTAATGGCTATCAACGCGACGCCCTCGTGGTCACCTTCATTTTCGAACTAGGGGAGCCGAAAGGACGCGCACTTTGCACGACGCTTCAGATGGGCGCCGTGCCCTGCCGGGCAGGCCGAACAGGCCCCAGCTGACCTGAGCGAATCGCGCTGACTCGGTAGCGTGCCACCTATGCCCATCAAACTCGAGAACGTCGGGATCGCCGTCCGCGACCTCGAAGCGGCGATCGCCTTCTTCACCGACCTGGGCCTTACCGTCCTCGGCCGTGACACGGTCAGCGGGGAATGGACCGACACCGCAGTCGGCCTCGACGGCAACCACGCCAAGATCGCCATGCTTCATACACCTGACGGCAACGGTCGCCTCGAGCTCTTCGAGTACATCCACCCCGACGCGATTGAGACGGAGCCCACCCGGCCCAACGAGATCGGCATGCACCGCGTGGCCTTCTCGGTCGACGACATCGACGACGCCCTCACGATCGCCGCGAGGCACGGCTGCCATCCGTTGCGCGGCGTGGCGACCTACGGGGATGTCTACAAGCTCACCTACGTCCGCGGCCCCAGCGGCATCATCGTCATGCTCGCCGAGGAACTGAACAAGAGCTGACCTAGGGACGATCGGTTCATCCGCGTGAGGGACGACTTCGGGTGTTGTAGCGAACAACCCATCGGAAGATCACGCGACCGCATGACGCGGCGTCGGTGAAGGTCGCGGCGCCGTTGAGGGTCTCGCGTTTCACGGTGGCGTTGAACGCCTCGGCGAGGGCGTTGTCGGCGCTTGTGCCTACGGCACCAAGGGACTGGATGACCCCGAGCTGGCCGCAGAGCCGGGCGTAGTCCTTGGAGGTGTAGACCGAGCCGCTGTCGGCGTTGTTGAGGTGGAGCTGATCGACGCGCCGTGCTTCGGCCGGCCGGTGCAGCTGGTGTGGGTGAAGCGGACCTGGGCCTGCCCCGGGTCAATTCCGAGCCGGCCTGCCCGGTCGGGGTGTTCACCGAGCAGGACGAGCAGGTTGCCCGGCCGCGCGGGTTGTTGACGGTGCGAGCCTGCTGGTGGGCGGTGCGCCAGCTGCGTCGGGAGCACGCCTCGGTGCTGGGGCTGGCCCGGCAGCTGGGCACGTCGTGGAAGACGGTGTGGCGCTCGGCGAAGCCGCTGCTGCAGGTGATGGACGTCGACCCGGCCCGGTTCGAGGGCGTGCAGGTCCTTGGCGTCGATGAGCACATCTGGCACCACGTCAGCCCGCTCAAGCGCGGCCCGAAGGAGCTGACCGGCATGGTGAACCTGACCGGTGACCGGGACGGCACGACGCGGGCACGGTTGTTGGACTTGGTCCCTGGCCGGTCAGGGGCGGTGTACGCCGGCTGGCTGAACGAGCGCGATGCGGCGTTCCGGGCCGGTGTGCAGATCGCGACGCTGGACCCGTTCCAGGGGTACAAGAACGCGGTCGACGACCAGCTCGAGGACGCGGTCGCAGTCGTTGATACTTTCCACGTCGTGAAGCTGGGCGGGCACGCGGTCGATGAGGTCCGGCGCCGGGTGCAGCAGGAGACCCTGGGTCACCGCGGCCACGCCCGCGACCCGCTGTACGGCATCCGGATGATCTTGCGGTGCGGTCGTGAACGTCTCACCGAGCGACAGGAGGCTCGGCTCGAGGCTGCGGTTGGCGCCGACGAGCGCCACGACGAGGTGTTCGTCGCGTGGCAGGCCGGACAGCAGCTGCGCTCCGCGTTCCACCAGAAGGACCTCGCGCAGGGCCGCCGGACGCCGAGCACGTCCTCGCCTCGTTCCCCTCGTGCCCGATCCCGGAGATCGCCCGCCTCGGCAGGACCCTGAAGCAGTGGCGCGAGCCGTTCCTGGCGTACTTCACCACCGGCCGCGCCAACAACGGCGGCACCGAGGCCGTGAACGGCTTGATCGAGCTCCACCGCAGGGTCGCCCGAGGCTTCCGCAACCGTGAGAACTACCGCCTCCGGATGCTCCTCATCGGTGGCACCTTCGCCCACCCCCGGCTGGCATGAGCTCCCACCTCAGGTCCCAAGAGCCCCATTATATCTACTCTGCGAGGGCGCCCGTGGGACGCTCTCGTTAGCTAGGCCGACGTCACCGCGCAGACCCGATCATGGAGTCCACTGCTTCCCCGGCGAAGAGGCACGCGGCTTGATGCTCGTCCTCGACGTGTACTAGAGGAGGATCCAGCTTGGCGCATTGGTCCTGGGCGACCGGACACCGCGTGTGGAACCTGCAACCGGTGGGAGGATTGTGGGCGCTGGGGATGTCGCCCCGAAGCACGATCCGTCGACGTGTGCGCTCGGCGACGGGGTCTGGCACAGGCACCGCCGATAGCAGAGCTGCGGTGTAGGGGTGCGCCGGCCGAGCATAGATTTGGCCGGGGGTCCCTGTCTCGACGATGCGTCCGAGGTACATCACCGCCACGCGATCGCTCATGTGCTCGACAGCCGCGAGGTCGTGCGCAACGAAGAGATACGTCAATCCGAGTTCACGCTGCAACCGCCGCAGCAGATTCATGATCTGTGCCTGCACCGATAGGTCCAAGGAAGCGATGGGCTCATCCAGGACCACGAGGTCAGGCTCTCCGGCGAGTGCCCGAGCTATGCCGACTCGCTGGCGCTGACCGCCCGACAGTTCATGGGGATGCCGTCCAGCGAGCTCCTGCGGCAAGCCCACCAGTTCCAGCAACTCCGCTACGCGTCGATGGCGCGCTTCTTGATTGGCGACGATTCGGTGCACCGCCAGGGGCTCTGCGATGCTGGCGCCGACGGTCAGTCGCGAGTCGAGCGAGGCCGCCGGATCTTGGAAGACCATGGCCACCCGACGCCGGAAGGGCCTCAGCTGTCGTCGGCTCAGCGCCGTGATGTCCTCTCCGTTGACTCGGATTCGACCGCTTGTGGGCTTTACCAGTCGCATGAGGGCGAGCGCGGTCGTCGACTTACCCGAGCCGGACTCACCCACGAGGCCCAAGGTCTCCCCTCGCCGGAGGTGCAAGGAAACCCCGTCTACTGCGCGGACGTGTCCGCCTTCAGGGACCGGGAACCAAACTTTCAGGTCTTCGATTTCCGCGACCAGGTCATCCGTCATGGTTGTCTTCCTGCTTGGCGGTCGGGGTAGAACGTCCGGACCGCGTGGCCGTTCGCGATCTCCACCAGTTCCGGCAGTTCGTGTTCGCATCGTGAGTCACCTCGGACAGGGCAGCGGTCCCAAAAGGCACATCCTGAGGGCAGGTGGAAGGGGCTAGGCGGAGAGCCGGGGATGGCCGGCAAGTCCCGACCGCCGAGGTCCGGCCGCGGCCTCGACTCCAGCAGCGCCTGTGTGTACGGGTGCGACGGGTGGGCGAAGAGACGGTCTACCGGGGCGGTCTCAACGATGCGGCCGCCGTACATGACCGCGACCCGATCTGCGATTCCGGCCACGACGCCGAGGTCGTGGGTGATCCAAACAACCGCGGTGCCGAGACGATGCTGCAGGTCAGCGACGAGCTCAACGATCTGAGCCTGTGTAGTGACGTCCAGTGCCGTGGTGGGTTCGTCTGCGATAAGGATGTCAGGTTCGCAGGCCAGGGCCATCGCAATGACGACGCGTTGACGCATGCCTCCCGAGAACTGATGCGGGTAGGCGTGGGCCCGCTCACGCGGGGACGAGATGCCGACGAGCTCGAGGAGTTCGACCGCCCGGACAGCGGCCTGCCGGCGGGACATGCCCAAGTGCTCTTCACAGGCCTCGGTGACTTGTTTTCCGACTGGTAGGACCGGATTCAGCGAGGTCATCGGGTCTTGGTAGACGAAACCTACGTGTTGGCCGCGCAGGCGGCGTCGGTCGCTTTCCGGCAGAGCTACGAGATCGTTCCCGAGGAGCGTGGCGCGACCAGATACTCGGGCTACGGGCGGGGTCAGCCCCGTCGCTGCAAGGACGGTCATGCTCTTCCCACTGCCAGACTCGCCGACTACGGCAAGCGTTTCACCTCTGCTGACCGACCAGGAGACCCCCGCCACGGCTTGCGCGACTCCATGCCGGGTATGGAAGGTCACACCCAGTTCCTCGAGGGCCAGCACGGTTTCGCCACTCACGGCGCACTCCGACGCGACTCGGTAAGGCTCAGTTGACGGGGATCGAGGACGTCGCGTAGCCCATCGCCGACGAGGTTGAAGGCCAAAACAGTGAGGAAGATCGCCGCTCCAGGGAACACCCCGAGCCACCACGCGTCGGGGATGTAGGCGCGTCCATCGAACAGCATGCGGCCCCAAGATGGCGCGGGCGGCTGCACGCCGAGGCCGAGGAAGGACAGCGCCGCTTCGGAAAGAATTGCGAACGCTAGGGATAGTGACGTCTGCACGATCAGCGGCGCAGCCACGTTGGGCAAGATATGGCGCCGCATGATCCGCAGGTCTGAGGAGCCGATGGACAGAGCCGCTCGGACGAATACCTGTTCACGTACTAGCAGCACGCTGGCGCGGGTGACTCGCGCGAAGATCGGCGCATACACGACGCCGATCGCCACCATGGCGGTGCCTAGACCAGGGCCGAGCACGGCGACGATCGCGACCGCCAGCAGGAGCACTGGGAAGGCGAACAGCACGTCCATGCACCGCATCAAGACGTTGTCGGTCCAGCCGCCGTAGTACCCGGCGATAAGCCCGATGGCGACGCCGATGACCATGGCCATCCCTACGCTGACGAGGCCGACCTCGAGGGAGACACGTGCCGCGACGAGCACTCGACTGAAGACGTCGCGTCCGAGGTCGTCGGTGCCGAACCAGTGGGCTCCGCTCGGCGGCTGGAGCATGTCGGCGACGTTCACATCGTTGACTCCAGCGGGTGCCAGCCACGGGCCGAAGACGCCAACCAAGACGAGGACCACAAGCACTACCGTCCCCGAGACGGCCAGAGGGTCGCGGCGGAGCGCGTCCAAGAGCCGGCGCCACGTCACATCTGGGCCTACGCCGGGCTGCGTGGTGTCGTGCAGATCCGTAACGCTCATCGGATTGAGATCCTCGGGTCAAGGCGTGCGTAGAGAAGGTCGACCAGCAGATTCACGAGCAGGAACAGAGCTGCGACGAAGAGCACTGCGCCCTGCAGGATGGGGTAGTCCCGCGCTTCAACCGCGTCGTACGTCAGTCGGCCCAGCCCCGGCCAGGCAAACAGGACCTCGACGACGATTACCCCACCAAGCAAACTCGCCAGTTGGACAGCTATCACCGTGACCACTGGGATCATCGCGTTGCGCAACACGTGCCGAGTCACGATCACGCGGCGGCGCAGTCCCTTTCCTTCCGCGGTACGGATGTAGTCCTCGGCCAGCACCTCGAGGACTGCGGAGCGAATGAATCGCGTGAGGATGGAGGCCGTGACCAGTCCGACCGTGGCGGCGGGCAAGATGACGTGCGTAGCCCAACCGGCCGGGTCCTCAGTGAGCGAGACGTAGCCGGCTGGGGGCAGCCACCCGAGCACCCCGGTGAAGAGCAGGATGCCCATGATGCCCATCCAGAAGTCGGGCACCGAGACGCCGAACTGGCTGAAGACTCGCGCAGCGTGGTCCACGATCGACCCGCGGCGGATTCCAGACAACACACCGAGCGGAAAGGCGACCAGCATTGCGAGCGCGAGTGCCGTCACTGCCAACGAAAGGGTGGCCGGAAGGCGGTCCAGCACCGTCGTGGTGACCGGTTGCCCAGTTCGAAAGCTCACCCCCAGGTCGCCGGTCACTGCGTGACTCAGGTACTGCACGTACTGGACCACGAGAGGCTGGTCGAGTCCGGACCTGGCCCGCAGTGCCTCGTACGTCGCTTGGTCATACCGCGTGCCGAGCGCGAGCCTGACGGGGTCGCCCGGGACGAGTTGAAGGAGCAGGAAGACAACCACCGTGACACCGAACAGGACTATGGCGGACTGCAGCAGTCGCTGAAGGATGTAGCGCAGCATGCCGGACCCCCCTGCACGACTCACTGAGTCAGGCTGGTCTGGCCAAACCGTATGGCTCGGTCAGACCGGACCTGATAGCCGGACACCTTCTTGGACCAGCCCTGCACGACATCGGGGTTGTAGAGATAGATGTAGCTCGCATCATCGACAATCATCTTCGCCGCCTGGTCGTACTCCTGCTTGCGGGCCTTCTGGTCGGTCTCCGTACGGGCTTGGTCCAGAAGCTTGTCCACGCTCGGGTTGCTGTACTTCTGGAAGTTGAAGTTGGCACCGGAGTGATGCTGTGCGTAGTAGAACTCGTCCGGATCGAGATTGCCGAGCCAGCCGAGCATGAACGAGTCGAAGTTGCCCTTGCCCTCCTCATCGAGCCATTGGGCGAAGTCCAAGGTGCGAATCTTGACGTTGATACCGATCGCACCCAGCTCTGAGGCGATCACCTGGGCGGCGCGCACCGTCTCGGGGTACTGGCTGGTGACCATGAGATCCATGGAGGCGTTTTTGACGCCAGCTTGGCCCATGAGCTGTTGGGCCTTGGCCGGGTCATGCGTGTACGGGGCATACTCGAAGTACCACTGGCTGCCCTTGGGAATGGCCGTCTGGTTGACCGTGGCGTTACCGAATGTGGCTGCCTTGGTGATGGCTTCTCGATCCAGCGCGAAAGCCACCGCGCGGCGGACCTGCGGGTTGTCAAAGGGTTTGTGCGTCTCGTTGAGGGCCATGTACCAGTAGTCCGTCGATGGTGCCGACTGGACGCTGATGTCCGAGTTGTTCTTCAGAGACGCGACCTGCTGGGGAGGCAAGTTGTCGGTCCACTGCACCTGTCCACTCTGCAGATCCTGTAGTGCCACGGTCGGATCCTTGACGAAGGTGTAAGTGACGCCCGCAAGCTTGGGCTTGGGGCCCCAGTAGTGCGGATTGGGGACCAGCTCGATCTTGTCGCCGGACACGTAGCTCTTGACCATGAACGGCCCGCTGCCGACCGGGGCCGTCTTGATCTTGCCCGAGTCCACGTTGGACTGCTCTACGATGCCGACGCCCTTGAATCCGCCTACGTTGGCCAACATGTTCGGAGTCGGTGCGCTCAGGGTGAACACCACGGTGGCCGGATCCGGCGCGGTGATCGACTTTACCGTCGTGAACTTGTAGGACGAGTTCAGCTTGTCCTTGATGATCCGCTCGAACGAATACACCACGTCCTTGGAGGTGAGGGGCGATCCGTCGGAGAAGCTCAGCCCCTTGCCCAGATGGAACGTCCAGGTGAGTTGGTCCTTGCTTGTGTCCCACGACGTGGCCAGCGCGGGCTGCATGTTCAGATTGGCATCGGGCTGAACCAAGGTGTCGTAGACATTCTCGAGCACCTCGAAGCTGTAGTACGCCGACGTCTTCTGCGGGTCCAGCTGGTCGGGCTCGCCGCCGATCGCAGCCTGCAGCACCCCTCCTGACGTCGAGCCGCCATTGGAGGACCCCGCACCTCCGACGTTGACGCCGGAGCCACCCGAACAGCCACTGGCTACCGCCAGAGTCAGGACTACCCCGGCCGCCGACACCAGCCTGATGGAACGACTCATGGTGGACCTTCCCGCTTCATTAGATTGAAAGAGACTTCAATGTAATGTACTGACGGGTGGTGTCAACCCCCATGCTCACTCAGAATGAGGGAGGTGTAACCGCTCCCAGGATCAGCGCAGTGCCTTCGGTGCCGTTGCGGTACCAATGGGGCTGGCTGGCGTCGTAGGTGATCGAGTCGCCCTCTCTGAGCTCGTATTGCTCTGTGCCGATCACTACCTCGAGGCAGCCGGACAGCAAGTGAACGCACTCCTCCCCCTCATGCATGAACGGCTTCGACTCGTTGGACCACCCCGGTGGTATCCGCGTACGCAGGACTTCCAACTTGCCCTGCAATGAGGGCGTGAGCAGTTCGTACACGAGATCCGTGTCGGGGAGGTGAAGCCGCTTACGTTCGTCGGCGCGTACGACCATCCCAGCACTCGGGGGCCCTTGGACGAAGTGCGCCACCGGCAGTCCTAGCGCCTCGGCAAGGCGCCTCAGAGTCAGGAAGGCGGGGTTGCCCTGGCCTCGTTCTAGCTGGCTGATGGAGCCCGTGCTCACACCGGAAGCATGCCCCAGCGACTCCACTGTGAGACCTCGCTCCACGCGGGCGCGGCGCACAGCGTCCCCTAGCGCCCGAAGGTCGAAGTCTCGGCCTTCAGCCACGTTGAGCCCCCCTGCAGCATCGATTCATGAAAATGAACCGTAGTCACTTTCTTGAAGAAGTGCACGTTGCCGGCTGTGTAACCGCGCTACCCAAGCCCATCAGTCAGGTCCTTCGGCTGCGCACTGCCGCGGACGCGTTCCAGGCGCCCAACGTGCAGGCCGCGAGACCCGAGAGCACGCGGCGAGTTCAACCGGTCGTTGCAACACCGGCCTGTTGTAGCGAGCGTAGTTGTTCCTCGAACACCTCGGCTGGCGTCTTCCAGCCGAGGATCTTGCGGGGTCGGTTGTTGACCGCGAGGGCGACTGCTTCGAGGTCCCCGGCGGACCACCGGGACAGGTCGGTGCCCTCCGGGAAGTACTGGCGCAGAATGCCGTTCGTGTTCTCGTTCGTGGGCCGCTGCCAGGGTGAGTGCGGATCGGCGAAGAACACTCGCGTCCCGGTTTCGAGGGCGAACTGGGCATGAGCGGACAGCTCCTTGCCGCGGTCCCAGGTGAGGGTCTTGCGCAGCTGCTCGGGAAGCCTGCTCATGGATGTCGTCAGGGCTGTGTTCATCGCGACTGCGCCGTAGCCACCGAGCGAGGGACCGTTCTTCACGTATGGTCCCTCGCCCCAGCCCTCCAGCCGCGGCAGGTGCACCAGGATCGTGGATCTGCTGCTGCGCTCGACGAGAGTGCCGATCGCGGAGCGTCCTGTTCCGATGATCAGATCACCTTCCCAGTGCCCTGGGACCGCCCGATCCGCGGCCTCCGCTGGACGTTCGCTGAGGACGACGTCTGCGGTGACATGCCCTTGCGGCTTGTTCTGCGACCGTGCCCGAGGCTCTCGTAGTGCCCGGCCGGTTCGCAGACACGCGACGAGCTCGCGTTTGAGCGCGCCACGCCCCTCGATGAACAGCGACTGGTAGATCGCCTCGTGGCTGATGCGCATGGACTCATCATCCGGGAACTCGACCGGCAACCTCGCCGAGATCTGCTCCGGGCTCCACGCCATCGCCCACCGCCGGTCCGCCCGGTGCGGCTTGTTCAGGCCCTTCCACGCCGGCGGCTCGGGGCCGGTGACGATCGTCCCGTCGGGTCGGCAGAGACTCCCGGCGAGTCGTTCCTGGACGTACTCCCGCAGCAGGTCGTTGCCGACGAGCTTCGCAGTCTTGGGCCGCTTCGCCGCCTGCTGCGCCTTCCACTGCGCCACCACAGCCCGGTAGACCGGCTTGCCGCCGCGCGTTGCCGCGTTCCGGCGCAGCTCGCGAGAAACCGTCCCCGGATCGCGCCCGATCCTGCGGGCGATCTCTCGCACCCCGAGCTGCTGAGCGCGCAGCAGCGCGATCTCCTCACGCTCCAGGAACGACAGGTAGCGGCCCGTGGGGTCCTGCAGGCTGATCGGCGGCATGCCGCCAGCGTGGCGGAACCATCGAGACCCGACCGGCCACGACACCCCCACCGCTTGCGCGGCCTCGAGCGTCGTCACCCCCGCGGCGATGCGCCGCCAAAAGTCCCGCTGCACCGCACGTGAGGGCTCAGGCCGGCCCGGTGAACGCATCGGAGGTCGCAACGCCCGATCCGCTGCCCACTGGCGCCGCACACCCGGAGCAGGCTCCGCTGCCTGCTTCTTGGCTCGTCCCATCGCGCACCTCCGTGATCGAGGTGTTGCGACGACCAGTTGAATCCGCCCGTCGAGCCGCTGTCGGCGTGGAAGATCGCGCCACGCAGTGATTCTCGGTCCGCGAGGGCCGCCTTGAGGGCGCTTTCCACCAGCTCGGTGCGCATGTCGTCCGCGACCGCCCAGCCGGCGAGCTTGCGGGAGCAGCAGTCGATGACGGTGGCCAGGTAGAGGTTGCTGCCGTCGGCCGGGGGCGGGTAGGTGATGTCGCCGACGTATTTCGTGTTCGGCGCCTGGGCGGTGAAGTCACGCTTGAGCAAGTCCGGCACCTTCTGGTCGGAGGGCTCGGGGATGGTGGTCCGCACTCGGCGACGCAGCCGAATCCCGGCGATGCCGTGCTCGGCCATCACCCGGGCGACCCGCTTGTGGTTGACCCGTTCCTGAGCCCGGACGTCGTCGTTTAGCTCGCGGTGATCCTGGGGGCGCCGTACGCTTTGTCGGTCTGGTGCACGACCCGGATCCGCTGGGCCAACCGCTCGTCCCGGGCGGCCCGCTCCGCCCGGACGGGCGCGGCGGCGTCCCAGGCGTAGAACGAGGACCGGTCGACCTGCATGACCTCACACAGCCGCTTCACCTCGAAGGTGTCTTGGTGGTCGGCGACGAACTGGAAGCGGCTCACCGGTTCGTCTCCCCAACGAGATACTTGGCCGCCCGGCGAAGAATCGACTTCTCGGTCTCAATCTGCGCCTTCTCCGCCCGCGGCCGAGCGTTCTCGGCCTCGAGCCGGGCGACCTTCTTCGCCGGCGTCTCCGGCCGGCCTGACGGCATCCCGGGCGGGTTGATCGGGGCAGTCGTCGAACCCGTGCCGAACGTCTTGACCCAGTCCGCCAACGTGCCCCGGGCGATCCCAAGGTCGTCGGCGATGCCCCTGCACGTGGCACCCGGGGTGGACTCGTACAGATCAACGGCCTGCCGACGGAACTCGTCGGTGTAGTTCTTCCTGGCCATGAACAGGATGTTCTCGCTTCCCCAGCACGATGCTGGATTCAGCGTGGCCAAGATCAGGGGTCAAGGCCCCCACGTGCTGGCCGCCAAAAGTGGACATGGCGCCGGGTGGTCCAGACCTTGTGGTCACGGCCGCGCGACACAGTGAGCGCCCCGTCATCTACCCAATAGCCGTCGGGCTCACCGCCAGGCTCCGTAGAGGTGTGCTGGACTGGAACGCTGGGAATCGAGGCCAAATAGTCCTCGATAGCGACGATGCCCTGGGACACGTCCCTGCGAAGGGCCGCTTCCGTTCCGATCCCGAGGATGGGGGGTGGATTGGTGGACACCCACTCCGCGTGGATTCGTAGGTCGCCGTACAAGGTGGCGCCCCAGGCAACCGAGGCGTTCACGAGGCTCCATCGCACGCATGCCGTCACCTGACGCAGGCCCTGCGCCGCCTGCCGCCGCGCTACGTTGCGTTCCATACCTGCTTCCAACGGATCCACCGCGGTGCAGGGCCGTCAGCCGTTGGGGCCTCCCAGTTGGCAGGCTACGCCGGTGTAGCTGGCTGCGGTACCGGGCGCCTTGGCCCGCACGGCACACCGCTCACGATGACCCCCTGACAAGCAGAATCATCTCGGTGTCGCCCCTGGAGGCCGACCCAACCATTGCGGCACGGACACCCTTGAGGTCCTGCGCGTTCTCACGCGCGGGCACCGACGTCGGCGAGCGCCTTGTGGTTCAGCAGTCTCGCTAGGTGCCGGCGCCGATCGAGTCCGGCTCTGCGGTGCCCGGCGCCGACCCGGCGGTCAGTTCTCGGCTGGTGTCGGTGCCGCTGTGGGTGCGGCCGCGCAGCGGGACCTCCTTGAGCAGCCAGGTGAGCACGAACGCCGCGATCATGATCGGCACGGCGTACTGGAACACGGTAGTCAGCGCGGTGGCACGGTGCGGATGTTCGAGGAGATCCGCGGCGACCACGGCACGGACTGGGAGCCGATGACGAAGGTCGCCCAGCTGCTCGGGGTCAGCACCGCAGAGACCGTCCGCAAGTGGGTGCGTCGGGCCCAGGTCGACGAAGGCGCCCGTCCGGGCGTGACGAGCGAGGAGTCGGCCGAGGTCAAACGGTTGAAACGAGAGAACGCCGAGCTGCGCCGCGCGAACTCGATCCTGAAGGCCGCAGCGGCCTTCTTCCGAGCCGAGCTCGACCGGCCCTCCCGCTGATCGTGGAGTTCATCCGCGAGCACGCCGACCGCCGTGAGGACGAGAACAACGGTGGCCTGCGTTGGGGTGTCGAGCCGATCTGCACCGTGCTGAGCGAGCACGGGCTGCCGATCGCCCCGTCGACGTACTACGCGGACGTCAACCGGCCCGCGACTTCTCGTGAGCACCGGGACGCGCTGCTGGCCACCGAGGTCCGCCGGGTCCACGCCAGCAACTACGGGGTGTACGGGGGCGGTCCAGGATGCGGGCCAGGCGGTCGCCTCGTCTCAAAACTGACCGAGTTGCAGGCACCACCAGAGCCTGCCGATCAGCTTGTTCGCGAGGCCTCGGGTCGCGGGAGCGCGGGGGCGGGGTCGAGGGCGCCCAGACCGTCCGGGTCGCTGCGGGTGAGCCAGTGGGCGGAATACAACTCGCACCGTGGGTGAGGGTGCATGACCTGGCCTCCAGTTCCAAATATTGAACTGCTTGCCAATATACCGATCTAGTTGTAACGTCCGCTGCCTAACCTTCGTGAGTTCACAGCAGCTCCGCAGGTCCCGAAGCTCTCAGACAAGGAAGCACGTCGTGTCGTTACTGGAATCTGACGAACAGCAAGCGATCCGGGAATCAGTTAGGGCCATTGCTCGGCCTTATGGCCATGACTGGTACGTCGAGCGCGCTCGAAAGGGGCAGAAGGTCGACGAGCTCTGGAAGGCCATTGGCGCCGCAGGTTTTGTCGGAGTCAACCTCCCGGAGGAGTACGGCGGCGGGGGAATGGGCATCGAGGAGCTCGCGATCGTCGCCGAGGAACTGGCGGCCCTGGGGTCGCCGCTGTTGATGATGATCGTGTCTCCAGCCATCTGCGGATCGGTGATCGCTCGGTTCGGTTCGACCGACCAGAAGGAGCGCTGGCTGCCGGGTCTGGCCACTGGCGAGATCAAGATGGCCTTCGCGATCACCGAGCCCGACGCGGGGTCGAACACCCACCTGATCTCCACGGCTGCCCGGCGAGACGGCGACGAGTGGGTGCTGAACGGGAAGAAGTACTACTGCTCGGGCGTCGACGAGGCTGATGCGGTGCTCGTGGTGACGAGGACGTCGATGGACGACTCCACCGGCCGCGCGCGGCTCTCGCTGTTCATCGTCCCCACGGACAGCCCGGGGCTGAGCATGACGGTCATCCCTGTCGAGGTGGTGGCCCCCGAGAAGCAGTTCACGTTGTACTTCGACGACCTCCGCCTCGGCGAGGACGCCCTGCTGGGCGAGGTGGACAACGGCCTGCGCCAGATCTTCTTCGGCCTCAACCCCGAACGGATCATGAGCGCCGCCACGTCAAACGGTATCGGGCGGTTCGCTCTCGAGCGCGGCGCGCGCTACGCCCGCGAGCGTTCGGTGTGGGGTGGCACGCCCATTGGCGCCCACCAGGGCATCAGCCACCCGCTGGCCGAGGCTCACATGCACGTTGAGCTGGCACGACTGATGACCCGCCAGGCGGCCTGGCTCTACGACCATCAGCACCCCGCCGGCGAGGCGTCGAACATTGCCAAGTTCGCGGCCGCCGACGCTGCGATCGAGGCACTGGACCGGGCCATCCAGACCCACGGCGGCAATGGCATGGCGACCGAGTACGGGCTTGCCGATGCCTGGGGCTTCGCTCGTGTTCTCAAGATCGCGCCCGTCTCTCGCGAGATGGTGCTCAACTTCATCGCCCAGCATTCGCTTGGGCTGCCACGCAGCTACTGAGACAGTCCGAAAGGGGAGCCCGGATGAGGCCGTACGCGGATGCGCTGACCGCGCGGTACCACGAGGCAGGGGTGTGGCAGGACCGCACCTGGAGTTCCTACGTCGCGGAGCACGCCGCGAACCGTGGCGACCGGGAAGCGATCGTCGACCAACCGGACAAGCAGCAACTCATGGGCCGTGCGCCGATGCGACTGACGTGGGCTGAGGTCAAGCGCCACGTGGACGCGCTGGCGCTGGGCCTTCTCGACGCGGGCGTGGAGCAGGGTGACGTGGTCTTCGTCCAACTGCCCAACAGCGTGGAGTTCGTGCTCGCCCACCTCGCCCTGGACCGGATCGGCGCCGTGGGCACCTTTGCGCCGATGCGGCAGCGTTCCTCGGAGATCACCTACGCCATCACCAAGACGAAGGCCACTACGGCCATCTGCATGGGTGAGTTCAAGGGCGAGGACTTCCTCGCCATGGTCCACGGCGCCAAAGACGTCGAGGGCTCGTTGCTGAAGACCGTCGTCGCCCTCGGCGCCGAGGGTCGTCCCGAGGCGGACTTCGCGCTCGAGCCGATGCTCCACGGGGACCCGGGCGACACAGCGGTGCTGGACGCGCTCGAGGTGTCGGCCGACGAGGCGCTGACCCTCTGCTTGACGACCGGGACGGAGAGTAATCCGAAGGTCGTGCCCCGTACGCCCAACTCCTGGATGGTGACGGTTCGGGCGATTCTGCGCGCCTCGGGACACGGCGCCGACTCGGTCTTCTCCGGTCCCTTCCCCTACGCCAACATGGGCGGTTTGGGCGTTGAGATGTACCCGTGGATCATGGCGGGCGGCAAATTCGTTACCCACGAGCCCTTCGACGTCGACGTGTTCCTGCAGCAGATCACGACCGAACGGGTCAACTACATCATCGCCGTCCCGGCGATCTACTTCGCAATCCTGAACCACCCCGAGCTCGACGAGAAGTACGACATCTCGTCCCTCAACGTGGTCGGCTGTGGCGGTGAGGCCCCCCCGCACACGATCATCGAGATGCTGGACGAACGCGGCATCACGGTCATCAACGAATTCGGCGCCACCGAGGGGTGGTTCTTCTTCACCCTGCCCGGTCAGCCCCTAGAGGAGCGCAAGGACTTGTTCAGGGTCGACCAGCTCGAGGAGTTTCTCCCGATGACCCAGTTCCGGGCGCTCGACCCGCTGACCGGGGAGAGCGCGGGCCCCGGTCAGCCGGGCGAGCTCGCGGTCCGCGGACCGTCGGTGTTCGCCGGCTACCTGGACGCCGACGAGATCAACGAACGCTCCTTCACCTCCGACGGGTTGTTCTGCACCGGCGACCTCGTGACCATCGGCGCCGACCGGAGCCTGCGGTATGTGGGACGGCTCAAGGACATGATCATTCGCAGCGGGCAGAACATCAGTCCGGCAGAGGTGGAGTTGATCATCCAGCGGCACCCCAGCGTCTACGAGGTCTCCATCATCGGGCTTCCTCACCCGGTTCGCGGCCAGGAGGTGTGCGCGGTGGCCTCGATGAAGAGCGGCGCCACGCTGTCCCTGGACGACCTCCAGCAGTTCATGCGGGATCAGGGGATCGCCCGGTACAAGATTCCCGAAGTGCTGGAGATCGTCGACGAGCTTCCCAAGGGCCCCAGCGGAAAGATCCTCAAACGGTCGTTGCGTGACCGCTACGACACGCGAGAGATCGGGTAGCTGATGCCGGTACTCATCCCTCAGGTGGACAAGAAATCCGAGGAGTTCGTGCGGAACAAGTCGAGCCTCCTCGATCGGATCGCCCTGCTGGACGAGCAGCTGACTGCGGCGCGTGCCGGCGGTGGCGACAAGTACGTCGAACGGCACCGGTCCCGCGACAAGTTGCTGGTGCGTGAGCGGATCGATCTTCTCCTGGACCGTGGCTCGCCGTTCCTGGAGCTCTCCGCGCTGGCGGGCTGGGGGAGCGAGTTCACCGTCGGCGCCAGCGTCGTCACGGGCATCGGGGTCGTCTCGGGCGTCGAGTGCGTGATCGTCGGAAATGACCCGACGGTTCGTGGGGGGGCGTCGAACCCGTTCACCTGGAAGAAGATCATCCGTGCCCTCGAGATCGCCCGGCACAACCGGCTGCCGGTGATCAATCTGGTGGAGTCCGGCGGCGCCGACCTGCCCACCCAGGTCGAGGCCTTCGTGCCGGGTGGAGCACTGTTCCGCGACCTGACGCGCCTGTCGGCCGCTGGGGTCCCGACCGTCGCCATCGTCTTCGGCAACTCCACCGCCGGCGGCGCGTACGTCCCGGGCATGTGCGACTACTCGATCATGGTCAAGGAGCGCGCCAAGGTGTTCCTCGGCGGCCCCCCGCTGGTGCGGATGGCGACCGGTGAGGTCTCGACGGACGAGGAGCTAGGCGGCGCCGAGATGCACTCCCGGACCTCGGGCCTCTCGGACTATCTCGCCGTCGACGAACGGGACGCGATCCGTCTGGGGCGGCAGGTGATGGCCGACATCAACTGGCGCAAGCTGGGTCCGGGCCCCACCCGGCCGGCACGCGCGCCTCGCTGTGACCCGGAGGACATCCTGGGGGTCGTATCGAGCGACTTGCGGATTCCCTTCCGACCCCACGACGTACTTGCGCACGTCCTCGACGACTCCCGCTTCGACGAGTACAAGCCCACCTACGGCACCAGCCTCGTCACGGGCTGGGGTCACCTGCACGGATTCCCCGTGGGCATCCTGGCCAACGCCAACGGCGTCATCTTCCCGGAGGAGGCCGAGAAGGCCGCGGAGTTCATCCTCCTCGCCAACCAGGTCGATGTGCCGCTGCTGTTCATGCAGAACACAACCGGTTTCATCGTCGGCAAGGTCTACGAACAGGCCGGCATGATCAAGGACGGCGCCAAGATGATCAATGCCGTGGCGAACAGCCGCGTTCCGCACATCACGCTACTGATGGGCGCTTCCTACGGGGCCGGCAACTACGCCATGTCCGGACGGGCCTACGAGCCGCGCTTCGTGTTCGCCTGGCCGAACTCCAAGACCGCGGTGATGGGACCTCAACAGCTTGCCGGCGTCCTGTCCATCGTTGCCCAGCAAGCCGCTGCCGCGTCCGGGCGGGAGTTCGACGAGGCGGCTGACGCGGAGCGGCGCGCCACCGTCGAGCAGCAGATCGAGCGCGAGTCCGACTGCTTCTTCATGAGCGGGCGTGTCTACGACGACGGCGTGATCGACCCGCGGGACACGCGGACGGTGTTGGGGATCGCGCTCTCCGCCGCCCATTCCAACCAGATCGAGGGCACCCGTGGTTTCGGTGTCTTCAGGATGTAAGGCAGCCATGATGACGCAAGAGTTCCGGTCCGTCCTCGTCGCCAACCGGGGCGAGATCGCCCGCCGGGTCATGCGCTCCTGCCGCGAGGCAGGCCTGCGCACGGTGGCGGTCTTCTCCGATGCCGACGAGGGTGAACCGTTCGTCACCGAGGCCGATCAGGCGCTGCGCCTGCCGGGTGTGACGGCGACCGACACCTACCTGCGGGCCGACCTGATCATCGACGCGGCTCGGCGCACGGGGGCCGAGGCGATCCACCCGGGATACGGGTTCTTGTCCGAGAACGCCGCCTTCGCGCGGGCCACGCTCGACGCGGGCCTGGTGTTCATCGGTCCTCCGCCAGAGGCGATGGAGCTGATGGGCGACAAGCTCAGGAGCAAGAGCCGGATGCGGAAGCTGGGCGTGCCCGTCCTCCCCGCGATCGAGGTCACCCACCACGGGGCCGAGGAGCTGCGGGACGCTGCTACCGAAATCGGCCTGCCGCTCCTGGTTAAGGCTTCCGCTGGCGGTGGTGGTCGAGGCATGCGCATCGTGCGCGACCTGGAGCAGACCTGGGACGCGGTCTCGTCGGCGCGACGTGAGGCTCAGTCTGCCTTCGGCGATGAGACGGTCTTCCTGGAGCGCTACCTGGAGGCGCCGAGGCACATCGAGATCCAGGTCTTCGCCGATGACCACGATCACGTGGTGGCGCTGTTCGAGCGTGAGTGCTCGATCCAGCGCCGCCACCAAAAGATCGTCGAGGAGTGCCCGTCTTCGGCCGTCAACGACATCTTGCGCCAGCAGTTGAGCGAGGCCGCCGTCACCACGGCTCGGGCCGCGGACTACCGGGGAGCCGGCACGGTCGAGTTCGTGCTGGCCCAGGACGGGTCCTTCTACTTCTTGGAGATGAACACCCGGCTTCAGGTCGAGCACCCGGTGACCGAGGCCGTCACCGGTCTCGATCTCGTGCGCCTCCAACTGGACGTGGCACAGGGCCTCCCACTGCCGCGGGAGGCGCTGACTCCGACGATGAGCGGGCACGCCATCGAGGTCCGACTGTACGCGGAGGACCCCGCGAACGGGTTTCTGCCGACGGCTGGCCGGATCGACGAATTCTCGGTCGAGCCGGTTCCGGGCCTCCGGGTCGATGCTGGCGTCCGAGCTGGTTCGGTGGTCAGCACGTACTACGACTCGATGTTGGCGAAGGTGGTGGCGCACGCGACGGACCGCACGGCGGCAGCACGTGTGCTGGCCTCGTCGTTGCGGCGGATGCACGTCGACGGCGTGGTGACCAACCGGCAGCTGCTGGTCGACGTGTTGGAGCACCCCCGGTTCCTGGCCGGTGCGACGCCGACCTCCTTCCTCGACGACCACCCCGACCTGCTGGCCGCTCGAACGGTGGACGAGCGGCTGCGGCTGCACGCCCTGGTGGCGGCCCTCACTGGTTATGTGCGCGCCCCCGAGGAGCACTCGGCGCTGCCTGCGGTGCCGGCGGGCTGGCGCAACAACCCGCCCGTGCGCTCCCAGGACCGCGCTCTCGAGCGCGTGCAGTTCGCCGTGCAGGGCACGACAGTGGACCTCGGGTTCTCCATCGCCGGTCGCGAGGTGACGGCCGAGGTTGACGGTGAACGGGTCATCGCGGTCATCCGCCACCTGTCAACTGACGTCGCCGACCTGGAGGTCGCGGGGATCCGGCGGACCTACGCGGTGCTGGCCGTGGACGACGTGGTTCACGTCCACGACGCGGACGGCATGACCTCGCTCGGCAAGCTCTCGCGCTTCCCGGCACCCGATGGTGGGGGGCATGCCGGGTCCGCGACGGCACCGATGCCCGGCATGGTCCTCGACGTGCTGGTCAGCCAGGGGTGCGTCGTCTCGACCGGCGACCGCCTGGTCGTGCTCGAGGCCATGAAGATGGAGCACACCGTGAGAAGCCCCACTGACGGGACCGTCGCCGAGGTGCTGGTCGCCAGCGGCGACCAGGTGGAGGCGGGTGCGGTCTTGCTCGTGCTCGCCGACGACGCCGACACCGACGCGACACCAGCATGACCACGCGCACTAGCGCGAACAGGACTGATGAGAACTCCCAGGAGGAATACATGCCCCAACCACACGTGACCGGCCAGGACGGTCGAAAGGTCGCTCTGATTACCGGTTCATCGAGAGGACTGGGCCGAGCGATCGCCGAGCACCTCGCGCGGTCCGGTCACGACATCGTGGTGAACTACCGGCGCAACGCCGACCTGGCCCAGGAGTCCGTGCAGAGCCTCGAGCAGCTGGGCGCGCGCGCCACCGCGATCCAGGCCGACCTCGAGAGCACCGATGAGATCGACGCGATGTTCGCGGGCGTGCAGGCCCAGTACGGCCGGCTCGACGTCCTGGTCAACAACGCGGCGGCAACGGCGTTCAAGCCGCTGCTGGAGCTCAACGACACCAACGTGCAACGAACTCTCCGCCTGAGCGTCAACGGCTTCGTCCGCTGCGTCCAGCAGGCAGTGCCGCTCATGGACGGACGACCAGGACGGGTGGTCGCCATCAGCGGTGTCGACAGCAGCCACTACATGCCCGGGCACGGTCTGCTGGGTGCTGCGAAGGCTGCCGTGGAGAGCCTGGTGCGCGCCTTCGCGCTCGAGCTCGGTCCCCGAGGCATCACGGTCAACGGCGTGCGTCCGGGGGGTTTCGAGACCGACTCCTCCCGCATCTACGGCGGCTCACAGTACGAGTTCCTCCGCGAACGCTTCATCGCTCAGTCCGGGATCAAGGACTTCGGCACCGTGGACGACATGGCAGGGGCCGTGGACTACCTGGTCTCGCCTGCGGCGCGGTACGTCACCGGGCACGTGATCGTCGTCGACGGCGGCCTCACCGCGAACCTCGGCGAGCTCGATGCCATCAACGACGCCACCCGCGACCACCACATGGGAAGGGTCAACTCATGAAGACCGTGCGCATGGGAGCAGGATCCGGCTACTGGGGAGATCTGCTCGAACCCGCCATCGACCTCGCCAAGCGCGGGGAGCTGGACTACCTCGGCTTCGACTTCCTCGCCGAGCTGACCATGTCGTTGCTGCAGCGGGCGAAGCGCAGGGACCCCGACAAGGGCTACATCCCCGACGTGGTGCCGTGGATGCGTGCGCTGTTGCCCATCACCCACGGCAACGGCACCAAGATGGTCCTCAACGGCGGCGGTACGAACTGTGAGGCCGCGGCCGAGGCGGTCCTGCGCGTGGCGCGGGACGCAGACCTCACCCAACTGAGGGTCGCCGCGATCAGCGGTGACGACCTAACGTCGCGGATCGGGGAGTTCCGCCAGGCTGGGGTCTCCTTGGCCAACATGGAGACCGGGGAACGGTCCATCGACGAGATCGCCGACCGGATCGTGTCGGCGCACGCCTACATCGGGTCCGAGGGGATCGTCGAGGCTCTGGGCGGCGGTGCTGAGGTCGTTATCGGCGGCCGCCTCGCGGACAGCTCGGTCTATGTCGGCCCGCTGATGCACGAGTTCGGCTGGTCGTTCGAGGACGCGGACTGGAACCTACTCGGGGCGGCGATCACGGTGGCGCACGTGATCGAGTGCGCCGGGATCTGCTGCGGTGGAATGAGCTCGCAGTGGAAGAACGTTCCCGAGCCGTGGAACATGGGGTTCCCGATCGCGGACTTCCGACAGGACGGCACCGCCGAGATCTCCAAGTTGCCGGACACCGGTGGCCTGATCAACCAGTGGACGATCAAGGAGCACCTGCTCTACGAGACGCACAACCCCGCCGACTACCGGATGCCCGACGGCATCGCAGATCTGACCACCACCCGGCTGGAGGAGACGGGGCTGAATCGGGTGCGGCTGTGGGACATGAGCGGCCGGGAGCGACCGGACATGCTCAAGGTCCAGATCGGGTACACCGACGGCTGGATCGGCGAGGCGCGGGTTCTCCTGCCTTGGCCGGACACCATGGCCAAGGCCGACCGCTGCGAAGAGATCATCCGCAAGCGCCTGGACATCGTCGGGGTGACGCCTCGCGAGCTTCGCTTCGACCGGGTCGGCGTCGACGCGCTGGCCGGCCCGCTAGCGCGGCGCCCGCGGCGCGACCCCGAGGAGATCGAGCTGCGGGTGACCGCCCGCGTGGACAGCCGGGAGGAAGCCGCCATGGTGAACCGCGAGGTCACCCACGTCAGCACAATCGGTCCGGTCGGTACGGCCTTCGGCCCACCTGTGAAGCCGCGCGAGGTCATCGCCCTGTGGCCGACGCTGGTGCCACGCGACATGGTGCCGGTCAACGTGACGTTCGAGGAGATCTGAGTCCATGACCACACTCAACGAGCTCGCCTACACCCGATCGGGCGACAAGGGCGACATCTCCAACATCGGGATCATGGCCTTCGGAGCGGCCGAGTACGAGGCACTGCGGACCTGGGTAACGCCCGAGCGTCTGCGCTCTTTCTTCGCAGGTGTCGTGCTCGGCCCCATCCAGGTCTACGAACTGCCCCGAATCCAGTCCTTGCAGGTCGTCCTGCACGACGCCCTCGGCGGAGGGGCCACGCAGACCCTGAGGTTCGACGAGACCGGCAAGTCGATGGCCGCCCTGATGAGCCGGATGCAGATCCCCACCGCTCTGCTCACGAAGGGAGAAGCCGGATGACGGTGGACCTAGCGCCCGAGCCCGGCATCATCGTCGAGGAGGTTGCGCCCGCGGTGTCGGTGGTGTGGCTGAACCGGCCGGCACAGCTGAACGCCCTGTCCTCGACGGTCATGGCCGAGCTCACCGACGCCCTGGGCACCGTGGGGCGGGACTCCCGGGCGGTCGTCTTGAGTGGTCGTGGCCGGGCGTTCTGCGCGGGTGGTGATCTCAAGGAGTTGTACCCCTTGCTGTCCGAGGCCGACGTCAACGTCCGACGCCTGCAGATGCGCGCCTTCCAGGAGGTCGTCACCGCGATCCGATCCGTCCCGTGCCCGGTGGTCGCTGCCGTCAACGGGGTGTGTGCCGGTGCCGGGATCAGCCTCGCCCTGGCCAGTGACGTAGTCGTGGCCGGTGCGGACGTCCAGTTCCACCCTACTTTTACCCGGGCGGGCCTGCTCCCGGACCTCGGGTCGCTCCACCTGTGGACACAGGCCGTGGGACCTCGACGAGCCAAGGAGATGGCCTTCCTACCTGAACCGATCGGCGCCGAGGACGCCCGCGCTGCCGGGATGGTCAACCGGGTCGTCGCTCCCGGACAGGCCGTCGAGGCCGGAGTCGAGTTGGCCCGCCGGCTGGCCGCCGGGCCCCGAGCAGCGCTGCAGATGATCAAGGACATCATCAACCGCGAGGACCAGGCCGAGCTCGACGCCTCGATGGTGCTGGAGTCGTACGCGCAGGCGGCGGCATTTTCCACCGGCGAGGTGGACGAAGGCGTCGCGGCCTTCCTCGACGGTCGTACGCCCCGCTTCGGGACCACCGAGAGCGAAGGCACGCCGTGAGCCGCGGAGAGGCCGCCCAGACCGCGAAGGCTTACCAGGTTCCCGCGATCGAGCGCAGCATGCTGATCTTGGAGGCGCTGCAGCAGCACGGGCCCCTCGGGCTGGCCGAGCTGGTGAGTGCGACCGGCCTGTCACGCAGCACGTGCTACTACCTGGTGCGAACGATGGCCAAGGCACGGCTGGTCGAGTCCGACGAGGAGACGCGGAAGATCCACCTGGGGATCAGGCTCGTAGAGCTGGGGTCGGCGGCAACCGAACAGCTCGGTTACCTGGGCGTGATCAAGCGCTACATCCTGGACCTCCTCGACGAGATGGACGCCACGTTCGTCCTCTATCGGCGCATGGACCGCGAACGGGTCACCATCGTGGACAAGGTCGAGCCGCGCCACCGGCTGCGAGTCACGGTGCCCCTGGGCAGCACGTTGGCCATCCAGGGCGGCTCCTTCGGGAGATGCTTCCTGGCGTACGACGACCCGGCCCTGGTGAGGGAGATACTCGGCGCAGGCCTCCAGCGACACACCGAGCACAGCGTCACCGACGTCGAGCGGTTCCTCGGTGAGATCGCCACAGTCCGCGAGCGAGGCTGGGCCATGGACCGCGAAGGCTTCGCCCTCGGGGTCAGCACGGTGGCGGCGCCAGTCCTCCATCAAGGCCGACCACTGCTGGTCGTCGCAGCGCTGACCATGGCGGGGACCCTGGCCGACGACTCCACGGCCGAGCGTTGGGGGCGCCGACTCCGCGAGATCTGCGACATCGCATCGGCCACCTTGCAGCAGCACCATCGCGCGCCCGTCGCACTGCACCTGGCCGAGGACGAGCGATGAGGACGATCGATGGTCCCCAACCCTTGGACGGTGTTCGCGTCGTCGACCTGTCGCTGCTCATCCCCGGTCCGTGGGCGACCTCGATGCTCGCGGATCTCGGCGCGGATGTCGTGCACGTACAGCCTCCCGGCGGTGACCCCCTGCAGGACATGATGCCGGGCGCCTACCGCGTCGTCGGGCGGGGGAAGAAGGTCGTGCTACTGGACCTGAAGTCGGAGGAGGGGCGTGGCCGTCTCCTCGACCTGCTCAGGGACTGCGACGTCCTCGTCGAGGGCTTCCGGCCCGGAACGCTGCAACGCCTGGGGTTCGCCCCCGACTCGATAATGGCGATGTTTCCCCGCCTGATCGTTTGCTCCCTCAACGGCTATGGCAGCGAAGGCACCTACCGCGACCGCCCCGGGCACGATCTGAACTACCTGGCAGCCAGTGGTCTGCTGTCGATGAGCGGCGAGCCGAGCGGGAGACCGTATCCGGGTGGGGGTGTCCCCGTCGCGGACCTCGCGGGCAGCCTCTTCGCGACGCAGGGCATCTTGGCGGCACTGCTGCTTCGCCAACAGACAGGCGCCGGCTCCCGGCTCGACGTGCCGCTGGCGGCTGCGGCGCTGAAGTTGTCCGAGCCGAGGATGGCCGAGTACGACGAGCGGGGCGGACCGGCCAAGGCTGAGCTGATGTCCCGAGGTGCCTATGACGTCTTCCGATGCCGAGACGGCTCCTGGCTGGCCGTGGCCTGTATGGAAGACCGCTTCTGGCGCGGCCTCTGCCGGGTGCTGGGTCGCGAAGATTGGCTGGAGCGCGAGGAGTACTCCAGCTACAGCGGCCGCTGCCACCACGCCGAGCGACTCAACGCGGACCTGGCCGACGAGTTCGCTCGGGCCGACCGCGACGTATGGGTGGAACGCTGCGTGGCGGCGGACCTGCCCGTCAACGCCGTCCTCGACTTCGGTGAGATCGGCGACGACGTACACATGCGGCAATGGCTCGACCGAGTGCCGAACGAGCGGGGCCGGTCGGTCCGGCTTCCTTATGCCCTCCTCGTAGCCGAACGCACGACGACAACTCAGGAAGCAGGGAGAACAAGATGACGAGCTCGCGTGTGGCACTGGTGACCGGTGGTGCGGGTGGTCTCGGCCGCGAGATCGGCCGACGGCTGGCGGCCAGCGGCCACCGGGTGGTGCTGATCGACATCGACGAGGAGGCGGTCACCACGACGGCTCATGAGCTGGCCGCTGACGGCCTCCTAGTGGAGCCGGCCGTCGCCGACGTCACCGACCGGCGTCAGGTGGACGGACTCGTGGCCGAGGTCAATGCGAGCGGCGGAGCCGTCGACGTGCTGGTGAACAATGCAGGCTTCCCCATCGACGCGCCGTTGGTGAAGATGACCGACGAGGATTTCCGTCGAGTCGTTGACGTCTGTCTGTTCGGGACCTTCGTGTGCTCGAGAGCCGTAGTTCCGGGCATGATCGAACGTTCTCAGGGGCGTATCGTCAACGTGGCGTCCCGGGCCTACCTCGGCAATCCGGGCCAGGCGAACTACGCGGCGGCCAAGGCCGGCGTCGTCGGTCTGACACGGGCTTTGGCTAAGGAGCTCGGCAAGCGCGGGATCACCGTGAACGCCGTTGCTCCGGGGCTGATCGACACGCCCGCCGTTCAGCGCCACCCGAAGCATGACCTGCTCGTCGAGCTGGCCCAGACGCACAACTCGGTGCCCCGGCTCGGCCTCCCCCAGGACGTGGCGTCCACGATCGCGTTCCTCGCCTCCGCCGAGGCCTCGTTCATCACCGGCGACGTGATCCACGTGTCGGGCGGGCGATACACATGACCGAACAAGTTGGTGGCGAGTTCCGCGACCTGGCCGTGGGAACCACGACGACTTCCCCGCGCCGTACAGTGACCGAGGCCGACGTCGTCGGCTTCGCCGGTCTGTCCGGCGACTTCAACGCCCTGCACACCGACGAGGTGGCAGCCTCCACGACGCCCTTCGGCACCCGTATCGCGCACGGGCTGCTCGGTACCTCGATCGCCTCGGGCCTGTTCACCCGGACCGCCCTGTCGACCTCCCTGCAGGAGTCGCTCATCGCCCTGCTCGGCGTCGACTGCCGTTTCGTCAACCCCCTGAGGATCGGCGACACCGTGCACGTCAAGGCCGAGATCACCGAACTGCGCCCGACCAGCGACCCCTCCCGAGGAGTCGTGATCGTGGAGCGCCGACTCGTCAACCACGAGGGTGCCGTAATCCAGGTAATCACCACCCCCATGCTCATCGACACCACGCATCCCGATACAGGAGACACCCCCACATGACCATGCTGACTGAAGAAGAGCTGGATCTGCAGCGTTCCGTCCGTTCGTTCCTGGAGGCCAAGGTCGCTCCGCTCGTCGCCGAGCACGAGCACGCACGGACGTTTCCTTGGGAGATCCTGCCCTTGCTTCACGAGTTCGGCTACGTCGGTGGCTTGGTGAGTCCCGACGACGGAGGCGACGACATCAGCTACTCGATGCTCGCCATCTTGATGGAGGAGGCCGGCCGGTGCTGGGGGTCGCTGCGCACTACGCTGAACATCCTCACCATCGTTCCGTACCTCATCTCCGTGGTCGGCACCGAGGAGCAGAAGAGCCGCTTCCTGCCCGACCTCCTCTCCGGACGGCGCCGTGCGTGGTTCGCGATGACCGAGCCGGACGCAGGATCCGACGCCGGGGCGCTGCGGACCCGTGCGACCAGGGTGGGTGACTCCTGGGTGCTGCAGGGCCGCAAGATCTACATCACGAACGCGCTCCACGCCGATGTCGGCATCGTCTTGGCCACGGTCGACCCGGAGGCCGGACCCAACGGGATCACTGCCTTCCTCGTCGACGGCACGGAGTCCGACTACGCCGTCCACGACATTCCGCACATGCCGGTCAGGGGCACGAGCAGCTGCGAGCTCGTGTTTGATGACACCCGCATCTCCGAGCACAACGTCCTGGGCGAGGTGGGCCGGGGACTGTCGACGGCGATGAAGGCGATCAACGTCGGCAGGCTGAACATGGCCATGGGCGCGGTCGGCCTGAGCCAGGCGGCCCTCGAGGAGTCGATCAAGTTCGCCACCACCCGTCAGCAGTTCGGTAGGCCCCTGGGTGGGTTCCAGCTGGTGCAGGAGATGGTCGTGGAGATCGCCACGCTGACGCAGACCAGCCGGCTCCTCGGCATGCACGCCGCCCGCGCCCTGGACGCGGGCGACTCTGCGAGGCAGGAGTGCTCGATGGCGAAGTACTACTGCGGGGAGTCCGCGAACAAGGCCGCCTCGCTGGCACTGCAGGTGCACGGTGGAGCCGGCTTGATGGAGGAATCACCCGTGGAGCGGATCTTCCGCGACGCTCGCGAAGCGACGATCCCCGAGGGCACCTCGCAGATCCAGATCCTGCAGATGGGCCGTGCCCTGCTGGGTCAGTCGGCCCTGCGATGAACGATCACCAGGAGACAGCTAATGACTGACGCCTACATCCTCGGCACGGTGCGGAGCCCCCTGGGCAAGCGGAACGGCGCACTGGCCGACACCCGCCCCGACGAACTGCTGGCACTGGCCCTCCGCGAGCTGGTCGACCGGCACGCGGTCGATCCTCGTGAGATAGAGGACGTCCTGGTGGGTTGCGTCAACGCTGTCGGCGAGCAGGGGCGCAACGTCGGAAGGTTGGCGGTCCTCGCGGCCGGGTTCCCCGAGGAGGTCCCCGCAGTAACGATGAACCGCATGTGCGGTTCGAGTCAGCAAGCACTCAACTTCGCCGCCCAGGCCGTGATGTCTGGCCAGCAGTCGCTCGTGCTGGCAGCCGGCGTGGAATCCATGAGCCGCGTCCCGCTGGGATCGGACGCCGCCGGAGTCGACCCCTCCCCGGCCGTCACCGAGCGCTACGAGCTGGTGAACCAGGGCCTTGCGGCAGAGATGATCGCCCGCCGCTGGTCGCTCACCCGCGATGAGCTCGACGAGTTCAGCGTCGAGAGTCATCGTCGAGCCGCTCGCGCATGGGACAGTGGCGTCTTAGCCGAGGAGGTTTTCGGCGTCATGAGTCAGCCGGCCGAGCACCTGCTGGGCCGCGACGGCGGTCCGGTCGTCCTCGACCGGGACGAGGGCGTCCGGTCTGACACCAGCATCGAGGCGCTCGCCAAACTCCGGCCCGCGTACACCGAGGACGGTCTCATTCACGCCGGGAACTCCAGCCAGATCACTGACGGGGCGTCGGCGGCCCTCATCGGGGACCTCGACGTCGCCCGACGGCTGGGTCTGGAACCTCAGGCGCGGATCCTGGCCACCCAAGTGGTCGGGGTGGACCCGGTGATGATGCTGCACGGCGTCATCGAGGCGACCACGCGGGTTCTCGATCGCGCGGGACTGGAGGCCTCCGAGATCGACTTGTACGAGGTCAACGAGGCTTTCGCCAGCGTCGTGCTGGCCTGGCAGCGAGAGCTGCGGGTCCCGCTGGAGCGGGTCAACGTCAACGGCGGGGCGATCGCCCTGGGTCATCCCACCGGCTGCTCAGGCACCCGCCTGATGACCACTCTGGTGCACGAGATGCAGCGGCGAGACGTCCGCTACGGCCTCCAGACCATGTGCATCGGACAGGGCATGGCGACGGCAACGGTCGTCGAGGCCATTTGACGAGTACGCGCGAGGCCTTCGTGGCATCGCGTCCCCTGGCAGCAATCCAAGGAGAAGCAGTGACGGAACATCGCATCGGTACCCACATCGCCACCTCGACGGTCGATCAGATATACGTTCGCGGGCGGAGCCTGGTCGACGACCTGATGGGGTCGACCGACTTCACCAGCATGGTGTTCTTCCACCTGAGGGGCCGGTTCCCCACCGAGGGCGAGAAGGCGGTGGTCGACGCGTGCCTGGTCGGGGTGATGGAGCACGGGCTGACCCCCAGCTCGATCGCGGCCCGATTGATCTATTCCAGCTCCCCCGAAGCGATGCAGGCGGCCGTCGCCGGTGGGCTGCTCGGGGCCGGCAGCGCCTTCCTTGGGGTGATGGAGGAGTCGGCGCAGATGCTGCAGGAAGGCGCGGACTTGGTGCGGCGTGGCGAGACCACGGCCGAGGAGTTCGCCCGCGACCGGCTCTCCGAGTTGCTCGCGGCGGGCCGTCCGGTCCCGGGCTTCGGCCACCACATCCATCGTCCGGACGACCCGCGCACGCCCAAGCTCCTGGGGATCGCCGAGAAGCACGGTGTGAACGGCGAGCACGCACAGTTGCTGAGGACGCTGAGCCGCGTCATGGACGAGCTTAAGGGCAAACACGTCACGGTGAACGCCACGGGTGCCGTAGCAGCGGTCCTGTCCGACATCGGGTTCTCCCACCGGATCGTACGTGGCTTCGCGCTCATCGGCCGTTGCGCCGGCCTGGTCGGCCACATCGCCGAGGAGCAGGAGCGTCCACTCGGCCGGGCCTTGTGGGAGATGGCCGAAAACCAGGTTCCTTATCTGGGCGAGAGAGTCTGAGCATGGGTGAGGCACTGGGCTACGAGCGCGACGAGTATGGGATCGGCTGGATCACCATCGACCGCCCGGACGCCGCGAATGCGCTTGACAGTGCGGCGCGAGCCGCCCTGTGGGCATGCTTTCGCCAGTTTCGCGGCGACCATGCTGCCGGCGTCGCCGTTATCACGGCAACGGGAGACAAGGCGTTCTGCGCCGGAGGCGACCTGAAGGAGATGTCCTCGTCCCAGTTGGGCGTTCCCCCAGCGGACTTCCTCCCGCAGCTCAACCGCAACTTCCAGCTCGACAAACCAGTCATCGCCGCGGTTAACGGTGTCGCGCTCGGGGGCGGCTTCCTCCTTGCTCAGATGGCTGACTTGTGTGTCGCGGCCGACCACGCGACGTTCGCCATCAGCGAGGCGAAGTGGGGCAGAGGAGCGCCGTGGGCCGCTCCCCTGCCGTGGCTGATCCCGCCCCGGGTGGCCCTGGAGATGCTGATGACCGGGGAGAGTATCTCCGCCGCGCGGGCCTACGAGCTGGGGCTGGTCAACCGCGTGGTGCCGTCAGCCGAGCTCCGAGCGACCGTGACCGAGCTGGCCCGCACGATCCTCGCCAACGCCCCACTCACGGTGCGAGCTGGCCGGCAGATGGTGCATGCGGCGGCCGAGCCGTCCCTCGCCCACGCCTTTGCGCGAGCCGAGCAGCTGTTCGAGCACGTGTACCTCAGTGAGGACGCCCAGGAGGGCCCACGCGCGTTCTCGGAAGGCCGTCCTCCGCGGTGGACGGGTCGGTAGTAATCCGTAGCCAGGAAAATCCTAGGAGAATCCCATGTATCAAGAAGCACTCGGCCAGACCATCAACCGGACCTTCGACTACACCTGCGACGAGGGGGGTGACAGGGAGGCTCTGGTCTACCACGGCCACGACGCGGAGGAGCGGCTGACCTACTTACAGCTGCGGCGCAAGGTGGCTGCCCTGGCCGACGGCTTGCACCAGGCAGGTATCTGCAAGGGCGACCGGGTCGCCTTCCTGCTGGGTGTCACCACCGACTGGGTGACGGTGTTCTACGCCGCGATGCGCCTGGGCGCCATAGCGGTTCCGCTCAATCTGGTCTGGACCGCCCGCGAGATCGAGCAGGGACTGTCGCTGACGGAGGCGAACGTGCTGATCGCCACCGATGAGTTCCGCGGTCGCAACTACCTGGTCGAGCTGGGGCATCACTTGCCTGGCCTTGCCGCGTGTAGCTCCGGTGGCATCTCGATCGACGCACTCCCACACCTGCGCTGCGTTATCGCCGAGAGCCGCAGTGGGAACGGCTACGCGTTCGCCAGCGACCTCAGCGCGATCGCCCGTAGCGGTGAGAACTACTCTGTCGAGGCCTTGGCCGCCCTAAGCGCGGACGTCGGGCCGGACGACTTCTCCATCATGCTGCTGACCTCGGGCACGACCAGCTTCCCCAAGCCGGTCCTGCACACCCATCAAAGCCTGATGGTGGGGGTGGCCGGATACGCCGACGGCATCGAGGCTGAGCCCGCAGACAAAATGCTGATCGTGGCGCCGAACTACCACGTCGCCGGCTATCTCACCCTGCTCATGCCGCACCTGCGGGGCGCCGCCGTCCACGTCATGGAGTTTTACGACGTGGGCCTGGCGCTCAAGGTGATCGAGCGGGAGCGGATCTCGATGATGTTCGGATTCGACGTCCACTACCTGATGATGAACCGGCACCCCCACTTCGCCATGCACGACATCTCCAGCCTCATCAAGACAATGATCGGGTCGTCGCCAGCGTCCTACGACGAGATCAGGGGCATGGGGATCACTCACCACGGCAACATCTACGGCTCCAGTGAGTACGTCGCATCCCAGGCCTACCTGCCTTACCGAGACCGCCACGACGAGTCAGTCATGCGGCTCTCGCACGGCCGGCCGATGCTCGGCACAGACCTGGTGATCAAAGACCCGGCCACCAACCGTGTCCTTGGGCCTGACCAGCCGGGCGAGATCTGTTTCAAGGGCCCGGCTCTATTCTCCGTTTACTACAACATGCCCGAAGAGACGGCGAAGGCGTTTGACGAGGACGGCTACTTCCACAGCGGCGACTACGGATGGGTCGATCAGCGTGGATACGTCTATTACCGCGGCCGCTTTAAAGAAACGATCAAGAGTGGCGGGGAGAACGTCAGTGCGCAGGAGGTTGAGCTGTTCCTGCAGATGGAACTGCCCTGGGTCCTCAAAGCGATGGTTGTTGCCGTGCCAGACGCCAACTGGGGGGAGGCCGTCACGGCCGTCGTCCAGCTCAAGCCTGGAGCCGAGGTAGACGAGGAGGGAATTCGCGAGGCATGCCGAGGCAAGTTGGCCGGCTACAAGATTCCGAAAAACGTTGTCTTCGTCGCAGACGAGGACTGGGTGGCGACGCCGACGGGTAAGTTCGACAAGGCCGCCATGACTCGGTTGGCGCTGCGCAGGCTGGGTATACCGGATGCGTCATTGTGATCGCGGGATGCGATGAACGAATATGAGACAACCGATCTGTCGTCCCTGTCGGGGCAGACTTCGAATCTCCTTGGCAGCTGGGCCGATTCGGTTCAAGGTCATGGCGACGCAAACGAGCTACGCGCGCATCACTCGACCTGCTTGGGCTGCGGCCCTGACAATCCCCACGGACACCATCTTCAGGTCCGCCGCGACGGACAGGACGTTGTCGCCGAGCACGTCTTCGACGAGCGACATGTCGGGGCGCCGGGTATCGCCCATGGTGGTGCCGTGGCCACTGTGATAGACGACCTGTTCGGGTTCCTGCTATATGGGATGGGCAGTCTGGGTGTCACACGCAGCCTGCAGATGGACTACCGAGCACCGGTTCTGCTGGGCCGGAACTACATACTGCGAGCACGCCTCGTTGAACGCGACGGGCGCAAGATGCACACGGCAGCGACCGTTGCGCACGAGACGAACTTCGTTGCAACCGCCCGGGCAGTTTTCGTCGCCGTCGACCTAGGCCACTTCACAGAAGCACTTTCCAGCGCTGACCGGGACCGCTCGAGTCGATGACGACCGCCGGATCAAGCCAGTGTGCCCGTAACCGGCTCTCCGAAGTTAGCCGGGCAGGTGCTCGGGCCGCGTCGTTGACGTGAGGGCCCGTGACCTCGGTGATCATGGCTGTTGTCAAGGCAGTTCATGGTCACGAAGCGAGGTCACGGGCTTGGTTCAGCGTACGCAATTGCAGGATCTACGGGTCATCAACGGGGACGGCACGAAGCTGCTCGGGCTCGACGGGTTGGCTCGGATCGGGGTCGAGCTCGAGCAGGACGGCGCCCGGGTGGTGCACGTGGTCACGGCGGACGAGGCGGCGGCCGCGTGCCCGTCCTGCGGGGTGATCTCAACGGCGAGGAAGGGCTCGGCGACCACCCGCCCGAGGGACGTGCCGTATGGACCGTCGCCGGTCCGGCTGGTGTGGCACAAGAGCCGGTGGCGCTGCCGCGAATCGCGCTGCCCCAGAGTTGGCTTCACGGAGTCCTGCCGCAACTTCCGCCACGGTGCCGGCTCACCACGCGGCTGTACGAACAGGTCGGCGCCGCGGTCGCGGACGGCTACTCCAGCGTCAGCTCCGCCGCGCGGGCGCACGAGGTGTCCTGGCCGGTCGCGCACGCCGCGTTCATCGCGCACGTCTCCCCGATCCTCGAGGAAGACCTGCCGCAGGTCGCGGTGCTCGGGATCGACGAGACCCGCCGCGGCAAGCCGATCTGGGAACAGGACCCGGCCACCGGACGGTGGCGGATCACGCACGACCGGTGGCACACCGCCATCGTCGACGCGGCCGGCACCGCCGGGCTGCTCGCGCACATCGACGGACGTACGGCCTCGGACGTGACCGACTGGCTGACGGCACAGCCGGATTCGTGGAAGGAGCAGGTCACGCACGTGGCCATCGACCTGTCCACCTCCTACGCCAAGGCCGTCCGTGACGCGCTGCCGCACGCGGTCATCATCGCCGACAAGTTCCACCTGGTCGCCCTGAGCAACCAGATGCTCACCGAGGTCCGCCAACACGCCCCCCGCGACGCTCGCGGCCGCCGAGGCCGCAAGAAGGACCCCGAGTGGGCCGCCCGCCGACGCCTGCTCCTCGGCTACGAGCGGCACACCAGCGCGTCGTTCACCCGGATGTGGAACGCCCTGATCGACGCCGGCGACCCCGGCCTGGAGGTGCTGCACGCCTACACCGTCAAGGAGCAGCTCCGCGCTCTGCTCGCGCTCCCGACGAGCGCCGACCGCGAGCTCATCTCGCACCGGCTCTGGAAGTTCTACGAGCAGGCCGCCGCCAGCGACATCCCCGAGGCACACCGGCTCGCCGAGACCATCGAGTCCTGGTGGCCCGCCGTCCTGGCCGCGATCACCACCGGCCACAGCAACGCCCGCTCGGAGGGCTACATTATCTGGAGCCCTCAGCGAGGTGTCATCGATGTAGCTCACGGGGCCGATCGGGTGCGTCAGCGACACGTTATCTGGAGCATGTCTGCGACGTCCCCCACGTGGCTGACGACGGGGAGTAGAAGGGTGGATATCCGGTCGTGCGCCGGAGGGGGCCTACCTCGAGGTGGCGGTGCTGATGAAGGCACAGCGGGTGCTCATGCCGGTCACGGGGGTGGAGTCGTGGACCGTCGTCGATCAAGACTTCGGGCCGGTCGAGGCGGCGGAGCGGTATCTGGCGTTCCTGTCCTCGATCGAGCGGTCGCCGAACACGGTTCGGGCGTACGCGCACAGTCTGGCGTTGTGGATGGAGTTCCTTGCCTTGAGGCGCACCGACTGGGCCAGCGCCGGGGTCGAGGACGTCTCGCGGTTCGTGTTCTGGCTGCGGGCACCGGGCGGGAACGTCATCGTGCTGGATGCCTCGACGGCCCGCCGCAGCGAGGCCACGGTCAACCGGCACTTGGCGGCCGTGTTTGGCTTCTATGACTTCCACGCCCGTACTGGTGTGGCCCTGGCTGAGTCGTTGGTTGCTTGGCGCCGGGTGCCGCGTGGGTCGTTCAAGCCGTTCTTGCACCATGTCACCAAGGGGCGCCCGATCCCGACCAGGCCGGTCAAGCTGAAGGCGCCGAGGCGGCTGCCGGCCACGCTGACCGTTGAGGAGATCGCCGTGATCCTCGCCGCCTGCACGCGGCTGCGGGACCGGTTCTTGTTCGCGCTGCTGGCAGAGACAGGGATCAGGGTGGGTCAGGCGCTCGGGCTGCGCCACAGCGACTTCGTTTCTCGTCGTTGCGAGTTGCGGATCGTTCCGCGTGAGGACAACGTCAACGGCGCCCGGGCCAAGACCAAAACGATTGCCACGCTGCCGGTTTCGGCGCCGTTGGTGCGGTTGTACAGCGAGTACATGCACACCGAGTACGGCGAGCTGGACAGTGACTACGTTTTCGTGAACCTGTTCGCGGCGCCGGTCGGGCGACCGATGCGGTATGACGCGGTCGCCAAGCTCGTGGCGCGGCTGCGGGCCGGGACGGGGATCGAGTTCAGCCCGCACGTGCTGCGGCACACCCGAGCGACGGAACTGATCCGGGCCGGAGTCCCGATCGAGATCGTCTCGAGGATGCTGACCCATCGTTCCGTCGTGACCACCAGCGAAACGTACGTCCATCTGGGTGTCGAGGACGTGCGAGCCGAGCTCGTCCGGGCGGGGATCTGGTCGGATCGGACGGTCCCGTCATGACCACTGCGCTGCGTGCCGCGAGGACCGACGGGCTGAGCCTGCTGGACAAGCTGCAGGAGGCGGTCCGACCGGAGTTCGCAATGGAACTGATCCACACCGATCCCACGCACCCGGTCTTCGCCCGCGGTCAGTGCCGTGTCATCGGTTGCGAACGCGGCGCCTGGACGAAGTTGCTGTGCAATAGCCACTACGGTCGCTGGACCCACGAGGGCCGCCGGGACCTGGACCTCTTCGCGACCACGACTGGCCCGGTGGTCGGCGGCCACAGCGACCGGATCGACGCGTTCGACCTTCGCGGGCTGCCGCTGCAGCTGCGGCTGGAGATCGCCTACTCCATTCAGATCCGCCACGATCAGCGCACGATCCGCCTTGTCCCGATGATGGTCAACCGCCTCGTCAGGCTGGTCATCGCCGCCAAGGTCGGCTCGCTGCTGGACCACGGCCTGGAGCGCTGGACCTTGCTGGCCCACGAGCATGGACTGACCGACACCGGTGGACGGGCGATGGGCCAGCTGCGTTTCGCCTGGCGGCAGGCGCTCGACCTGGCCGAGGGCCTCGACGCCGAGGCCGAGTTCGCGCGGGACACGTGGCGGGCAGCCGCACTCGGGGCGCGGCCCTCGCCGAAGAAGGTCCCGCCCATCTGCTTCGACCACATCCCACAACGGTGGCTGCGCGAGGCGGTCAAACGAGCCTGCCGCTACCGGCTCGGCGCCGGCAAGGCGTTCGGCTCGGTCAGCATCGACGAGCGCGCCCTGCGCTGGTTCGCCGCGTTCCTGCATCGCCACCACCCGGAAGTCGATGCTGCCAGCGGGATCAGCAGAGAGGTCTTGGAGCACTACCTGTCCTGGCTCACCGCGGCACCTGAGCTGTCGGGGAACACGACGAACACGTACCTGGTCGTCCTGCGCAGCTTCCTGCAGGCCTGCCACCGCCATGACTGGATGCCCGGCCTGTCCGGCCGCGCGGCGCTGTACCTCGACGAGCTGCCACCGCGGCCGCGTCCCCTGCCACGGTTCATCCCCGAGTTCGTGATGACCCAGCTCGAGGACCCCGACAACCTCGCCCTGCTCCCCGACGAGACCACCCGACACCTGCTGATCCTCATCCAAGAGACCGGGCTGCGCGCCAACGACGCCTGCCTGCTGGAGTACAACCCGGTGATCATCGACAGTGCCGGCTGGCCCTGCCTGAAGTACTTCAACCACAAGATGACCACCGAGCAGCTCGTCCCGTTGTCGCAGCGAGCCGCCGACGCAGTCCGTGCCCAACAACACCACCTGGACAGCCGCTGGCCAGCCCGCTGCCCAAAGCTGTTCCCCTCACCCCACGCCAATCCCGATGGAGCCCAACCGTTTTCCTACGCAACCCTCCGACACCGGCTCGCCGCCTGGCAGCAGCAGATCGCCTACACGACGAGACCGGCCAGCCCGTGACCGTCACCGCCCACCAGTACCGCCACACCCTCGGGACCCGGTTGATCAACGCAGGCGTGCCGCAACACGTCGTGCAGAAGATGCTCGGCCACGCCTCACCCCAGATGACCGCCCGGTACGCCACGATCCACGACGCCACCATCCGCGCCGCCTTCGACGACTACCAGCAGCGGCGCGTGGACGTCCACGGTGACCGCCTCCCGTTCGACCCACACGGTCCCAGCGCCGAGGCCGAGTGGATCAAGCACAACCTCGCCCGGGTGCAGGCCAGCCTGCCCAACGGCTACTGCGGACGGCCACCCCAGCAGGACTGCCCGCACCCGAACGCCTGCCTGACCTGCCCGGACTTCCAGACCACCACGACCTTCCTACCGATCCACCGACGCCAACATGACGACACCCTCGAGCTGATCGATCTGGCCGAGCAGCGCGGCAACGGCCGGCTGGCCGACAACCACCGCAAGGTCGCCGACAACCTGACGAGAATCATCGCCGCGCTCGAAACCCTCGAAGAACAGGACGCCCCCGATGCGCGCTGACAACACCGCAGCCCTCGCCGCCGCGACCCAGCGCCGAGCCGAATCGACCCGTCAACGGGCCCGCGACGCGCTTCAGAACCTCGACCACGCCGGCACCCCCATCACCTACGCCTCCGTCGCTCACGCTGCCGGGATCTCCCGGGCCCTGCTCTATCGCGATCCCCAGCTACGCGAGCAGATCAACCGACTTCGAGCACCCGCCACCCGCAGCCCCCGACAACCCACCGCCCAGCGCATGAGCCAAGCCTCACGCGACGAACTGCTGACCACCCTCCGCCAGGAAGTCCAAGCGCTCCGAGCAGAGAACCACGCGCTCCGACTGCAACTCGCCACCCGCATCGGCGAAAACCGGGCCGCCAACCGCGCCCCCGTCAGCGACATGTAATCGACGCAAACACGCAGGTCACCGACCACTTCCCCACGCGGGCTCCAGATAAGCTTCAACCGCCTCGCCAAGCACGTCGGAAGGGACGCGTTCGGGTTCCGCAACCCGGTCAACCACAGACGCCGCATACGGTGGTCCTGCACCCGCCAACACCGGCGGCTTTCAGCCAGGAAGACCGTGCTGCCCGGCTAACTTCGAAGAGCCCCGTAACCCGGTCGACGGTCGCGTGGCCGACGTCCGGTGATGAAGCGGGCAACTCACATAGCCGCTACCGGGCAGCTACATGGCCGCAACCGGGCAACTCACATAGCCGCTACCGGGCAGCTACATGGCCGCAACCGGGCAGCTACCTGGCCGCCTCCGGGCAGTTTCTCGTGACCGCTGTCACCGCCAGTCCTGCCGAGGCGCGGGCGCGCTGGAAGCCGTGCCTCAACGGTGCTGGTGCGGTCGTCGGAAGTGGCTCGGTGAACTGCCGGTCCATCTCTTGAAGGCGTGCGAGAAGTTCGTGAGATCGCTGTAGCCAAGCTCGGTGGCAACCTCAGTGACCGATGTGGACGGGTCGAGCAACTGCATCTTGGCGCGCTCCAGCAGCGACTTCTGTAGCACTTCGCTGAAACTCGTATCCTCCTCGGCCAGGCGACGTTTCAGCGTGCTCGAGGACATTGAGAGCTCGTCCGCGACCGACTGGATCGTCCTCATCCCGGGGCCGTCGTCCAACAACGCCCGCACTCTGCGGGTGAACTCCGGGGTGCCGGCCCGACGTGCCAGCGCCTGCTGAAGCTGGTCGACGGCGAGTCCGTGGGCGAGCGGGTCGGGGAAGCGACAGGCCGCCTGAAGCGTCCTCGCAGGAACAAGCAGGTAGGAAAAGGGGGCGTCGAAGACGAGCCGGGACGCCCTCTCGGACTCTTGGGGTAGCAAGCTTGGCTCCGGCCAGGGGCCGTGCATAGTCACGTCGGACACGTCGCCGACAAGCAGGTCGATCAAGCGCATCAGAGCGAGTCCGCAATAGATGAGGACCAGGCAGTCCAGGCCGGCGTCTCCCGCGTTGCCTGACAGCCGGATCGTCAGCCCATCCTGCTGCGGATGGACCTGGGTGCTCACGGCCTGGGTGATCAACGGCAGATAAGTCAGCAGGTTCACGACCTCAGCGACAGTGCACGCACTCACTAATGGCAGGCTCAGCGGCCCGAAGGATGTGATCTGGGCTTGTTCTGCGCAGGCGATCCCGAGCCGAGTCGCCTGCTCGACATCGAGTTCGGGATAGACCTCGCGGAACCACCGTAGCGGCGCCTGGGCTTCGGCCTGGATGAGAGCGAGCTCCCCGGTTCCTTCGCGCGCCATGATGGCGCGGAAGCGCTTCACGGCATCCTCCTCGATCGCTGGACTGCTCATCAACTGCACGAAGGCAAGCGACGGGACGCCTGGCTCCTCGTTCCACACAGCGACCCCCTAGTGATCCCAATTCACAACATTCTGACACGGTACGACATTGCCCTGAAGGGGATTGACAACCACCCTCGGGGGAGACGTCATTCGCGAGCGATGAGGAGAGTTGTAGATGGCAGTGATCACCTTCATTTCGCACGACGGGGAGCAGCACGAGGCACCCCTCGAGGAGGGGAGCTCGTTGATGCAGGTGGCGACGAACAACGCCATTCCCGGCATCGATGCTGACTGCGGCGGAGAGGCTGCCTGCGGCACCTGCCACGTCATCGTCGATCCCAGCTGGGCCGACACGGTCGGCCCGCCCGGCCCCGAGGAGGAGGAAATGCTGTCGATGAACCCCGACCGACTGCCGACGTCTCGACTGTCGTGCCAAGTCAAGGTCTGCGGGTCGTGGGACGGCTTGACCGTGCAATTGCCCGAGTCCCAGTGGTAGCAGGAGGTTCGACGAGATGAAGATCCCCGAAGCAGTGAAGATGAAGGTCGAGGCGGCCATCCCGCTGGATCGACAGATCCAGGGCGCTCACCTCTACGACAAGGGTCGACGCTTCCTCACAGGCATGAACGGGGAGAAGTTGTTCGTCGAACGGCCGATTCCGCCGGTCGAGGACGTCGCGCTGGTTGACATCGACCTAAGCAACCCGTTCCTCTACCGCCAGGGGCGCTGGGCGTCCTACTTCGAGCGCCTGCGCAACGAGGCCCCGGTGCACTACCAGCCCAACAGTGCCTTCGGACCGTTCTGGTCCGTAACGCGTCACGCCGACATCATCGCGGTGGACAAGAACCACGAGGTCTTCTCGGCAGAGCCTTTCATCATCATCGGGGAACCGCCGCGGTTCATGGACATCGCCATGTTCATCGCCATGGACCCGCCCAAGCACGACGTGCACCGGCGAGCCGTCCAAGGTGTCGTCGCTCCGAAGAACCTCCGCGAGATGGAAGGCCTCATCCGGGAGCGCGTCAGGGATGTCCTGGACAACCTGCCCGTCAACGAACCGTTCGACTGGGTGAGCACTGTGTCGATCGAGCTGACCGCCCGCATGCTGGCAACGCTGCTGGACTTCCCCTTCGAAGAGCGCCGCAAGCTCGTGGAGTGGTCGGACTTGGCGACCTCGATGGAGCAGGCCAATGGCGGTCCGTCCGACAACGACGAGCTTTTCCGCGGCATGGTGGACATGGCGCGTGGCATCAGCGCCCTGTGGCACGACAAGGCCGCCCGGCTCGCGGCGGGCGAAGAGCCCGGGTTCGACCTGATCACGATGCTGCAGAGCGACGAGAGCACTAAGGACCTGATCAAGCGTCCCATGGAATTCCTCGGCAACCTGGTTCTGCTCATCGTCGGGGGCAACGACACCACACGCAACTCGATGAGTGGGGGCGTTCTCGCGCTCAACCAGTTCCCCGACCAGTTCGAGAAGCTCAAGGCCAACCCGGAGCTGATCCCAACCATGGTCTCGGAGATCATCCGCTGGCAGACGCCGCTCGCCTACATGCGGCGGGTCGCGAAGACCGACACCGTGCTGAACGGTCAGACGATCCGCAAGGGTGACAAGGTGGTCATGTGGTACGCCTCCGGCAACCGCGATGAGACCGTGTTCGAGCGACCGGACGAGTTGATCATCGATCGCCGCAACGCTCGCAATCACATCGCTTTCGGGTTCGGCGTGCATCGGTGCATGGGCAACCGTTTGGCAGAGTTGCAGCTGCGGATCCTCTGGGAGGAGCTGCTCCCGCGCTTTGAGAGAATCGACGTCGTCGGGGAGCCGGAGTACGTGCAGTCCAACTTCGTCCGCGGAATCAGCAAGCTGATGGTCGAACTCACCCCTAGGCGCGCCGGATGAGCTCAGTGCGCGCGGTGGTCGTCGGGGCCAGCCATGCCGGAGCGCAGCTGGTTACCAGCCTTCGCCAGGGTGGCTGGCCCGGCGAGATCCTGCTCGTCGGGGACGAACCGGTGCTGCCGTACCAGCGACCTCCCTTGTCCAAGGCGTACCTCGCTGGCAAGCTCGGGTTGACGGAGTTGGCCATCCGTGCGGAGGACTTCTACGTCAAGCAGGACATCAAGCGCGTGACCGCAAGCGTGGAGGAGATCGACCGGTCGGCGGGCGAGGTCGTGCTCGGCACGGGTGACCGGTTGTCCTATGACGCTCTCGCTCTTTGTACAGGAGCACACCCCCGACGTCTCCGCGCGGAGGGTGCCGATCTCGACGGGGTCCACTACCTGCGTCGGTCGTCGGACGTAGAGGGGATTCGCGGGGACGCGGTACCGGGCCGGAATGCCGTCATCGTCGGGGGTGGGTACATCGGTCTGGAGACCGCCGCGTCGCTGCGCGCGTTGGGCCTCCACGTCACGGTCCTGGAGGCCGCAGATCGGGTCCTCGAGCGGGTCACCGCTCCTGAGGTGTCGGCGTTCTTCACGCGGGTTCACCAAGGCGAGGGCGTCGACGTGAGGACGAACGCCGTGGTCGAGGCGCTTGTCGGCGACAGCCGCGTGCGGGAGGTGGTGCTGGCCAGTGGCGAGTCCGTCGTTGCCGACCTCGTGATCGTCGGGATCGGGATCGAGCCGACCACGGAGCTGGCCGAAGCCGCGGGCCTGGTCGTGGACGACGGAATCCTGATCGACGCCTACGCGCGCACCAGTGATCCCACCATCGTGGCGGCCGGGGACTGCACGTCCCATGACATGGCCCGCTACGGCCGCCGGATCCGTCTGGAGTCGGTTCCGAGTGCGGTGGAGCAGGCCAAGGTAGCAGCGGCAACCATCTGTGGCAAGGACAAGGAGATCGCGGCACTCCCGTGGTTCTGGTCGGATCAGTACGACCTCAAACTCAAGATCGCGGGACTCAACACCGGCTACGACGACATCGTCCTGGACGGTGATCCGCTCAGAGACCGCGACTTCACCTGCTACTACCTGCGAAGCGGTGAGCTGATAGCCGCTCACTGTGTCAACCGCCTACGGGATTTCGCGACCAGTAAGCGCATCATCACCGAGGGAACCCGGATCGACCTCGGTGGGCTCGAGCGGACGGTCGAGTCAAGGGGGACGTCGTGACGGACCGGGAAGTCTTTACCCACGTGGTGGTAGGGGCCGGGAGTGCCGGCGCCGTGGTCGCGGCGCGACTGACCGAGGACCCGTCCATCTCGGTCCTGCTGCTCGAGGCTGGAGGCCCAGCCGACGCCGACGAGGTGAGCATCCCCGCGGCGTTTGCCAACCTGTTCAAGACCCGGTGGGACTGGAACTACCAGACAGCCGAGCAGAAGCAACTGCAGAGCCGCCGCGCCTACTGGCCACGGATGAAGGCGCTCGGCGGCTGTTCGTCGATGAACGCCATGATCTACATCCGCGGCAACCGCGCGGACTACGACACCTGGCGCGACGCCTACGGTGCGACGGGGTGGGGGTTCGACGACGTGTTGCCGGCGTTCGTCCGGTCCGAGGGCAATACCCGGCTGGGGGGACCGTTTCACGGGCAGGACGGACCGCTGCACGTCGAGGACCGCCGCTACACCCACCCGCTTACGACCGCCTGGGTCGAGTCGGCCGTGAGGGCGGGGTTCAAGCCGACCGACGACTTCAACGGCGCCGAGCAGGAGGGTGCCGGGCTGTACCAGGTGACCTGCCGCAAGGGCCGGCGCTGGTCGACCGCGAATGCCTACCTCGAGCCGGCGGGCGGGCGGCCGAACCTCACGGTCCGGACCGGCGCGCTCGTCGAGCGAGTCGTCGTCGAGGGGGGCCGGGCCGTGGGCGTCGCCTACCAGCACGGGCGCAGGATCCGCACGGCGTACGTTGACGGGGAGGTGGTGCTCGCTGGAGGGACGGTAAACTCCCCGCAGTTGCTGATGCTCTCGGGCATCGGACCGGCTGCCCACCTGCGCGAGGTGGGCGTCGAGGTGGTCGTCGACCTGCCTGCTGTAGGGCAGAACCTTCACGACCACCCGGTCGTGCCGCTGGTATTCCGCACCCGGGGGACGACCGACCTGATGGACCACAACAACCTGGTGCAGTTCGCCCGGGCCAAGGCGACCGGCACCGGCCCGTTGGTCTCGAACGTCGCCGAGGGCGGCGGCTTTTGGCGCAGCCGGGACGACCTCCCGGCGCCCGACCTGCAGGTGCACGTGGCGCCCACCGGCTTTTGGGACAACGGCCTGCACGAAGCCACCGCACGGATGGTGACCATCGCGCCGACCCTCGTTTCGGTCGCCAGCCGCGGATCGCTGCGGCTGCGCTCCACCGACCCATGCTGGCAACCCGAGATCGATCCCGGCTACTACGACGACCCGGCTGACCTCGACGCGATGACCGCCGGCGTGCGCCGGATGCTCGAGACGCTCGCGACGGGTCCGCTCGCCGAACACGTCGCGGGTCCCGGCCTGCCGACGATGGAGGCCTGGGGCGACGACCCGACCGACGCGCAGGTGGTCGAGCACCTCCGTGCCTACACCCAGACCCTCTACCACCCCGTTGGCACCTGCGCAATGGGGGCCGACGAGCGCGCGGTGGTCGACCCCCAGCTGCGGGTCCGCGGCGTCGAGGGCCTTCGGGTCGCGGACGCCAGCGTGATGCCGATGGTGACCCGCGGCAACACCAACGCCCCCACGATCATGATCGGCGAGCGTGCCGCCGACCTTCTGCGCGGAAAGGCCTGAAATGACCACGACCACCTCCACGACGCCCGCGAACAGCGCGTCCGAGCGCCGCCGGTTCGAGTCAGTCAATCCCGCCACCGGCGACGTGGTGGGTGTGCACGCCGTCCATGAGGAGGCTGACGTGCGGGCGGCCGTCGCCCGGGCGCGCGCCTCGGCAGACTGGTGGGCCGGGCTTGGATTCGACGGCCGCAAGCAGGTGCTGACCCAGTGGCGCGGCGTCATCACCCGCCGGCTCGCGCAGCTGTGCGACCTCGTCTACCAGGAGACCGGCAAGCCGCACGGCGACGCCCAGCTCGAGTGCGCCCTGGCGATCGACCACCTCGCCTGGGCCGGCTCGCACGCCGAGAAGGTGCTCGGCCGCCGGCGAGTTTCGTCAGGCCTGCTGCTGGCCAACCAGGCCGCATCAGTGGAGTACCTCCCCCTAGGCGTCGTCGGTGTCATCGGCCCCTGGAACTACCCGGTCTTCACGCCGATGGGCTCGATCGGCTACGCCTTGGCCGCCGGGAACACCGTCATTTTCAAGCCGAGCGAGCTGACGCCCGCGGTCGGTATCTGGCTCGCCAACAGCTTGCGCGAGGTCGTGCCCAACCACGGCGTGCTACAGGTCGTGACCGGGTACGGCGAGACCGGCGCGGCGCTGTGCAGGGCCGGCGTGGACAAGATCGCCTTCACCGGCTCGACCGCCACGGGCAAGCGGGTGATGGCCGCCTGCGCCGAAACGCTGACCCCGGTTATCATCGAAGCCGGCGGCAAGGACGCACTCCTCGTAGATGAGGACGCCGACCTCGAGGCCGCGGCAGGCGCGGCCGCGTGGGGAGCGTTCGCCAACGCCGGCCAGACGTGCGTCGGGGTCGAGCGGGTCTACGTCCACGAGCGGGTGCACGACCGGTTCGTCGAACTGCTCGCCGAGCGCGCACGCGCCGTGCACGGCGGCACCGACGTCGACGCGAAGATCGGCCCGATGACGATGCATGGCCAGCTCGACGTCGTACGCCGGCATGTGGCGGACGCGCTCGCCCGCGGCGGACGGGCAATCGTGGGCGGCACCGAAGCGGTGGGGGACCGGTTCGTGCAGCCGACCCTGCTTGTTGACGTGCCCGAGGACAGCGATGCGGTCACAGAGGAGACGTTCGGGCCGACAGTGACCGTGCGCAAGGTGCGTGACATGGACGAGGCGGTCGAGCTGACCAACGGCGGCAAGTACGGCCTGGGCTCGGCGATCTTCACGGCCAAGCGCGGCAACGACCTCGCGCGCCGGCTCCGCACCGGGATGACTTCGATCAACTCGGTGATCTCGTTCGCGGGCGTGCCGTCGCTCCCGTTCGGCGGGGTGGGCGATTCGGGCTTCGGGCGGATCCACGGACCCGACGGGTTGCGGGAGTTCACCTACGCCAAGGCAGTCACCCGAACCCGGTTCAAAGCGCCGCTGAATCTCACCACCTTCGATCGCACCCCGGCCCAGGATTCGACGGTGGCCACCATCCTCCTCGCCCTGCACGGGCGCGCCTCCCAGCTGCCGGAGCTCCCGCGCCGGCCGCTCGAGAGGATCCGCGGCCGCCGCCCAGACTGACGGCAACCCGCGTGATGGTGCCCACGTGGCCGGGCTCACCCGCACATGCCAGCCACACGATGCAGTTCAACGGCGTGTCACGACGGGTTGCGCTGGGCCTCGAACAGCCGTCTTCCCCCACGCCGCCCACCGCTGTGACTGGGCGTTTCTGCGTTGCCGCATGGCAGGCTAAGGTTCAACGGTGTCAACGGGGCAGTGGACCAGTCGAAGCGATTGATTCACCTGATGCGATACGCGTACTAGACGTTGTCATTATGCTGGTATAGGCGATGTTTAGAGATTCTTAGAGATCCCTAGATGGAGCTCCGAACGTGTCAGCTTGCCACGAGCGGTACCCACTCAGGCCAGCTGGCCCCTAACCGGCCTTGCCGCCGAGCCGGGACTGCCCCCGGTTTGGTTGACACTCGGGGTTGATGGTTCTCAGGCCGCGTCTGCGGCTGTGTAGATCATCTCAAACTCGACCGGGGTGAGCTTTCCCAGGCCGCGTTACCGGCGGCGGCGGTTGTACTTCGTGTCGATCCAGACCACGATCGCGAGCCGCAGTTCCTCCCGGGATTCCCATCTCCGGGTGTCCAGGACGTTCTTCTGCAGCAGCGAGAAGAAGCTCTCCATGGCCGCGTTGTCACCACACGCGCCGACCCGGCCCATCGACCCGAGCAGGCCGTTGTTCTTCAGCAGCCGGATCACCTTCTTGGACCGGAACTGGGCGCCCCTGTCGCTGTGCAGCATGGTGCCCGCCGGGGCGCGGAGCGCGATCGCGTTACGGATGGCGCAGGCAGCCAGGGAGGACTTCATGCGCGAGTCGATGGAGTAGCCCACGATCTTGTTGGAGTAGCAGTCCTTGACCGCACACAGGTAGAGCTTGCCCTCGGCGGTGGGGTGTTCGGTGATGTCGGTCAACCACTTCTCGTTCGGCCGGGCGGCGCTGAAGTCGCGGGTGGGCCGCCCCGTCGCGTCGGCCGTCTTCAGCAGGTCGTCGTGCACCGGTGGGCCCGGCCGACGGCCCGAGCCTCGGCGTCGGTGATGCGCTGCGAGGATGCCTTGCGCCGAGCACAGCCGCCACACCCGGTTCTCACTGGCGACGATTCCGAGGTCGGCGAGCTCGTCGGCGATGAACCGGTACCCGAGGCCGGGATCCTCGGCGTGGACCCCGAGAGCGGCCTCGATCAGGTGCGCGTCGTCCCAGTCCCGATCCGAGACAGGCTCTTTGAGCCACTTGTAGTACCCCTGGGTCGTCAGGCCCAGCACCCTGCACGCCACCGCGACCGGCACCCTGACAGAAGCGTCAGGGGCACCGGTCGCGGCCATCTCACGGACGAGCGGGAAGACTATTTTCCCGGCAGGTTCGCCTGTGACAGGTAGGCAGCCGCCCGCCGCAGGACCTCGTTCTCCTGCTCCAGCAGCCGGATCCGCTTGCGCGCCTCCCGCAGCTCGGCGGCTTCCTTGACCGTGACGCCGGGACGGTGACCGTCCTCGACGTCGGCGGCCTTCATCCAGTTCGACAGGCAACCCTCGGAGATCCCGAAGTCCTTCGCGATCTGTTTCAACGGAGCACCGCCCTTACGGGCAACCGCCACGACGTCGTCGCGGAACTCCTTGGGATACGGCTTCGCCATGACCGACATCCTTCCAGCGAGGACGAATCCTCACACGTCAGGTGTCAACCAAACCTGGGCAGCCCGTCGTCCGGCGGGGATACGCAGCTTTCAGTGCTGGTGACATGGCGGCGCTCACTGAGCTCTTTGCGGACGATGCGGCTTGGCACATGCCCGGCGGCGGGTCCCTCTCAGGGACGAAGCAGGGCCGGATGCGATCGTCGTTCTTCGGCGAGTTGATGACACGCTCGGAGGGCAGTTTGGTGGTGGTCACCCCCGACGATGTCGTTGGCGGGGACAGCCACTAGGTGAGGTTGAACAGGGTCCACGCCACGCGTGGCACGAACACTCTGGATCAGCACGGGGTCATCGTCTTCCAGTTGCTGACGGGCGAGTCACCGAGGCCCGCGAGTTCTTCGAGGACACGGCGGCCAACGACGAGTTCTGGGGCTAGCCGGAGCGCGAAGGAAGCGCCGCTTCTCGCAGCCACGCACGGCGTCGCCGGCCGCCCACGGCGGTGGGCCTGGGCCTGCGCAGCTCGTGGCCGGAACCGCCACCGACAACGACGCGAGTAGCTCGGCCCTCCAATCGGTCGGTTTCGTCCGATTCGGCCGTGAGCGCTCTGTCGCCAGGCTGGCCGATCGGAGCTGGGCGACGACGGAGAGGGTCGGTTGAGTTGCGAACCTTCGCAGGGGATAGGGCGCTGCCGTCGCGGCATGGCAGCAGCGCCTAACAGGTTCGGTGGACCTCAGCGAGTCACGGTAACGACGAGTTGCGGCAGTTCCCTGCCCTCGAGGTCGTCTGCGAACTCATTCCCGATGCGGTCGATCAAGGGTTGCAGGAACAGCCGTCCGAGCTGACGCACCATGATCGCTATGACCTGCTCACCGATGGTGTGCTTCGTCGATATGATCCCCGCCTCACGCAGCTCGTGGACCTGCTGTGCGGATAGTTGGCTGAGGCGGCTCACGAGACCGCCGTGCTCCGTGCTGCTGTCGAGCAGGGCTCGGCGCAGGTAGTCCACGAGGGAGGGATCGGCGGCGAGCATCTGCGCCACGGCGCGGTCGCGGGCACCCGTTAGCTGCTCGGGAGGGCAGCCCCCCAAGGGAACGGAGGCGATGGCCGCGGCGAACTGGCTCACGATTGCGAGCTCGACGGCCTCGCGGAGCGCCTCCTTCGTGCCGTAGTGATGCACGATGAGCCCGACCGTGACGCCGGCGGCGGTGGCCACCGTCCGCATCGGGGTGGCATCCACGCCGCGCTCGGCGAAGAGCTCAAGCGCTGCGCCCAAAATCCTTGCCTTCGCGCTGACGTCGGTTGCGAGGAGGCGCTCGGCCGCAACGGGCTGCGCCATGTCGGTTCCTCCTGTGGTTTCTACGGGACGGCTGATCGTACCCATTGCGCGATCCACCAATCTCCTATACAAATGTACAGCAGCGCGCTATACATTCGTATAGCGGAGTCGCTTTCGAGGAGGAGCCATGGGCCCCACTCCCATCCCGCCGTTGCGTGGCGTCAGGGTCGTCTCGCTGGCCGTCAACCTGCCAGGGCCTCTGGCTTGCGCTCGCCTCATGTCGCTGGGCGCCGAGGTCTGCAAGGTCGAGCCGCCGTCCGGCGACCCTCTGCGGACCGTGGCCCCCGGGTGGTACGCGGAGCTCACCGCCGGGCAGGAGGTGGTCACGATCGACCTCAAGAGGGTAGAAGGGCGTGCAGAGCTGGATCGGCGCCTTTCGGGCGCTGACGTTCTCCTCACCTCGATGCGGCCTTCGGCCCTAGTGAGGCTGGGGCTCTTGTCGCTCGTCGAGCGCCACGGTCTGGTCTTGGTCGAGATCGTCGGCTACGACGGCGACCGCGCTGACGAGGCGGGACACGACCTCACGTACCAGGCGGCTTGGGGAACGCTCGACCCTCCCTCGATGCCTCTCGTGCCTCTCGTCGACCTGCTGGGCGGTGAACGCGCCGTCAGTGCAACCCTGGCCGGAATCCGTCGTCGTCAGCTCGGCGAACCGTGCGCCCACGAGAGGGTAGTCCTCGACGATGCCGCGGCCGCGGCGTCGGCCGGCGTGCGGCACGGCCTGACCGGTTCCGGTGACGTCCTGGGCGGCGGGAGTGCTGCATACGGCCTCTACCCGAGCGCTGACGGATACGTCGCCGTGGCAGCGATCGAACCGCACTTCGGCGAGCGCCTTGCGGTGTCCATCGGCGCGACCCGTGACGAGCTCGAGGCCGAGCTCGCCTCGGAGACCAGTGCGCACTGGGAAGCGCTGGGACGTGCTCTGGACATCCCGATCGTCGCCGTCCACCAACCGGGAGCCGCCATGGCACGCCCTGTCGCCATCACGGCCTCGGCCGCGGCCTCAGGCGCGGCCTCAGGCCTCGTCTGACCCGCGACACCTAGGAGCACGTCATGCCCAGCATCGCTCGGGTCCTTGCCCGGACGGCCGCACGAGTGCCCGACCGGCCCGCTCTCCGGTTCGGCGCGAAGACATCTAGCTACGCCCAGCTCGACGCTATCGTCAACCAGGTCGCCCGCGAGCTGGCCGACCGGGGGCTGCGCAAGGGGGACCGATTGTTGCTGCTCGCCGGCAACAGCGACGCCTCGTCATCGCGCTCTATGCCGGGTTCCGGCTGGGGGCCATCGTCGTGCCGGTCAATCCGCGGTCCGCGCCGCCCGAAGTCGACCACTTCGTCACGGACTCCGGCGCGAGGCTGCTCCTCTTCGGACCCGAGCTCGTCGAAAATGTCCGCGGATGGCAGGCACAGCACAAGGGCTCGGGCGGCGTACCTGCCCTCGCGCTGGGGGATGCGAACGGTTTCGACGACGTGCTCACAGCCTCGTCCACGCAGTCCGGGGACCCGCTCGATGTCGAGGTCGCCGAGGACGACGACCCGCTCATCATCTACACCTCCGGCACGACCGGGCGACCCAAGGGCGCTCTTCGACCAGCACTGCATCCTCTGGGTGGGGATTAACACGGCGCTCAGTCTCGGGTTGCACGAGGGGGAACGGATGCTGCACGTCGCGCCGCTCTACCACTCGGCCAGCCTCGACATGCTGCTCATCGGCGGGATGATGTACCGCGCGACGCATCATCCGGCCTGGGCAGCACGGTTCGCGCAGATCTTCCCGCGTGTCGGGCTGTCGATCGACCTCGGCGGAAGCTGGGTGCTGCCGCGGCTCGTCGGCCTCCGGCAGGCGAGGGAGCTGGCTTTGCTCGGGGACGACGTCGACGGCGAGCGGGCCACCCGGATCGGGCTCATCACCCGCTGCGTTCCGGCGCACGAGCTCGACACGGCCGTCGACGACCTGGCCCGGCGGCTCGCCGCGTTCTCCCCATCTGCCCAGGCCCGCGCCAAGCACCTGCTCGACGCGACATGCGATGACACCCTCGACGACGCCCTGCACCGCGAGGCGGCCGCACAGGTCGCCAACGCTTCCACGCCCGAGTTCCACCACGCCCTGACCACCTTCCGCGCCCGCCCGCAAGGAGCCCAACCATGACCCGTGAAGCCGTCATCGTCGACGCCGTCCGCACACCCGTCGGTAAGCGCGGCGGCCTGCTGCGCACCTGGCATCCCGTCGACCTGCTCGCGCACACGCTCGCCCACCTCACCGACCGCACGGGCGTGGACCCGGAGCGTCTCTCCGACGTCATCGTCGGCTGCGCCATCCAGCGCAGCGAACAGACCGGCAACGTCGCCCGCAACGCTCTGCTCGGCGCCGGCCTACCCATCGGGCTGCCTGGCACGACGCTCGACCGGCAGTGCGGGTCCGGGCAACAGGCTGTTCACTTCGCGGCCCAGGCGATCAAGTCCGGCGAGTACGACTTCGCCATCGGCGCTGGCGTCGAGTCCATGAGCCGGGTCGACCTCGGCCCGCTCTTCGTCCCCGGCGGCGAACGAGGGAACTGGTACGGCGAGCGGGCCCTCGCCCGGTTCGACGGCGACCTGCCCGCACAGGGCCCGTCCGTCGAGCTCGTGGCGAAAAAGTGGGCCTTCACCCGCGAGCAGCTCGACGCCTTCAGCGTCCAGAGCCACCTGCGCGCCGCTGCCGCAACCGACGCCGGCCACTTCACCTCGGCGCTCGTGCCCCTCCACGGCACGGATAAGGATGGCACGAGCACACCGATGGTCCGGGACGAGGGCATCCGCTCCGACATCGACCCTGCGCGGGTCGCCGCCCTCCAGCCCGTGTTCTCGCCGGACGGGCTCATCACTGCCGGCAACGCCTCCCAGATGAGCGATGGCGCCGCCGCCCTGCTGGTGGCCGAGCGCGCCGCAGCCGAGGCGGCCGGCCTGCGCCCCCGCGCGCGGATCGTCTCGATGGCCGTGGCCGCCGACGACCCGGTCCTGCAGTTCACCGCAATCGTCCCGGCCAGCCAGAAGGCCCTGGACCAGGCGGGCCTCACCGTCGGCGACATCGACCTGGTCGAGGTCAACGAGGCCTTCTCGCCGGTGCCGCTGCTGTGGCGGGAGGAGTTCGGGTACCCCGAGGACCAGCTCAACGTCAACGGCGGCTCCATCGCCATCGGTCACCCGCTCGGCTCGACCGGCGCCCGGCTGCTCACCCAGCTAGTCAACGAACTCGAGCGCAGGCAGGCCCGATACGGCCTGCTCACCATCTGCGAGGGCGGCGGCATGGCCAACGCCACCATCATCGAGCGCATCGCCTGAGAGGAACCGCCATGGACATCAGCAACCGCACCTTCCTGGTCACCGGAGGCGCATCCGGGCTCGGGGGCGCGACCACCGCCGCCTTGCTTGAGCGAGGCGCGCACGTCGTCGTCGCGGACCTCGCCGGGACCGCACCCGCCGGTTCGGTGTTCGTCGAGACTGACGTCACCGACCCCGACGCGGTGACCCACGCCGTTGACGTCGCCACCCAGCAGCCGGGACGACTCTCGGGCGTCGTCAACTGCGCGGGCATCGGTGTGGCCGAGAAGGTGCTCGGCAGGAGCGGCCCGCACGCATTGGACGTCTTCACGAAGGTCCTTGCCGTGAACCTCGCCGGCACTTTCAACGTCATTCGCTTGGCCGCCGCCGCGATGAGCCAGGCCGAGCCTGGCCCCAGCGGAGAACGTGGCGTCATCGTCAACACCGCCTCGGCCGCCGCGTTCGACGGGCAGATCGGCCAGGCGGCCTACGCGGCGTCCAAGGGCGGTGTCGTCGCGATGACCCTGCCCATCGCGCGTGAGCTCGCCCGCTACGGGATCCGCGTGGCCACCATCGCGCCGGGCCTGTTCCTCACCCCGATGATGGGCGCGCTGCCTCAGGCCGCGCGCGACTCCCTCGGCCAGCAGGTGCCCTTCCCCGCACGACTCGGCGACCCGGCGGAGTATGCCGCCCTCGCCGTCCACATCATCGAGAACCAGATGGTCAACGGCGAGGTGATCCGTCTCGACGGAGCCCTGCGCATGGCCGCACGCTGAAGGAGAACGCCATGACCACAACATCCCCGAGCCGGACCATCGTCACCGGCTACCCCTCCACGATGGGGGACGACGTCCAGCTCAACACCACGACCCTCATCCGCCACGCAGCACGCACGCACCCCGAACGTGAGATCGTCTACCGCACCTCGGACGGCGGATGGGCGCGCTACTCGTACGCGGCGGCATACGAGCGGATCATCCGCGGCGCCAACGCCCTTCGGGGGCTGGGCGTTCAACCGGGGGAGCGGGTCGGCATCCTGGACTGGAACAGCCGACGCCACTACGAGCTGTACTGGGCCATCCCCGGGCTCGCGGCCGTCATGGTCCAGCTCAACCTCCGGCTCGGGCCCGAGGACCTTGCCTTCGTCATCGAAGACAGCGGCAGCTCCGTCATCTGCGTCGACGAGACCCTGCTGCCCGTCGCCGAAGCCGTCGCCCCGCGCCTGCCCAACGTGCGGGCCTGGGTCGTGATGACCGACAAGCCGCTCTCGCAGATCAAGACCACGCTGCCCAACGTGCTTCACTACGAGGACCTCGTGGCGGCAGCGAGCGCCCGCATCACCTGGCCCGAGGTCGACGAGCACGCCGCCTACAGCGCCTGCTACACGACCGGCACGACCGGCCGCCCCAAGGGCGTCTACTACTCGCACCGCGCCATCGTCCTTCACTCGTATGCCATCGCCACCAACATCGGCATGGTCCTGGACGACTGCACGATGCTGATCACACCGATGTTCCATGGGCAGGCGTGGGGGCTCCCACAGGCGGCGACGCTGATGGCCAACAAGATCGTGCTTCCCGGCCGCTACATGGCCGAGGACACCAAGCCGCTCACCGACGCGATCATCGCCGAAGGCGTCACCATCACCAACGGCGCGCCGGCGATCTTCCTGCCGATGCTGCACTACATCGAGACGCTCGAGCACAAGCCGGACCTGTCGCGGCTGCGCATGATGTCCGGCGCGACCGAGCCGCCGTTGACGATGATGCGTGGCTTCCACGACCTGACCGGCGCCGAGATCGTGCACGCCTACGGGGCAACCGAGACCACGCCGCTGGTGACGATGAACCGCTACAAGCCGAGCGTGCGTGAGCGGCTGACTGAAGGTGAGCTGCTGGAGCTCAAACGCAAACAGGGCCTTCCCGTCTCGGGCGTCGACGTACGGCTCATCGACGGAATGGGCAACGACGTCCCCTGGGACGGCGTGACCCAGGGCGAGATCTGCATGCGCGGGCCGTGGATCACCACGACCTACCACCACATGCCTGAGGACGACCGCGCCGGCCGGTTCCACGACGGCTACTGGCGCAGCGGCGACGTCGGCACCATCGACGCCGACGGATACCTCAAGGTCACCGACCGGCTCAAGGACGTCATCAAGAGCGGTGGCGAGTGGATCTCCTCGATCGACATGGAGAACCTGCTGCTCGCCCACCCGTCCATCGCCGAGGCCGCCGTCGTGGGGCTCGCGCACCCGAAGTGGCAGGAGCGGCCGTTCGTGCTGGTCGTTGCCAAGCCCGGCCACGAGGTGACGCTCGACGACGTGCGCACCCACCTGTCGAGCGCGTTCGCCCCTTGGCAGCTGCCCGACGCCATCGAGGTCGTCGAGGAGATCCCGCGCACCAGCGTGGGCAAGTTCGACAAGAAGCGGATCCGCTCCACTCGTGCGAACACCTACGGAGGACAGGTCAATGCCTGAGCAGCTCGTGACCATCGAGACCTGGGGCGCCACAACGGTCCTCACGCTCGACCGCCCCTCCGCACTCAACGCCCTGAGCCGCGAGCTCGTGGACCAGCTCGCCGACCGGCTTGCCGAGGCGGCGGCCGATCAGGCTGTCCGCGTCGTAGTCCTCACCGGGTCCCCGACGGCATTCTGCGCCGGGGCCGACATCAGCGAGATCCCCCACATGGTCGACGCATCGCCACTGGAGAGATTGGCGTTCGACCGGCTCTTCGAGACCCTCGCGTCCCTGCCGATTGCGACGATTGCGGCGGTACGTGGAGTCGCCTTCGGTGGCGGGTGCGAGCTCGTGCTCGCCTGTGACACCGCAGTTGCCGGGCGATCGGCCCGCTTCGCCGTGCCCGAGGTGAAGCTTGGGGTGATCCCGGGCGCCGGGGGCACGCAGCGCCTCGTTCACGCGATCGGCAAGGCGAAGGCGATGCGCATGCTCCTAGCAGGCGCGCCGGTTGACGCCGAATGGGCCTGCGCCGCGGGTCTCGTCGCGGAGGTGGTGGACGATGGCGAGGTGCTCGACCGCGCTCTCGACCTCGCCGAGCAGATCGCCCGCAACGCCCCACGAGCCGTCGCGTACGCCGCAGACTCGGCCCGCCGGGCCAACGACCTGCCGCTCCAGCAGGGCCTCGCCCACGAACGCCGCAACTTCCTGCTCGCGCTCGGCACGTCCGACGCCAGCGAGGGGATCGCCGCCTTCACCAATCGACGCACGCCAGCCTTCACCGGCAGATAGGACCCTCCCGTGATCCTCGACAAATACACCTCCCCCTGGCTGGAGGGGGAACTCATCGACCTCCAGCAGCTCACACGCACCTTTTTGGACAAGGAGGTCGTACCTCACCAGACGCGCTGGGCCGAGCAGCACATGGTGGACCGCGACTTCTGGCATACCGCGGGTCGGGCCGGCCTCCTGTGTGTCAGCATCCCCGAGGAGTATGGCGGCGGTGGCGGCACTTTCGCGCACGAGGCCGTCATCGCGGCAGAGCAGGCGCGCGTCGCCGATGACGCCTGGGCCAACATGGTGCACAGCACGATCGTCGCGCACTACATCGCTGCCTTCGGCACGGAGGAACAGAAGCGGCGCTGGTTGCCCGGTGCCGCATCCGGCGACCTCGTCCTTGCCATCGCCATGACGGAGCCAGGCACGGGCTCGGACCTGCAGAGCGTACGTACGCGCGCAATCCGAGACGGAGACGTGTACGTGCTCAACGGCTCCAAGACCTTCATCTCCAACGGAACTCACTGCGACCTACTCGTCATCGTCGCCCGAACGAGCGACGAGCCCGGCGGCAAGGGACTGTCCCTCATCGTCGCGGAGACCCAAGACCTCGCCGGCTTCGAGCGCGGACGAGTCCTTGAGAAGATCGGCATGCACGGGCAGGACACCCGCGAGCTGTCGTTCACCGACATGAGAATCCCTGCAGCGAACCTGCTCGGCGGGGTCGAGGGCCAAGGTTTCGTCCAGCTCATGGACCAGCTGCCCCAAGAGCGACTCATCATCGCGGTGAGCGCTGCCGCCACCGCCGAGGCTGCGGTCCGGCAGACCATCGACTACGCCAAAGAGCGGATCGCGTTCGGCAAGGACCTGCTCTCCTTCCAGAACACCAGGTTCGTCCTAGCCGAGTGCGCTGCAGATGCCCTGGCGGCCCGCGCACTCGTCGACAGCTGCATCACACGTCACGTCGCCGGCGAGCTCGACGCCGCGGGCGCCTCCCTGGCCAAGTTCTGGTGCACCGACATTCAGAACAAGGTGGTCGACCGCTGTCTGCAGGTCTTCGGCGGCTACGGCTACATGATGGAGTACCCTATCGCCCGGATGTTCGCCGCCGCTCGCGTCCAGAAGATCTACGGCGGCACCAACGAGATTATGAAGGAACTGGTGGCCCGATCGCTATGAATGGCACCCACGCCGAGACGTCCAAGACCATGCGATTGTCCGCAGAGCAGATGCCCGTCGGTGTCGAGGTCGACTGCGGCTCGCACGTCGTCACCGAGGACCAGATCGTCGAATTCGCCTCGCTGTGGGACCCGCAGTACTTCCACGTCGACCAGGAAGCCGCAGTCCACAGTGACTTCGGCGGGCTCATCGCCAGCGGGGTCCACACGACCGCGATTTTTCAACGGCTCGCCGCGACCGGCGTGTATCGAAAATACGACGTAATAGCCGGCAAAGAGATTCACAATCTGCGCTTCCTACGCCCCGTCCGCGCCGGTGACGTCCTGACCGCCACCCTCCTCGTCCAGTCCGTTGAGCCCGACGGACCCGGACGCTGCCTAGTGACGATTCACGGAAGCCTGCACAACCAGCACGGCAGGCCTGTCCTCGAACTAGAGGTCGACTCTCTCTTGAGATCAGAGACAGCAATTCGCCGAAGTAGCGCGACCAGCCGCTAGTGTCGCGCGTCGTTAATTGATTTCCAAGGTGGGCGGATTCAGCCGGTCAACGCAACACCTGGTGGGTTTGTTGATTGTGACAGTAGCCGGTCGAGTGCTTCTGCGGGTGTGCGCCAAGCGAGCCGTTTGCGCGGCCGAGTGTTGAGCTCACGGGCGACGAAGTCGAGGTAGTCGTGGTGGTAGCCGGACAAGTCCGTGCCCTTCGGAAAGTACTGCCGCAGCAGGCCGTTGGTGTTCTCATTCGTTCCGCGTTGCCAAGGTGAGTGAGGATCGCAGAAGTAGATGTCAAGGTCGGTCGCTGCCGCGATCTGAACGTGGTTGCTCATTTCGCGTCCTTGGTCCCACGTCAACGTCCGTCGCAGGCTTGCCGGCATGTTGCTCATCACCTCGACCATCGCCTGTTGGACCTCGACCGCACCATGGGCCCCGGGCAGGTGCAACAACGCGACGTACCCGGTCGCCCGCTCGACCAACGTGCCGATCGCGGACTTGTTCTCCGCACCGGTGATCAGATCCCCCTCCCAATGGCCCGGGACCGCCCGATCTTCAACCTCGGGTGGACGTTGGCTGATGTTCACCATGTCGGCGATCCGGCCACGCCGTTCGCTGGTGCGGCGGCGCGGTTTACGTAACGCCCGACCGGTGCGCAGGCATCGAGAAAGGTCTCGGCGCAGTCCGCCTCGGCCCTGCACGTACAGCGCTTGATAGAGCGTCTCGTGGGACACGCGCATCTCCAGGTCATCGGGGAAGTCGGCCACCAGTCGGTGGCTGATCTGCTCCGGGCTGTGCTTGAGGAGCAGCTGCTGCTGGACATGGTCACGCAACCGCTCGTGCCGCGCCAACAGCCGCACCCTTGGCCGTCGGGCCCGCCGGTCCGAGCCCGCCTGCGCCACCGATGCCCGGTAGCCGCTCTTGCGGCGAACCACACCGCGCGACAGCTCACGACTGATCGTCGAGGCAGAACGGCCCAGTGCCCGCGCGATCTGTCGCACACCTTCACCGGCCGCGTGGCGACAGCTGATCTCCTCACGCTCGGCGAAGGACAATCGTGGCACAGCAGCGGACACGGGTGCGGTGGCATCAGGCATCACCCCGCCAGCCTCGCGGAACCAACGCCAGGCCACCGACTTCGACACACCGGCGACCGAGGCCGCCTCGGCCACAACGACCCCGGTCCTCATCTCCCGCCAGAACTTTCGACGGACCTCGTACGCACGAGCGGGACGACCCATAACCAGCACCTCTTCATCAGGAGGTGTTGCGTTGACCGGTTGAACTCAAGGTGGGCAGAAGCGCCAAAATGTGGCCACCAGCTCGCCCATCACCGGCACCAGCCGCTTACCTCGCCGGCGCCACCAACACCGCGCAACAGAACCGCAACGCCGCCACGACGTCCGCCCCGTTCGTCGGGGCCGCACGACCTTCGGCCGCAGGGCCTGCTCGAGCGCCCTACGAGCGTGGTTGCGGTGCCAGCCCGTCGTCGCGCACAGCTCGTCCAGGATCGCGGCCTTCTCCGCCCGACTCGCCCGCTTGTAACGCGCCGCGATCGTCCTGGCCACACTGCCTGCCCCTGGCTCATCTTCAGTTCCATGATCGGGGGCCTACCGGCAGTCGGGGTGTAGGTGCTGGAGGTGGTTTGCCGCTGCGAGGGCGAGCGACGCGACCGTATTCGGGTCTAGCTGGCGGGTGCGGACAGCGTCGGTGAACTCGCTCAGCTTCGCTTCGTCCGGCGCAGCCAGGGTATCTCGGCTGGCTTGTGTGCGCCGATTAGCTGCAGCGCTTCGCGTCGTAGGTGAAGTTGCCGGTCGGCGTCCAAACGGCCGCTGTTTTGGTGCTCGGTGACGAAGGCGTCGACGTGCTGGACAACCTTGAGCACGCCCTCGTCGACGTCGGCCCTCGTGAGGAGAACGGCAGGTCGAGTGGCTCGGTCCTGCAGTCGGACCATCGCCTTTAGTTGGCTTTGTGTGCGTTGCGCGCCGTCACGGTCGGCTTTATTGACGACGAAGACATTTCCGATCTCGAGAATGCCGGCCTTCATGATTTGGATCTCGTCGCCGCCGCCGGGCATTGTCACAGCACGGTGCAGTCGGCGGCGTCAGCGATGGTGACTTCGCTCTGGCCTACACCTACGGTCTCGACGAGAACGATGTCGAGGCCGAGCGCGTCCAGAACCCGGATCGCCGCGGGAGTGGCTTCAGCGAGTCCGCCGAGGTGAGCCCGGGTAGCCATAGAGCGAATGAATACGCCGGGATCGCATGCTACAACGGACATGCGGATTCGGTCGCCGAGTATCGCTCCGCCTGTGAACGGGCTCGATGGATCAACGGCAAGTACTCCCACCGTGCGACCGGACTCCCGCCAAACTCGGACCATGGCTGCGACGAGAGTCGACTTTCCGACGCCTGGAGGGCCGGTGATGCCGACGACGACGGCGCGGCCGGTGTGCGGTGTCGACGACGCTCGAAAACGAGGCCATGACGACGCCTGAAAACGAGGCCACCCAGACAGATTGGATGGGTGATCTCAGTGGAAGATTGGGCTTTGATTCGGCGGCTGGTCGCGGACGGTGTTCCGCAGCGTCAGGTCGCGCGGGATTTGGTGATCGGTAGGTCGACGGTGCAGCGGGCGTTGGCGTCGGACCGGCCGCCGAAGTACGAGCGGGCGGTGGTGCCGACGTCGTTCACGGCGTTCGAGCCGCTGGTGCGGCAGCTGCTCGCCACGACGCCGGACATGCCGGCCACGGTGCTGGCCGAGCGGGTCGGGTGGACCGGGTCGATCACGTGGTTTCGCGACAATGTTCGACGGCTGCGTCCGCAGCACAGGCCGGTCGATCCCGCGGACCGGTTGACGTGGCTGGCTGGTGATGCGGCGCAATGTGACCTGTGGTTCCCGCCCAAGCGGATCCCGCTCGAGGACAGCTCCACGGCGCTGCTGCCGGTGCTGGTGATCACGTGCGCACACTCGCGGTTCATGCTCGCCCGGATGATCCCGACCCGGCACACCGCGGACCTGTTGGGCATGTGGGAGCTGCTGGGCCAACTCGGCCGGGTCCCGCGGCGACTGATCTGGGACAACGAGTCCGGCATCGGCCGCGGCAAACGGCACGCCGAGGGCGTCGGCGCGTTCGCTGGCACCCTGGCCACCACGGTGCAGCGGCTCAAACCCTACGACCCTGAGTCGAAGGGGCTCGTGGAGCGACGCAACGGGTTCTTCGAGACCTCCTTCATGCCCGGGCGTGACTTCGCATCCCCGGCCGACTTCAACACCCAGCTCACCAACTGGCTGGCCATCGCGAACGCCCGGATCGTGCGCACCATCAAGACCCGGCCGGTGGACCGGCTCGAGGCCGATTGGGCCGCGATGCTGCCCCTGCCACCGGTCGCACCGGCCCTCGGGTGGGTCAACCGGGTCAGGTTGGGACGCGACTACTACGTCCGTGTCGACTCCTCGGACTACTCCGTGGACCCCGCGGTGATCGGCCGGTTCGTCGACGTGACCGCCGACCTGTCTCGGGTCGAAGTCCGCCACGAAGGACGCCTGGTCGCCGCCCATGACCGCGTGTGGGCACGCGGCATGACCATCACCGACCCCGCCCACGTGGCCGCGGCGAAGGTGCTGCGCGAGCAGTACCAGCACCCCCGCCCCGCACCCGACCCACACGAGGGGCTCGTGCGCGACCTGGCCGAGTATGACCGCGCCTTCGGGCTGGTTGACCAGATCGCCGACGTGGACACCCAAGGTGAGGTGGCCTGATGACGACCAGCAGCAGGAAGACCAAGACCGACGCCACCGAGGCACTCAAACAGCTGACCTATCTGGCCGCCGCGTTGAAGACGCCCCGGATCACCGAAGCAGCTGCTCGCCTGGCCGACCATGCCCGCGACACCGGCTGGACCCACGAGGAGTACCTCGCCGCGGTCCTGGACCGTGAGGTCGCCGCCCGCAACGCCTCCGGCGCCCAGCTACGGATCAGGGCGGCCGGGTTCGCCGCGAGGAAGACGCTCGAGGAGTTCGACTGGGACGCCCAACCAGCGGTGCGACAACAAGTCGCCGCGTTGGCCTCCGGCGGGTTCCTGACCGAGGCCCGCAACGTGGTGCTGCTCGGCCCGCCCGGCACCGGCAAGACCCACCTGGCCACCGGCCTGGGCATCGCCGCCGCCCACCACGGGCACCGGGTCCTGTTCGCGACCGCGACCGAGTGGGTCACCCGGCTGACCGAGGCCCACCGCGCCGGCCGGCTACCCGCCGAGCTCACCCGGCTGCGGCGCTACGGGCTGATAATCGTCGACGACGTCGGCTACCTGCCCTTCGAGCAAGACGCTGCGAACCTGTTCTTCCAGCTCGTCTCCTCACGCTACGAACACGCCTCGCTGATCCTGACATCGAACCTGCCCTTCAGCGGCTGGGGCGGCGTGTTCGGCGACCAAGCCGTCGCCGCAGCCATGATCGACCGCGTCGTCCACCACGCCGACGTCCTGACCCTCAAGGGCGCCAGCTACCGGCTACGCAACCGCGGCATCGACACCCTGCCCAGCATCAGAACCCAAGACACGGCAGACTAGAAACCGACGAACCGGTGGCCTCGTTTTCGAGCGTCGCATCGGCCTCATTTTTGAGCGTTGCCGACAGTGCGGGAAGAGCTCAGCCAGTGGTCTTGATGCTGCTGGGTGACCGTCTTCGATGAGCGTGATCAGGCGTGCCGCCGCGCGCGTCTCTCCTGCCAGGACCCGTTGCGTCAGAGGCGACTGTTCGGTAAGCATCCACTTCCTGTCATCGCGAATACGCCGTCGTGAACTAGACGGTATGGAGTGACCGCTCGGGTTGGCCGGGGGGTTGCGGGCCGGGGCCTCACTCACACATGTTCGTGGGTTACCGAGTAGGGGCTGCCTGCTCGGCCTATCCGACCGTTGTGGGAGGCCCCGGTGTTTACCGAGCGTACGAGTGTGGGGCTCGATGTGCTGTCGATGGCCATGAGAAAGTCCCCACTGGTGGCCAGGTGAGGTCCCCGCTGGTGGCCAAGTAGAAGTCCCCACCCCTTGCTCGAGGAGTCGTGTCGATCCGGAGCGTGAGCCCTTGAGCGGTGGACGGTGGCGGTGTCTAGCCAGCCACTGCCACCGCCCAGGGAGAGCTCCATTGAAGAGCATGAGGGAAGAGATGGACATTGTTGCCGCCTACCAGCTGGTGGGCTCCTACCGTGGCGCCGCGGAGATCTGCGGCACCACCCACAAGACCGTCAAGCGGGTGATCGAGCGGACCTCCGTCACCGCTGCAGGCGGGCAGCGCCCGGTCCGGGCGCCACGCCCGAGCAACTACGAAGTCGTCCGGGCCCTGGCCACGGACGCGGTCACGGCCGGGAAGGGCCGGGTCAGCGCCAAGCGGCTGCTGCCGAAGGCGCGGGCGGCGGGGTACACCGGGTCGGACCGCAACTTCCGGCGCCTGGTCGCGCAGGAAAGACGCCGCTACCGGCGCGTCAACGGCCATCCCCGACGCCCCGCGGTGTGGGCCCCGGGTGAGCACCTGGTCATCGACTGGGGCGTCATCGCCGGCGTCCACGTCTTCTGCGCCGTGCTGGCCTGGTCGAGGGTGCGGTTCGTGCGGTTCGCCGCTGACGAGAAGCAGGACACCACGCTGCGGCTGCTCGCGGAGCGCTTCGAGGTCCTCGGTGGGGTCCCGGGCGTGGTGCTGACCGACCGGATGGGCTGCCTCAAGGGTGGGGTCGTCGCGAACCGGGTCGTCCCGACCCCGGACCTGGTGCGGTTCGCCACGCACTACCGGTTCCGCCCGGACTTCTGCGAGGCCCACGACCCGGAGTCCAAGGGCCTGGTCGAGAACCTCGTCGGGTACGGCAAGGACGACCTGCTACGGCCGCTGATGCTGCAGCAAGCCATGCACGAGGGTGGCACAATCGACGAACCGGCTGTCACCGCAGCGGTGCTGGCCGACCTTCACGCCGCCAACGAGCAGGCCGCGGCCTGGTGCATGCAGGTCAACACGGCCGTGCACAGTGAGACCTGCGCGGTTCCGACCGAGCGGCTGACTCAGGAGCGGGAGCTGCTGAGCCCGTTGCCGTCACTGCGCCTGAGCATCGGGCCACCGCCGGTGACCCGCAAGGTCGACAAGCTGGCCACGATCCGGCTCGGCTCCGCCCGGTACTCCGTCCCGCTGCGGCTGCGCGGGGCCACCGTCGCGGTCGTGACCGAGGGCCCGAACGTGGCCATCATCGATCCCGCCACCGGGGAAGTCCACGCGCAGCACTCGCTCGTCGCCCCGGGTGAGGCCTCGATCCTCGACGAGCACTACGGCGGCCCCCGGTCGGCACCGCGTCGGTCGGTACGACCGAAAACGGCTGCGGAGAAACAGTTCTGCACGCTCGGACCTGCCGCGGAAGCGTTCATCGTCGGGGCCGCCGGTGCCGGGCACACCCGCCTCGGACCCGAGCTGACCGAGCTGAACACCCTGGCTGCAGCTCACGGTGAGAACGTGTTCATCGCCGCGCTCGAGCGGGCCACCGCGTTCGGGCGGTGGCGCGCAGCGGACGTGCGGTCCATCCTCGCCGCCGGCACCGGGACACCTCAGCCTCGGCACGCGGGCAACGCCCTCGTCATCGACCTCCCCGTGACCCCGGGTCGTCTGCTGAGCGAGTACACACCCGTGCTACTACCTGAAACCCCAACAGTAGCAACGGTTCCTGTCCAAGCGGAGGCGTCGTCGTGACCGCCAAGGCCGTGCCCGAGCTGCCCGCGGACCTCGCCGCTGGGCTGCGCCGGCTCAAGCTGTCGACCATCCGCCAGCTCGCCCCCGAGCTGTTGCTGACCGCGAAGACCCAACGCTGGACACCCGAAGAGATCCTGCGGACCCTGATCGAGGCCGAGGTCGCCTCCCGTGACGCCTCGAACACCGCCGCCCGGCTCAAGGCCGCGACCTTCCCCGTGAGGAAGACCGTCGAGGAGTTCGACCTCACCGCCTCCTCGATCCCGCCGCCGACGTGGGCGTACCTCACGTCGTTGGAGTGGATCCCCGCCCGGGAGAACCTGGCCCTGATCGGGCCCGCCGGCACGGGCAAGAGCCACACGCTCATCGCGCTCGGACACGCCGCGGTCGACGCCGGGTACAAGGTCAAGTACGCCGCCGCCGCCGACCTCGTCGAGACCCTGTACCGGGGCCTGGCGGACAACAGCGTCGGCAAGACCATCGAGACCCTGCTGCGCCACGACGTCCTGCTCCTCGACGAGGTCGGGTTCGCCCCGCTCGACGACACCGGCACCCAGCTGCTGTTCCGGCTCGTCGCCGCAGCCTACGAACGCCGATCCCTGGCCATCGCCTCGCACTGGTCGTTCGAGGACTGGGGCCGGTTCCTGCCCGAGCACACCACCGCCGTCAGCCTCCTGGACCGGCTCCTGCACCACGCCACCACCGTGGTCACTACCGGCCAGTCCTACCGCATGCGCGACGCCAAAACCCGGACAGGAGGCCGCCCCAGCACGTGAGCATCACCGCGAGGGGTGGGGACTTTCACTTGGCCACCAGCGGGGACCTGGGCTTGGCCATTGACATGTGCACGCACGATCGGTCGCGGCAGCGGCGATCGATGGCGTCACGGGTGAGCTGTTCCACGCGCGATTGACCCCGTCATACGAACACATCCAGTCTTGGCTGGCCGATCTGCCCGGGCCGGTCGCGGTGACCTACGAGGCCGGTCCGACGGGGTTCGGGCTGGCGCGGGCGTTGGACGCGGCCGGGGTACGGTGCGTGGTCGCGGCACCCTCGAAGCTGCAGCGGCCGGTGGGTGTCCGGGTCAAGACCGACGCCAGGGACGCGGTCCACCTGGCTCGGCTGCTGCGGTTGGACGAGGTCACCGCGGTGACCGTCCCGACCGTCGCGGCCGAGGCGGCGCGGGACCTGGTCCGGGCCCGTGAGGACTGTCGTGGCGATCTGATGCGGGCCCGGCACCGGCTGTCGAAACTGCTGCTGCGTCAGGGCATCGTGTACTCCGGCGGGCAGGCGTGGACCGGCGCGCACGACGTGTGGCTGCGCCGCCAGCACCTCGACGCGCCGGCTACCCGGGTGGCGTTCGAGTCCGACTACGACGCGGTCCTGACGGTGAAGGCGCGCAGAGACCGGCTCGACGCGGCGATCGCGGCGATGGCCGCTGACAGTGAGTTCACCCCGATGGTGCGCCGCCTGGGCGGCCTGCGGGGAGTGTCGACGTTGACCGCGTTCGCCCTCGCTGTGGAGATCGGCGACTGGCACCGGTTCACCGGTAACTCGATCGGCTCGTTCGTCGGGCTGGTCCCCTGCGAGTACTCCTCGGGCGCGTCCCGGATCCAGGGGGCGGTGACCAAGACCGGCAACGGCCACGCCCGGCGGCTGCTGGTCGAGGCCGCCTGGCACCACCGCGCCCGGTACGTCGCGGGCAAGACGATGCGCGACCGGTGGGACCTCGCATCGCCGGCCGCCCGGGCCCGTGGTGATGAGGGCAACCGGCGGCTGCATCACCGCTGGGTCGTGTTCATCGAGCGCCTCAAACGACACACCGTCGCCAACGTCGCGATCGCCCGCGAGCTGGCCGGCTGGTGCTGGTCGTTGGCTGTCATGGACGACTGACTACCCCTGAGCGGCTTCGCCGACCGAGGTCGGTTGGTGGCAGCGCGAGGAACGAGATCCGCGACACAGCTATGAGCAGCCAATCCCTCTGGGAGACAGCGACGCTCGACTCTAGACACGCGGCCCCCGTTCCTGCCGAACCACCGTCCTGCGGTACCCAACCCGCGCATATCAGTCTGACCGGGCGTCGCCAACGACACGCTCGCCAGCCACCTCACGACGAAGCAGAGGCGCCGTCAGGACTGACCCGTGTCCCGACGGCGCCTCACCCTGCCCCTTGACAGGAAGGCACTACATATCAGTTGAGTGGTGGATCCAGGCTCAAACGTCAGGCCAGTGCTCCACCCCAGGACTTCGCGGTCCGTGTGGCTTCCAATTGATCGCGGTGAGACGGATGAGCGATGCTGATGAGCGACTCCGCGCGCTGCCCCAGGGTCTTCCCGGCGAGTTCGGCAATGCCATATTCGGTCACGACGTACTGCACGGAGTGTCGGGGGACCGTGGCCGGGCCGTTGAGCTGGGGCACGATTCGCGAGAACTTCCCGTCGCCCGCGGTGGACGAGATGGCGATGACCGAAATGCCACCTTCGGACATCGTGGCGCCCTCAATGAAGTCGAACGACCCTCCCGCGCCGCTGATCTGGCGGCCGCGTAGTACTTCGGCGTTGACCGCTCCGCAGAGGTCCACTTCCAGAGCAGTGTTGACCGACACGAAGTTCGGCACCTGTGCTATTGACTGGGGACTGAGGACGACCGCGGAGGGGTACAGGGTCACGTCAGGGTTCCGGTCGGCGAACTCGAGGAGGCGTGTGCTGCCCATGAGCTCGGCGCCGACCAGGAATGGCCGACCCTGGCGGCGTCCCACGCCGCTCTGTTGATACAGGTCGACCATGCTGTCGATGCCCATGCCCCAGAATCGCAGATCGTCGGGACTGCCTTGTTCCAGCAGGGCCTTGAGCAGAGCCTCGGAAACCGCCCCGATCCCCACCTGCAGTGTCGCGTGGTCCGGGATGAGCTCGCGGACGTGGACTGCGATCTGTTTGGCCTCCTCGGTCAGTACTGCCTCTCGATAGGAGCGGCCCGGACCGGGTGCCTCGACGAGGGCCGCGATTCGGTCGAGGTGCAGGACGGTCTCGCCGCAGGTGTAGGGAAACTCCGGATGCACCTCGGCAACGACCTTGCGCGCCATCTGGGCGATCGGAAGCGGATAGCTCACCGAAGGGCCAAAGCTGTGGAATCCGAAACGGTCCGCCTCGCTGACTGAGCACAGGAGTACGTCGACACCAGTGCGCAAGAGGTGGTCGACGACCCTGCCGCCGCGTATTGGGAAGAAGCCGACCCGGCCTGACGCCACGGCGTCGCGGATGGGAGCCATGGTGTGCCATGTGTCGAACGTGAGGTGCCGGAGAGCCTCGTCGCTGGCGAAGGGATACTCATCCAGGAGAAGCCCGCAGAGGATTCGGCTCCCTTTGAGGCGTTCTGCCTGGCTGGCAAGCTCGGCGACCAACGAGGCCGGCTCGCCCATCCCTGGGGAGATGACGACGGTGTCACCCGGCTTGACGTGTTCGGCGATGGCTGCGGCGGCCGTAATCGGAGTCATCGCCGTTCCCCGATCACACGACGGACTTCGGCGACGATGGTCTCACCTGAGGTGCCCACCCCGAGTACGGCGTCGGCCCCCGCCTCCCGTAACTGCTCTACGTCGCGCTGGGCAATCGTCCCCCCAACCACCACAGCGATGTCGTCGCCCGACTCGGCCAGGGCGTCCACCACCTCACGGGTCAGTGCGAGGTGGCTGCCGGAAAGAAAACTCAGGCCGACCACCGAGACGTCCTCGCTGATGGCTGCCCTCGCGATGGCAGCGGGCGAGTTGCGCAAGCCGAGATAGATCACCTCGAAGCCCGCGTCTCTAAGGGTCCGTGCGACCACCTTGACTCCGCGGTCGTGCCCGTCGAGGCCGACCTTCGCGAGCAGCACCCGGTGTCGGGTCTGTCCACTCTTCAACCGACACCTCCTGTTTGCTTGCCCGCAAGCAATATGGCACAGATGCTCGCGGCGTGCAAATGTCGCTCCACCAAACTGGTGGATCCGGCGGGCGCGAGTGCTCGCGATCGCTCCCGCCGGAGGTGATCAGTGGGCCCGGTAGCCCTTCGCCAGGAGGTCGACGCTCATGGCCGCCATCTCGTCGGGGTTGATTGGCCCCGTGGGGTGGTACCACCGGTACATGCAGTTCAAGGCGCCCAGAAGGGTGTAGACGGTGAACTTGGGGTTGCTGGGCGTTAACTGGCCCGCTGTCACACCGTCGCGATACGCGTCTATCAGTCGATCGGTGTATGCGCGGCGCCGCGCCTGTACGTCGGGACGGATGTCCGCAGGCAGCTCGGCGTTCTCGCTCAGGAGGATCGTGACGAGGTCAATGTTGCGCGCAACAATGCGCGCATGAGACTCGAGGAGCCTGTCGAAGAGCAGTGCCTCTTCCCCCTCCTCGCCGATGGCGTCCGCCGCCAACTCGAAGTAGTCCATGACGCGGGAGAACAGTGCCAGAAGGACGTCGACCTTCCTGGGGAAGTGGTAGTACAACGCCTGCCTGGTGACGCCTATCTGACTGGCGACGTGGCTAAGGTTGGTCGCCCGGTACCCACGTTCGGCGAACACCTCTTGAGCCCTGTCCAGAACATCTTCGCGGTTGACTCGCATGGCTCGAGGCACTCCTCCCCTGGTACGCCGCTCCGGCTCTGACGCGTTCCTGTCGACCCCCTTGACAGCCATCACCCTAGCCACCTATTCTCAGTTTGCTTGCAGGCAAGCAAACTATCGCGGCCGGAGGGATAGTAGAGTTCGACATGACGAATCTTGGTTCTTTCATCAGTGGGCATGCGCAAGAATATCCTGACAAGACCGCGCTGATTACAAGCCAGCGCCGTCTCACCTACTCCGAGTATGACGAGCGGACGAACCGCCTGGCTAATGGGCTGCACACTCTGGGCGTCCACAAGGGCGACAAGGTGGCAACGGTGTTGGAGGGCTGCGCCGAGTACGCCGAGCTGTTCTTTGCTTGCGCCAAGATGGGGGCCGTCATGGTGCCAATGGTGACCCGGCGCCTCGATGACGAGATTGACGCACTCGTCAGCATGAGCGAGAGTTCAATACTGGTCGTCGCTTCCGATCACTCTGAGCGAGTCGCCCAGATGAGAGCGCGTGGACTGCTCCGCGACCTGCGGTATCTGATCCACATCGGACCGGCGGGCCCGAGCGAGCGCGGGCGAGCAGAGGAAGGGATTCTCGACTACGAGCAGATCCTCGCCGAGGCCCCGGCCGACCAGCCTCCGACGACAGCAGGCGGCACCGACCCGGTGATTCTCCTGTCAACCGGAGGCACCACGGGTCTGCCCAAACTCGCGATCCACACGCATGAGTCCCTTCTGTGGAATGTCTTCAACTTCCACTGGAATGTGGGCTTCCGCCACGACGATGTGTGCCTGACCAATCTGCCCCAGTACCACTCCGGCGGAATGAACTGTTTCACCGTCGTGAATGGCGTTCTGGGGCTGACGGGCATCATCGTCCATCACTTCGACCCAGCGGAGTTCCTCCGGACGCTTGAGGAGGAGCGAGTCACCTACCTGTTGCTGATGCCGCCGGTCCTTTACGACTGGCTTGTCAAGGCCGGGGCCGACAAGTACGACCTGACCGCGCTTCGTGTCTTCTTCACGGCTGGCGGAAACTTCTTCAACCGCGACAAGGTTCGCGCCAACCTCCCGCACAGCGAGATCTTCTACCTGTACGGCCAGAGTGAGACTGTCGGGGCGACGACGATCCTGCGTGGACCGAGCATCTTCTCGCGCGGCGACTCCGTCGGGCGGGTGCAGCCAGTCATGGATTGGCGACTGGTTGACGCCCTTGGTGAAGATGTGGAGGCGGGCGTTCCTGGTGAGCTGGTCCTTCGCGGTCCGAATCTCTTCAGCGGCTACTACGGCAACGCAGCGGAGACCGACAACGCCTGGCGGGATGGCTGGTTCCACAGCGGAGACATGCTGAGCGCTGACGTGGACGGCTTCATGTACTTCGAGGGGCGAACGAAGGACGTCATAAAGACGGGCGGAGAGAACGTCTACGCCGTGCGCGTCGAGGCGGCCCTTACGGCGCACCCGGCGATCAAGGAAGTCGCAGTCATCGGAAGACCTGACCCAAAGTGGGGCGAGCAGGTCTGCGCTTGCGTCGTACTAGAGGACGGCCATTCCGTCACTGCCGAAGAGCTGGTGCGCAGCTGCCGCGCCGCACTCGCTGGATTCGAGATCCCTCGCGCCTACTTCGTGGTCGACTCGCTACCAACCAACCCGGTGGGCAAGATCCTCAAACAGCAAATTCGTGACGCCATCGAGGAAGGCGAACTCCGCCCACTAGGAGCGCAGGGTGCCAGTTCATGAGCGCCACACGACTGCCCTCCATGGACCGGGCTCGCTTCGAGGTGGCGTTCGCGCCGGAACACGACAGCGTGCGCTCCACCGTGAAGAAACTCTGCGATAAGTTTATCAGTCCACTGGTCGAGGAGGCGGAACGCTCGGCGACCTTCCCGGTCGAGCTGTTCCCCGCTCTGGGCGCCGCCGGCTACCTGTGTGCTCGCATCCCCGCTGACCGGGGCGGTCCGGACATGGACAAGATTTCCGAGTGCATCATTTCTGAAGAGATGATGTACGTCAATCGCGGCATCGGCACATCGGTATTCGCGCACTCCCACCTCGGCACCTTCCCCATCTCAGCTTTCGGTACGCCCGAACAGCGTGATCGCTTTCTCGCACCAGCGATCAACGGCGATCGGATCGCCGCGTTCGCCCTAACCGAACCCGAGGCCGGCTCCGATGTACAGAGCATTCGCACCAGCGCCCACAAGTGCGACGGCGGCTGGAGGCTCAAAGGCAGCAAGATGTACACGACTAACGGCACGATTGCAGACTTCGTGATCGTGGCGGCCTATGTTGACCGCGAGAAGGGGTACGACGGGATCGGGCTCTTCATCGTCGAAGCCGGCAGCGAGGGACTGACCAGGGTCAAGCTGGACAAAGAGGGCAGTCGTTCCTCCGACACGGCGCAACTCTTCTTTGAAGACACCTTCGTGCCGGACGACTGCGTTCTGACAACCGAGGGCGGGTTCCGGCTACTAATGAAAACGCTTGATGAGGGCCGGGTAACCGTTGCGGCGGGAGCGGTCGGGCTCGCTCGCCGGGCGTTCGAGGCTGCGCTGGACTACGCCGCGACCCGAGAAGCGTTCGGGCAACCGATCGGCCGTTTCCAGGTGATCGGGCACCAGTTAGCCACGCTGGCGACCGAGATCGATGCGGCCCGCCTGATGGTCTACCGCGCCGCCACCCTGGTGGACCGAGGCGCCCCCTTCAGCGCCGAAGCCTCCATGGCCAAGGTTTATGCGACCGAAGTCGCCGTGCGTACCGCCGTCGCGGCGCGTCACATCTACGGAGGCGCCGGCGAGCTACCCGATGCGCTGGTAGGACGTTTCCTCCGGGACGCGCAGAACCTGACTGTCGGCGAAGGCACATCCGAGATCCAGAGAAACATCATCGCCAAGGGACTGGGCCTGTGATCCGGGGCAATGCCCTGGTCACCGGAGCCTCGCGAGGTATCGGTTCGGCCACCGCGGTCCGCCTGGCTGAACTCGGCGCCGACACCGTGGTCGTGCATCATCGCAACAGCCCGGAGGCCGCCGAGCGCACTGCCGAGGCGGTGAGGCAGGCGGGCGCGGAGGCCCTGTGCGTGGCCGCCGACCTCGAAGAGGCCGACGCGGTCGATGCGATGTTCGTTGAGCTCGGTCGGGACCTGGGCTCGCTGGACGTCCTGGTGGCCAATGCCGCGGCGAGCTCGTTCAAGCCGTTGCTGGACACTCACGACGAGAACATCCGCAGGACCAGCCGCATCACCGTCAACGCCCTGCTTCAGTGCGTACGAGCGATGACCTCGCTGACCGAGACCGGGGGGGCGATCGTCGTCGTGTCCGGGATCGACGTTTCGCAAGCCATGGTCGGTCACGGCCTCCTCGGGTCGATGAAGGCCGCGGCCGAGACGCTGAGTATGTACCTCGCCGCCGAGCTCGGACCCCGGGGATTCCGAGTAAACGCAGTTCGCCCGGGGCTGACCCTCACCGACTCCGCCCGCACCTACAGCGAACGTGTCTTCGGCGATAGCGCGGAGTTCGAAAGGCTGCTGGTCTCGCTGACCCCGGCTCGCCGAGCCGGAACCCCTGAGGATGTCGCGAATGTTATCGGCTTCCTGTGCTCGGAGGAGGGCGCCTGGATCAACGGGCAGGTCCTGGTCGCGGACGGCGGTCTGAGCGCCGTCTCACCGACCGACCTGATCACCAGTGGGCGTCGCAGCGACCAATGACTACCGAGGAATCGAAAGCCATCGAGCATATGAACTCGTTCCCTGTCTACCAGCTCGTGGGGATGCGCGTCACGGAGATGTCCGGCGGTCGGGCGGAAGTCGTCCTGGACGATATCGGCGAACGCCATTTCGGAGGCATGGAAGGCCACAAGGCCGTCCACGGCGGAATAATCGCGACCCTTGGCGACGCTGCCATGAGCCGAGCCCTGGCCTCCTCCATCGGGTTCGACCAGCCGTTCGCCACAATCAGTCTTAGCGTGGAGTACCTCCGTCCGCTCGTGGGCGACCGCGCAGCGGCCCATGGCAGGACCATCCGCCACGGGCGCCGTCTGGCGTTCGCCGAAGCCAGGGTGTGCGACAGCGAGGGCCGCGACTGCGCGGTCCTGCACGCGGCGTTCGCGCTCGGTCTCGAATCCGCCACCCGCACCGTCCAGGGAGCAGCAGATGAAGCTGAATGATGAGCAGCGGGAATTCCAGTCGCTGGCGCGGCTCGTGTCCGAGAGGCAGCTGGCGCCGCTGGCGCCGCTGGCCGACGTCGAGGACGGCTTCGACCGGGACGCCTGGGAGGTGCTGCGAGAGCACGACTTCGTCGGCCTGGCGATCGATGAGGAGCACGGCGGACTCGGGCGAGGGGTGGTCACCGGGAGCCTTATCATCGAGGAGCTGGCAAGAAACCACGCCTCCGTCGCCCTTTGCTTCCTGGTCCCCTACATTTTCGCGGCGGCGCTGGCCGACAGCGACGACCTGGCAGCCCGGTACCTGCCGAAGCTTGCGTCGGGTGAGGCGCTGGGCGCCTTCCTCCTGACCGAGCCGGGATCGGGCTCGGACGCCGCGTCCATCACGACCCGGGCGGAGCTCAATGGCGACTCCTACGTCGTCAACGGCACGAAACACTTCATCACCAACGGCGACGTTGCCGACCTCGGCCTGCTCTATGCGAGGACCGGGGGTCCTGGGGGCAGCGGCATCTCGGCGTTCGTCCTTGAGATGGACACGCCGGGAGTCACCATCGGCCGTCACGAGCAGAAAATGGGCTTGCGGGGCTGCAGCTTGGTGGAGGTTCGGTTCGAGAACGCACGAGTCCCCGTCATCAACCTCATCGGTCAGGAGGGCACGGGACTTCGAGTTGCCCTCACCGGACTCGACTTCGCCCGGGTCCTGGTCGCCTCGCTCGCCGTCGGCCTGGCACAGGGCGCGCTCGATATGGCCCTCGAGTATGCGAAGGGTCGCGAGCAGTTCGGCCGACCGGTCACGAGCAACCAGGGCCTTCAGTGGCTTATCGTCGATCAGCAGATGGCCATCGCCGCGAGCAGGGAGCTTGCGCTGGAGGCGGCCAGGAAGGTCGAGGAGCACGAGCCGGACGCTCTCCAATACGCCTCCATGGCCAAGGCCTTCTGCACCGACATGTGCATGCAGGTCACCACCAACGCAGTGCAGATCTTCGGCGGTTACGGCTACCTGCGTGACTACGGCGTCGAGCGGATGATGCGGGACGCGAAGATCCTGCAGATCTTCGAGGGCACCAATCAGATCCAGCGTATCGCCGTGGCCCGGTCCATCATGGGACGTGAGTGACATGGGTGACGTGAGTGATGTGGGGGCACGGGGCGTCCGCGTGTACAGGCAGCTGCACGGCTCGCGCCACACCTTGGTCATCGACGGGCCCAAGACCCTCAACGCCATCGACGAGGAATCGATGGCCGAGATCAGGGACGGGGTCGCGGCTGCAGCGGAGGATCCGCAGTGCCGTCTGCTTGTGCTCCAGGGCGCCAACGGAGCCTTCAGCTCCGGCGCGGACCTCAAACTCGTCGAGAGCCTCTCCCCGCGGAATGCGGGGAAGGACTTCCGCCGGCTGCTGGCTGGCCTGCGCGGAGTCACCGAGTCCATCGAGGCCGCCGAGGTTCCGGTGGTGGCTGCCATCGACGGGGTATGTGTCGGCGGGGGCCTGGAGATAGCGCTGGCCTGCGATGTCCGGCTGGGCACCCCCCGAAGCCGGCTCGGTCTTCCCGAGGTCCGGATGGGAATCATCCCCGACCTGGGAGGGACCCAGCGCCTCGCATCCTTCGTCGGGCTTGGGCGCGCTCGGATGCTGGCGATGACGGGCTCGATCCTCGAAGCCGCGGAGGCCCACCGGATCGGACTGCTCGATGTCCTCACCGAGGACATCGGGCGGGCTCTGGACGACCTGGAGCGGACATTCGCCGGGCTGGGGCCGCTGGCCGTGGGCCTGGTTAAGCGGGCGGTGAACGCCTCGCGGGACTGCGACCTGCGCACCGGCCTGGAGCTCGAGGCCGCGCTCCAAGGTCAGCTGCTCTCGTCGGAGGACTTCCAGGAGGGTGCCGCGGCCCTGATGACCAAGCGGCCCCCGAAGTTCGCAGCGAGGTGACTGATGCTGAGTGACGTGCGGGTCCTCGAGCTCGGGGTGTTCTTGCCGGTCCCCTATGCGGCACGCTGGCTGGCCTACCTGGGTGCGGAGGTCATCAAGGTCGAGCCGCCTGGTGGCGACCCTATGCGCGCGCTGTCCTCGGCGGAGGGCTACTTCACCCAGATCAACCAGGGCAAGACGCTGCGTGAGCTCGACCTTCGCGACCCCGACGACCTGGCCACGTGCCTGGGACTCGCCGCGACCTGCGACGTCGTGATCGAAGGGTTCCGCCCGGGCGTGGTCGAGCGTCTCGGCGTGGGGTACGACGCCGTGCGCACCCTGCGACCCGACATCATCTACTGCTCCATCTCCGGGTTCGACCGCGATGGTCCAGCGGCCATGAAGGCTGGCCACGACATCAACTACCTCGCCTTGTCGGGTGCGCTCGGGCGCGCGCCCAGGCTGCCGGCCCTGCCCATAGTTGACTTCACCAGCAGCATCGCCGCCGTCGTCGCCGTGGCGTCGGCGTTGTTCGCTCGGGAACGGGGCAACGGGGGGCGCCACCTTGACGTGCCGATGATGCGCGTCGCGCATGCATTGGCCGCGCCGGGGATACGGGACGACAGCATCGCCACCAGCATCTTGGCGCAGGAGACCCCGTGCTACGGACTGTTCGAGACCAGCGACGCCAAGCTCCTGGCATTCGGAGCGATCGAACCGAAGTTCTGGAAGGCGTTCTGCGACGCGGCTGGCGCTCCGGAGCTGATCGACCGCCAGTACTCCCCGGCCGCCAAACCGGCGATGGAGCAACTGGTCCGCGCCCGGACCCGAGACGACTGGGCTGCCCGGCTGGCCGAGGTCGACTGCTGTGTGGAGCCGGTGCTGCTACCCGGCGAGGTGACTGCGGCATTCGATCCGCTGCGACACGAGATGGAGGCAAGACATGAATCAGGCTTATGAGCTGCTCCGTAAGAATGTGCTCCGGCATCCGGACAAGATCGCCATCAGCTTCGGTGAGGAGACGGTGACGTTCGCGGACCTCGAGCGTCAGGTCAACCGGGTGGCCAATGCGCTGGTTGGTCTCGGTGTGCGCAAGGGTGATGTGCTCGCGCACTCGTCGCCGAACTGCCTTGAGGTCGTGATCTACACGTTCGCCGCTTGGCGGCTGGGCGCCATCGTCACGGCGGTCAATCCCCTCTTCAAGCGCGACGAGGTTATCAGCGTCGCCAACGACTCCCCTGTTGACGTCATCCTGGCCTGTGCCTCGGTCGCGAACCTGGTCGAGGAGATCCGGGACGAACTGCCCCATCTGCGCCACCTCGTTCGTATCGACGCCTGGGATGGGCTGTTGGCGCTGGGCTCGGACGACTGGTGTCCGATCGTGGAGTGCTCTCCCGACGACGAGTGCAGCCGGTTCTACACGTCCGGGACCACCGGTCACCTGCGCGGTGCCCGGCATACGCACGAGTCCACACGGGCCATCGGTCAGGCGATCGTGGTCAACCAGAAGCTGCAGGAGAACGACATCTGTCTCAGCCCGATGCCGCTGTTCTACATGTTCGCGAACTGCGTGGTGCTCTACGCGCCGTTCGAGGTCGGTGCCTCGATCGTGCTTGTGGAGCGGTTCACGTCCGGGGCCGAGTGCAACGACTGGCTCACCCACCACCAGGTGACGTGGTACGCCGGCGTGCCGACCACGCTGGTGCGGATGCTGCATGAGCACGACCCGGCACGGCACCGTTTCTACCTCAGGTGTGTCTTCACCGCGGGGTCCAAGATGCCACCCGACCTGATCGCTCAGTGCGAGCAGGTCCTGGGATGTCCTGTGGTCGAGCACTACGGCCTCACCGAATGCCCGCCGGTGTTCTCCAACCACCCGTTCATGGTGCGGAAACCTGGCAAGGTGGGCTACCCGGTCGGCAACCTTTACGTGCGGCTCGAGCGCGCGGACGGCGCTGAGGCCGCGGACGGCGAGGCCGGGGAGGTGCTGGTGAAGGGGACCATGGTCTGCCACGCGTACTGGAACCGCCCCGACGCGAACCGGGAGACCTTCATCGACGGTGGTTGGATGCGGACTGGCGACGTGGCAGTGCGGGATTCCGATGGCTACTACGAAATCGTGGACCGGATCAAAGACCTCATCATCACCGGAGGGGCAAATATCTACCCCATGGAGGTGGAGAACACTCTATACAAGCACCCGGCAGTCGGGATGTGTGCGGTCGTGGGCATCCCCGATTCGGAGATGGGCGAGCTGGTCCGCGCCCACATAGTCCTCAAACCGGGCCACAGCGCCAGTGAGAGCGAGATCATCGAATTCGCTCGGGCGAGACTCGCCCATTTCAAGGCCCCTCGCAGCGTGGTCTTTCGTGATGAGTTGCCCATGACCGCCAACAACAAGATCCTCAAGCGGGTCCTCCGCCACGAGACGGATGAACCGTAGGTCATCTGGACCCCGCCACACCGCAAGCGCGCCCCTCACCTTCCGTGAGACTGGAGGCAGCATTCCATGGATTCACTTCGGACCCCTGAACAGAAGGCGATCGCCAATACGGTCGCAAAGATTACGGGCAAGTACGGACACGCCTACTTCGTCGCAAGCGCCCGCGACGGTCGTAAGGTCGAGGAGCTGTGGGACGAGATCGCCGCTGCCGGATACGCAGGAGTCAACCTTCCCGAGAAGTACGGTGGCGGGGGCGGCGGCGTCGCCGACCTGGCAGTCGTGGCCGAGGAGATGGCGGCGCAAGGCTGCCCCCTACTTACCTTGATCGTCTCGCCCGCCATCTGTGGCGGAATCATCGCCCGGCACGGCACCGAGGACCAATGCCGCCGATGGCTGCCCGGTCTCGCGAGCGGGGTGAAGAAGATGGCCTTTGCCATCACCGAACCGGACTCCGGGTCGAACTCCCACGAGATCTCCCTGAGCGCCGAGTACCGCGACGGTCAATGGCATCTCAACGGCGCCAAATACTACGTCTCGATCCTCGACGAGGCGGAGCATGTTCTTGTCGTGGCCCGAACGGGCACCGGCACCGACCGACGGCACCGACACTCGCTGTTCGTCGTGCCCACCAACAGCCCAGGGGTGGCATTCTCGATGATCCCCGTCGAAATGGTGGCCCCTGAGAAGCAGTTCACGCTGACCTTCGACGACGTCCTTGTCGGCGAGGAGAACTTGCTAGGCGCGGCAGGTGAAGGGCTGCAGATTATGTTCGATGGCCTCAACCCCGAGCGGATCATGGCGGCTGCCATCTCCAACGGGATCGGTCGCTACGCCCTGACAAAGGCGGCCGGCTACGCACGTGACCGGCAGGTGTGGGGGGTCCCCATCGGGTCTCACCAGGGCCTGGCACATCCGTTGGCCGAGCAGTACATCCGTCTCCAGCAGTCGAGGCTGATGGCGGTGCATGCCGCGATGCAATTCGACAATGGCGGCGATGCTGGGGAGGCGGCGAACATCGCGAAGTTCGCCGCAGCCGAGGCTTCCCTCGGTGCCCTCGACCAGGCGATCCAGACCCACGGCGGGAACGGCCTTAGCACGGAGTACGGACTGGCGGACCTGTGGTTCGTCGCGCGGTTACTCAGAACGGCCCCCGTGAGCCGGGAGATGATCCTGAATTTCGTGGCCAGTCACAGCCTCGGCCTGCCGAGGTCCTACTGACATGACCGCCACGGACAATCCGCTGTTGCGGGCGACCTTCTTCCTGGACACCGAACATGACGCCATCAAGACGTTCACGAGGCAGGTGACCTCAGACGCGGCCAGCGATGGCCAACGGGCCACGGCACTGTTCGCGGCTGTCCGCGACGAAATCCGTTACAACCCCTACTACATCTCTCAGGAGCCCGCCGACTACCGCGCCAGCAGCGTCCTGACCGGCGGCGCCAACTGGTGTGTGCCCAAGGCCGTGCTGCTTGCAGCGACCGCTCGGGCAGCCGGGATCCCGTGCAGACTAGGGTTCGCCGACGTCCGCAACCATCTGAGCACGCCCAAGCTCCAGGCATTGATGGGGACCGACCTGTTCGTTTACCACGGATACGTCGAGTGGCTGGTCGAGGGCACCTGGAACAAGGTGACGCCGGCCTTCAACAGCGAGCTGTGCGCCAGATCGGGGGTGTCTCCCCTTGAGTTCGAGGTCGGTCACGATGCCCTGATGCACGAGTTCGCCGGGGACGGGCACCAATACATGCAGTACGTCCGCGACCGTGGCACCTTCATAGACCTGCCGCTCGAGGAGATCCTGGCGGCGCTACGGACGACCTACCAAGGCCGAGTCATAGGTTTGATGAACCACACCGGAGAGGAGTTCTAGACGATGGAGGACCTCATGGGAGATCAGCAGTTTGGCGACGTGCTCTACGAAGTGCGAGGGGCGGTGGCATGGGTGACCATCAACCGCCCGCAAAAGCTCAACGCATTCACGATCAACACAGTCCGGGAACTCACCACGGCATTCCGGCTCGCCCAGGCCGACTCCGACGTCGGCGTCATCGTGCTCACCGGTGCTGGCGATCGAGCCTTCTGCGCCGGTGGAGACGTCGGCACGGAGAACGGGGAGACCTTCTCGGCCGGACCCGACTCCTTCGATGCAGTGGTGAAGGAGTTCTACCGGATGATCCGCGACTGTCTGAAGCCGGTCATCGCGCGCGTGCGGGGCTACGCCATCGGCGCAGGGAATCACATGGCCTACATGTGCGACTTCACCATAGCCTCCGACGACTCCACGTTCGGCCAGAACGGCCCCCGCGTCGCAAGCCCCGCAGAGGGGTGGTACGTCAGCTACCTGTGGTCGGTGGTGGGTATGAAACGCGCCAAGGAGATCTGGATGTTGTGCCGCAAGTACACCGCACAGCAGGCCCATGACTGGGGCTTGGTGAACTCGGTGGTGCCGGCCGAACAGCTCGACGACGAGGTACAGCAGTGGTGCGACGAGCTGCTCGCGCTGAGCCCCACCGTTCTCAAGACCGTCAAGAAATCCTTTGACGACTCGTGGGCGCACACGCGTGAAGCCCAGGACCGGTTCCGGATCCTCGACCAGGTCAACCCGGACTTCTTCCCGTCGGGGGAGCAGACCGAGGGTGCCGGAGCCTTCCTGGAGAAGCGGCAGCCCGACTTCTCAGCCTGGAGATGAGGGGTGTTGCTCTTCGAGAACGACAACGTGACTGTCACCTTGGCCAGCGGCGTCGCGACGGTGACCATTGATCGACCGCCCGTCAACGCACTCAACAGGGAGTTGCTCGGGGCGCTCGACGCCGCCGTCGCCGCCGCGGTCAGGTCTCCCGACTCGCACTCAATCCTCCTCACCGGCACCGGGAGGAGATTCGTGGCCGGTGCGGACATCACGATGCTGGCACAGTTGGACGGGCGTTCCGCTGCTGAGTTTGGCAAGATCATCCAGGGCACCTTCAACCGGATCGAGGCCGCCTCGAAGCCCACGGTTGCCGTGATCAACGGAGACGCGCTCGGTGGGGGCCTGGAACTGGCGCTTGCGTGCGACATTAGGTTCGCGGTGGCCGACGCCCGGCTGGGTCTGCCGGAGATCCGACTTGGCCTCGTCCCAGGAGCGGGTGGCACTCAGCGACTCACCGAGGCCCTGGGCAAGCCTCGCGCGCTGGAGATGCTGCTGACCGGGACGCCGCTCCGTGCATCGCAGGCGCTGGACCTGGGCCTGGTGAACGGCGTATTCGACCGGGCCGACCTCGGCAGGGAGGCGTTCGAATGGGCGAGGTCTCTTACCGCCGGGCCGCCGTTGGCCTATGCCGCCGCCAAGGCCTGTGTGCGGACGAACCTGACCGCGGGACGTGATCGCGGGTTCCTCGAGGAGGTCAAGTCCTTGGAGAATCTGGTCGACACCGCCGACGGCAGAGAGGGGGTTGCGGCATTCCTTCAGAAGCGCGCCCCGCACTTCCGCGGCTGCTGATCCGCATCCGCCGACCGGTCGCCAGGTGGCTAGCTACTTCTCGGCCAGAGTCGCCCGCATGACTGCGCTGTCCAGGACCCGGTCGAAGAGCCTGGCCGCATGGGCGGCGACGCGCACCAGGGCGTCCAAGTCGATACCGGTGCTCACGCCCATCTGCTCGAACATGTTGACCAGGCCTTCGGTCGCGACGTTGCCGGCGGCACCGGGAGCGAACGGACAACCGCCCAGGCCGCCCACGGAGGCGTCGAAGGTCCGCACGCCCGCCTCGTACGCCGCGTAGGCGTTGGCTGCTCCGAGTCCGCGCGTGTCGTGGAAGTGGGCACCGAAGCTGATCTCGGGGAAGCCCTCGATCAGCGAGGAGTACAGGTCGGTCACTTGTCGCGGGTTGCCCAGGCCCACCGTGTCGCCCAGCACCAGCTCGTCGAAGCCGAACCCGATGGCCTGCTCGGCCAATGCCAGGATCCGCTCGGGGGCGATCTCGCCCTCCACGGAACAGCCGAAGGCGGTCGCGAGGGTGAGGGTCAGCCGGACGTCGGACTGGTTGGCGGTGGCGAGCAACTTCGGCAGCGCCTTCATCGCCTCAGCCGCGCTCACGCCGAAGTTCCGCCGGTTGATCTCGTCGCTGGCGGCAACCGCGGTCGTCGCCTCGGTCGCGCCGCTGGCGATGGCACGCTCGAGGCCGCGCTGGTTCGGTACGAAGACCGCGTGAGTGACCGGGGAATCCCCCGGCAGCCGGTGCAGCAGCTCCTCGGCGTCGGCCAGCTGGGGTACTCGGCGGGGGCTGACGAACGAGGTGACTTCGATCCAGCTCAGTCCGGCGCGTTCCAGGCCCTCGATGATCTCAAGTTTGGCGTCGGTACTGAGGATGGTCGACTCGTTCTGGAAGCCGTCGCGCGGCCCGACCTCGCGGATGATGACCTTGTCACTCATACGGTGAGACCCTCCCGGTGCACGCCCATGACCCCTTCGAGGGTGCGTGCGATCTCGCCCACGGTGGCGTAGGTCTCGACCGCGTCGATCATCGCCGGCATCACGTTCTCGGTGCCCTCGGCGGCCGCGCGAAGCACCGCCAGCGAGCGATCGACCTCCGCCTGTGACCGGTCGCGCCGCAGCAGCTTCAGCGCCTCCTGGCGACGTTGCAGAAGGTGCATGTCCGGGGTCCAGACCTCGAACTCCGACTCCTCCTCGTCGGAGCGGTGCACGTTCACCTCGACCCAAGGCCGCTCGCCAGAGTCGATCTGCTGCTGCAAGCGGAACGCGCGCTGCTCGATCTCCTGCTGGATGGCGCCCGACTCCACGCCGGCAACCACTCCGCCGTACTCCTCATCAATGCGGGTCAGCGTCTGCTGGATGCGCTCGGCAATCTCATCGGTCATCGCCTCGACGAAGTACGACCCTCCCAACGGGTCCACCGTAGCCGTGACGTCACTCTCCAAGGCCACGATCTGCTGGGTGCGCAGCGCCAGCATCTGGGTGTGCTCGGTCGGGATCTCGTAGGCCTCGTCGATTGTGGTCCCGAGCATGGCCTGCGCTCCACCCATAGCGGCACCGAGGCAGCCCAGCGTCCCACGCACCAGATTGAGTTCGGGGACTCTCTTGGCGAAGTAGCTGCCGCAGGTCGCAACGCACGTGAAGCGCAGACCCAGGCTGCGGTCACTCGTCGCGCCGAAGTCATCACGCATCATGTGCGCCCAGGTGCGGCGGGCCGCCCGGAACTTCGCTGCCTCCTCGAAGAAGTGCAACCCGGTGCCAAAAAAGAAGGAGATGCGGGGGGCGATCTCGTCGATGGTCAGGCCACGGGCGAGTAGCCGGTCAATGTAGGTGCGGGCAATCGCGAACGACGTCCCGATCTCCTGGTCGGGCGCAGCTCCGGACTCATGCAGCAGCACGCCCCTAAGGTTGAAGGGGTAAAGTTTCGGCATGGTGCGGATGACGAACTCAGCGGTGTCCGTCACGAGGCGCAGAGAGGACTCGACGGGGTAGCGCCAAGTTCCGCGCCCCAAGTACTCATGCAGCAAGTCGTTGGCGACCGTGCCCCTGATCTGGCTCAGATCCGAGCCCTGCCGTTTGGCCACCGCGACCAGCATGGCAACCATGACCGGTGCCATGGAATTGATGTTCATCGACAGCGGAACCTTGTCGAGGGGGACCCCGCTCAGCAGGATCTCGAAGTCGGCGAGAGAATCGACCGCGACGCCGACTCGGCCGACCTCGTGCATCGCCTCCGGGTCATCTGAATCGTAGCCGATCTGGGTTGGCAGGTCGAAGGCGATGTTGGCCCTGCCGTTGCCCTGCTCAAGGAGGTAGCGGAACCGCTGGTTGGCGTCGGCCGCGTCGCCGAAGCCCGAATAGAGGCTCGGTTGCCAGGGCCGCGTTCGGTAGCCATCGGGCGTGATGCTGCGGGTAAACGGGAAGTGGCCGGGGCTTCCGAGCTTGTCCTTGTACGCACCCCCCCGACTGTCGTCGGGTGTGTACTCGGCCCTGATCTCGAAGCCGCTCTCGGCGAGGCGATGTGTGTGTGACATGTGTTCACCCGATCTCGGTTGCCGCCAGATTTGCTACCAGCTCCGATATTGTTGACTTGCTTGCAAGCAAAATACTAGATTGAGCGGCGGGACAGGTCAAGGGTGACCCGGGTCCCCGGGTTGCGGAAGATCTATGTTGCCGAAGGAGGGGGCGGGGATGGTCGAACTGGACGCAAGAGATGAGTCGCGATCAGTCAGGCCGACGCTGCTGTACGAGGATCTGACTCCGGGGCGGAAGTTCGCGCCCCTCGTCTTCCCCCTGGAGCGGGAGCTGGTGGACCGATACCAGCTGCTCATCGAGGGCACCGCCGAGCGATACTCGGGTCCGAACTCGCTCGCCCCGCTGGGCTTGGCCACGGTCTGGGCTCGAAAGTCCTATCTGGAGGAGTACTCCATGCCTCCGGGCGGGGTCCTGCTGCGTCAGACAATCACGTCCCTTGCACCGACTCGGGTGGGTGACGTCCTGTACGTCCAGGCCGAGGTGGTCTCCCGTGAGGAGCGCGACGGCAAGCGCAACGCCTCGATCCGTGCCGTCGCTGCCCTCCCGGATGGTCGCCCGTGTGTGGAGGTCCTGATCGCGGCGAGGTGGCCGCGGTGAGCGCCCGGAACGGATCCACGCGGCAGATCCCGCTCTCTCCGGGGGCCGAACTGCCGACACTGACCAGGCAGGTCACTCAGGACCTCATCGACGGCTGGGCCGAGCTGTCGGGAGACTTCAACCCCCTTCATACCGACGTCGAGTACGCCAGGTCGACCAGATTCGGCGGGACCATCGCCCACGGTCACATCAGCCTGTGCTGGCTGGTGGAGATGATGTTCGGTGTGGCAGGGGACTCGTGGCTGACGACGGGATCGGTCCGTGACGTCACTTTTGTCGCGCCGGTCCGGCCGGGTGCCACGATGGCCGTCGGTGGTGTTGTCACCGACGTGGACGAGCAGCACGTGAACTGCGAGGTGTGGGTACGTGACGCCGCTACCAAGGCCGAGTGTGTCCGCGGCTGCGCCGTCTTTGCGACACCCGAGGCGTCCTGAACCGAATCGAGAACGATATGACCCATACAGCGCTGATCACCGGTGGTGGACGCGGCATCGGCCGCGCGATAGCCATCGCCCTTGCCGGCGCCGGAGCCACGGTGGTGGTGGGCGACATCCGCGACGACGACGCGAGCGAGACCGTCGCGCGAGTCGAGGCTGCCGGTGGCCAGGCTATGGCGGTCCGGCTCGACGTGACCGACTCCGACTCTGTGCGCACCGCTGTCGAGACGGTTCGTCGCGCGCTCAGCAGCGTCGACATCCTGGTCAACAACGCCGGGTGGGACCGGCTGCAGCCCTTCATGGACACCGAAGAGGAATTCTGGCGCAGGGTAGTGGAGGTCAACTACCTCGGTGTCTTGAGGGTCACCCATGCTCTCCTCCCGGCGATGATCGAGAATCGGTGGGGCCGCATCGTCAATATCGGCTCTGACTCGGCCCGCGTTGGCTCGGCAATGGAGTCAGTGTATTCAGGGGCCAAGGGAGCCGTACTCTCCTTCACAAAGACCTTGGCCCGAGAAATGGCGCGCGAAGGCATCACTGTCAATGCGGTGTGTCCTGGGCCGACCGAAACACCACTACTGACAGAGATCCTTGAAGGTCAGCAACGTGGCGCCGACATCGTCACTGCGATTACAAGGTCGGTGCCGATGAAGCGTCTGGCACAGCCCACCGAAATCGCCGCAGCCGTCTCGTTTCTCTGTTCGGCCGAGGCAGGCTTCGTCACAGGACAAACCCTGTCGGTGAACGGCGGTCTGACGATGTGCTGAGCTGACCTTCCTGGCGCGCAACAGCCCTTGAGTGGGCCGTGAATCTGACTGTCAACCTTAGGCCGTGAAGTCCTTAACGGACATGGCAGGGAAGGCCGAATTGGCCGGGTGGCCTAGTTGAGAAGTTGTTTGCAGCCCCGGTCGTGCTGCGGAACTGAGATCGAAGAGAAGAATCGGGCACATGACGTGAGGGCTGGATGAGTCAAGGAGACGATTGGACGGAGCCGGGCGCTTTCCCGGTGGCGGTGGGCGTGTACCGCATTCCCCTGCCGCTGCCGACGGATGGCCTGCGCGCAGTGAACGTGTATGCGATCGAAACGCGCTCCGGCTTGGTCCTGGTTGATGGTGGATGGGCTATTCAGGAGTCCCAGAAGCAACTTGAAGCCGCGCTGCGCACCATTGATTACAAGGTCACTGACATCACCCGGTTTCTGGTCACCCATGTGCACCGGGACCACTACACGCAGGCCTCGGTGATCGGCAGGCAGGTCGGTGCCCATGTCAGCTTGGGCGTCGGCGAAAAGCCGACCTTGGACCTGATCCGCGGCGGCTGGACCGCGCCAGACCCGCAGGCCGCTCAACTGAGCCGGGCTGGCGCCTCCACTCTGGCGGAGCAGTGGGCGGCGCTGACTGAGCTTGAGCAACCGGACCGGACTCACTGGGGATATCCCGACGCGTGGCTCAACGGGGACCGCACTTTGGATGTGGGGGACCGGGCCCTGGTAGCAGTTTCCACGCCTGGTCACACCCAGGGCCACTACGTCTTCGCCGACCTCGCGTCCAACCTGCTGTTCGCCGGCGATCACGTGCTGCCAGCGATCACCCCGTCGATCGGGTTCGAGGCGGCGCCGGGACCCAACCCGCTCGGGGACTTCCTCAACTCACTGGCCAAGGTCCGGGCTCTGCCGGATCTGATCCTGCTTCCTGCGCACGGCGCAGTGACCGTCAGCAGCCACGCCCGCGTCGATGAGCTAGCCGCCCACCACGACCACCGCCTGCAATTGTGCCTAGAGGCTGTGGACGCAGGGGCTGTGACGGCACATGCCGTGGCCAACGAACTGCCCTGGACCCGGCACCGGCGGCGGCTGGCGGACCTAGACACATTCAACGCCACACTGGCCACGCTGGAGACCTTCGCGCATCTCGAACTCCTGGTCGCCAGGGAGCAAGTCATCCACGAGGAGGTTGAGGGAGTGCTCCACTACCAGAAGATGTCGACCAACCCGTGAAGCCGCGTGGGACGTCTCGCGCCGTTACGCCACCTAGAGCGATGAGATCGACCCGGAGGTCGTTCACATCGCGAACCTCTTCGGCGGGTGTGACGCGCCCTCTGGGCTGCGTCGTCGTTGGGGTGCGCACGGTCAGCGCTCAGCTGATAGCCGTGTGCACCTCCACTTCGTCGATGGATTGGCGCCGCCGCTGAAAGGTTCAAGGTCTCAACGACATATGTACGGCGGTCGAGTAAATCTGAAGGCTAGGCAGCAAGATCGTGGCTAGCCCCTGAGCGGAAGGGGCGCCCACACAGTGGGCCGGAAGGACGCGGGTTCATCGGCGTCCACGTGACTACCAGCCACAGCGACGCGTGCCAAGTGCGGTCGACGCGCGTCACCGTTGCCTCCGGTATGGCATCTTCGACTACGACGTCGTCGGGGGAGCCCTGTCTCGTTGGGCAGCAAGCCGCGGACTGCACCTGTGGGGTCGTTAACCGGCACTCCTTCCTCGGCGGGTGGGTGTTGAGCGGCGCGTCTAGAGCGGGGAGCTCGCGACGCCCGCAAGGTCGGTGCGTGTGGCTCCGCCCACCGCCCGCGGCACGCGGATGGACAACCTAATCGCACGTTAATCGCACGCAGCCCCTTTCTGGACATCTCGTCGCGGCGTTTCCGCATTTCAAAGCGGCAATGCTGGGGGGGAAGCCTCGTGTCTTGTAAACAGGCGGTTAGGGGTTCGAGTCCCCTCGCCAGCTCCGTATCGGCCCGGCGACCGGGCTGGCCCGGCGCCTTCGCCCGGCCGTTCGGTCCGTTCTTCCTGCTCGCCGAGCTGGTCGTCCCGCACCGAGCCCCCGGCACCTCTGGTGGGCGTCGCCGGTCGGGATGAGCCGTGCCTCGGTCGGGTGACCGAGACGTGCGGACGACACAGCTGCTGCCGGCCTCCGCGTTCGCGAACGGGAGGCCGGCAGCAGCTGTGGACGGCGTCAGCAGGGGACGATGTTGTGCTCCGGTCCGAAGGGAAACTTCGTGATGTTCTCCGCGCCGTCCTCGCCGACGACGAGGATGTCGTGCTCGCGGTAGCCACCGGCACCGGCTTCGCCATCGAGCACCGTGATCATCGGCTCCATCGACACGACCATGCCCGGCTCGAGGACGGTGTCGATGTCCTCGCGCAGCTCGAGGCCGGCCTCGCGGCCGTAGTAGTGCGACAGGACGCCGAAGGAGTGCCCGTAGCCGAAGGTGCGGTTCGGCAGCAGCCCGTGTCCGACGTAGATCTCGTTGAGCTCGGCGGCGATGTCCTTGCAGACCGCGCCCGGCTTGATCAGCTCCAGGCCGCGACGGTGCACCTCGACGTTGATCTCCCACAGCTCGAGCGAGCGGGGGTCGGGGTCGCCGAGGAACAGGGTGCGCTCGAGGGCCGTGTAGTAGCCCGACGTCATCGGGAAGCAGTTGAGCGAGAGGATGTCTCCGCGCTGCAGCTTCCGGGTCGTGGCCCAGTTGTGGGCGCCGTCCGTGTTGATGCCCGACTGGAACCAGACCCAGGTGTCCCGGATCTCGGAGTCGGGGAAGGTGCGCGCGATCTCGTGGACCATCGCCTCGGTGCCGATGAGGGCGACCTCGTACTCGCTGATGCCCTCGCGGATCGCAGCCTTGATGGCCTCGCCGCCGAGGTCCCCGATCCGGGCGCCGTGCCTGATGACCTCGATCTCCTCGGCGGACTTGACCATGCGCTGGCGCATGGCGTCCTGGGCCACGTCGACCAGCTCGGCGCCTCCGAGCGCCGCCTGCAGCTTGGCGTGCGCGTCGAGCGAGAGCGTGTCGAACTCGACGCCGATGCGACGCGGTGCGATGCCCCGCTGGGCGAGCGCCTCCTGGACGCCGTGCTGGAAGTTGTCGCGACGCCAGTCGGTGTAGACGATGTTCTTGCCGTAGCTGCGCCTCCACGGCATACCTGCGTCGATGTTGGCGGTCACGCTGACCTGCTCGGTCGGGGTGACGACGAGCGCGTAGGAGCGGCCGAAGTAGGTGAAGAGGAAGTCCGAGTAGTACTTGATGCCGTGGTAGGAGGTCAGCACGACGGCGTCGAGGCCCTTGGCGGCCATGATCTGGCGCAGGCCCGAGAGGCGACGCTCGAACTCGGCGTCGGAGAACGTCAGCGGCACCTTCGTGCCGTTGTGCAGCTCCTTGAGCCGCTCGAGCTCGGTGACCGACGTGACGGGGGTGGCGATGGACATGGTGGATCTCCTTCAGAGGGTGTTGGGTCCGGGGGTGGCGTGAGCCGTGACCATGTGCTGGGTGCGCAGCTCGGCGCCGATGGTGTCGGCGAGGGCGGCTGACGTCCGTTCGAGCAGGAGACGTCCCGCGCTCTCGGAGGCAGCGGCGGCCGAGGACAGGCAGCCCGAGACGGGCGTGAGCTCGGGGCGGGCGGGGAGCCGGTCGAACCGGGGGAGCTGCGCCGCCGGCAGGTCCATGACGCGCTCGGCGTGGACCAGCTCGGGGTGCAGGTGGAGCATCAACGAGGTCTCGAGCACGCCGCCGTGCTCGACGTCCCAGCCGGGGAACGAGCCACGGTAGATCTCCTCGATCGTGGCGTCGTCGACGAAGTCCCAGTAGGAGAGCAGGATCGCCGACACCTTGAGGCCGCGTTGCACCAGCTCGGTGGTCGCGAGCTCGACCCCCTCGTAGAGGAACTGGTAGTTCTCGAAGTGGCCGTTGAGGAAGACGACCTGTCGCACGCCGTGGCGGGCGAACTCGAGGGTGAGGGTGCGGGCGATCGCGATGACGGTCGTCGCGTCGAGGCTCGTCGTGCCGGCCAGGTGGTTGCCACCGCCCGAACGCTGCTGCGACTTGTAGCCGTAGACGACGGGGGCCGCCACGATGCCGTCGACGTCCTCGGCCAGGCGTCGGCTCATCGCCTTGGCCAGGAGGACGTCGGTCTGCAGCGGCAGGTGTGGTCCGTGCTGCTCGATGGCGCCGACCGGGACGATGACGGGCGCCCCGCGTCCGACCATCTCGCGGTAGGTGAAGGCGTCGAGCTCCTCCATGAGGACGGTGCTGGTCATGGCTGCTCCTGGGCAGGGTCCAGTGCTCGGGCGGGTGGGGCCGGGAAGGTCCCACCCGCCGCGCGGTCGGTCGGGAAGGTCAGTGCGCCGCCGGGGCCGAGACCTTGGTCTCGGTCGCGTTCTCAGTCGCGTTCTCGGTCGCTGCCGTCAGGCCGGGGGCGTACGCGTGGTCCTGGTCGTGCGCGCACGCGTCGCCGTGGTCGCGCAGGTAGTCCTCGTCGGTGAGCTCGGACTTGATGCCGAGCGGGACGCCGTGGTGGATGCGGTCGCGGAACCGGGGGTAGCCGAGGGCGAGGTAGAGCAGGCCCGAGGTGAGCGTGCCGGCGAGCCAGGAGAGGTCGACCCCACCCATGGCCGTCGCGACAGGTCCCTGGAAGGCGGGGAGGCCGCCGTACATGAAGACCCACGTCATGAACAGGCCGCAGACGAAGGCGACGATGGCCGACCAGTTGACCGACTTCAGTCGCGTGTCACGGGGGCTGAGGAAGAGGTAGCCGAAGGTCTTGTGCCTGCGCTCGAAGACGAAGTAGTGCACCGCCATGATGCCGCCCCAGGTGGCCACCCACGCCGCGATGGCGATGATCCAGTTGTCGAGCAGCGTCGCGAAGTCCTGGGCGAAGAGGAAGAGGATGACCGCGCCCATCGACAGGCAGCCGACGATGACCGACAGCTTCTTCCGGCTGACCCTGATGTCGAGCGCCTGGAACGCGACGCCGAAGGTGTAGAGGTTGATGATGTTGGTCGCGATCGGACCGTGGATGACGAGCAGGATCACCGGGATGGCCATGGCGCCGAAGCTCTTGACGACGAGCTCGCCCGGGTCGGCGGTGCCGTGCATCGTCGCGAGGCTCGCGCCGAGGACGCCCAGCCAGATGACCGGCAGGAACTGGCCGAGCACCGAGGTGAGGTAGAGCTTCCACGGCGGGATGCTCTTCGACACGAAGCGCGAGTAGTCGGGGGCGTAGGTGAACCAGCCGATGCCCCAACCGATCCCGATGGCGGTCATGATCCCGGACATGGCGGCCCAGCGCTCGCTGCCGGTCAGGATCTTCCCGGGAGGGCCGGCGTAGCTCCAGTCGATGGGCAGCTTGGTCCAGGCGATGACGGACATGACGACGAGGACGACGATGGTGGGAGGCATCGTGATCCGCTCGAACTTCGCGATCGCGCTGTAGCCCCGGTAGCAGATGCCGACCTGGACGCTCATGATGACGGCGGCCACGCCGATCTTCCACGCGAGGTTCGACGCGGCCGGGTCGACCCAGCCGATCTTGGCGAAGAGGGCCATGACGAGGTCGAGGATGACCCACGTGTTGACCGCCGACCACCCGACGGCCACGACGGCCTGGATCGCCGCGGGCAGGTAGGCGCCTCGCCGGCCGAACGCGCCGCGGGCGAGCAGCATGCCGGTGGCACCGGTCTTCTGCCCGAGCAGCACGAAGAAGCCGAAACCGACCATGCCGATGATGTTGCCGACGACGAGGACCGTCATGGTGTCGGCGAACCCGAGTCCGAGCTGGATGCCCAGCGCACCCAGGATCCAGTTGATGGGGGCGACGTTGGCGCCGGCCCAGATCCAGAACTGTCCTGAGACCTTGGTGGTGCGGGCTGACTCCGGGACGGGCTGGAGCACGTCCTCGACGGAATCGGTGACGTCTTCCGAGTGACGTGTGGTGGAAAGGCTCATGTGGGGACTGCTTTCGTCGTTGAAACCCCTGCGGATGGTAAGCCGGCTGTCGACAACGGTAAGATCTGCGTTTCGTCGCAACCAGCCGCGCAGTGTCGCCTCTGAGGACCTGATCGGGTGACAAGGTGTCACCGGTGCTGGGATCGTGGCCGGTATGTCCCTGCTTCTGAGCGAGATCCTCGCCAGCGGTGTCCTCGCCGCCGGGGCGCCCCAGGTGGTCGCCGGCGAGCGAGCGGTCGATGCGGCGCGCGTCCGGTGGGTCCACTCCAGCGAGGTGCTCGAGATCGCGCCGCTGCTCTCCGGTGGGGAGCTGCTCCTCACGGGCGGGGTGGCGCTCCTCGCGCTCAAGGCCGCCGCGCAGGTCGAGTACGTCTGGAGCCTCGCGGCGCGGGGTGTCGCAGCCCTGGCCGTCGAGACGGCCGGGTCCGGGCGCCACCTGCCCGCAGAGCTGGTCGCGGCCGCAGAGGAGGCGGGCCTGCCGCTGCTGGAGCTGCGCCAGGTCGTCCCCTTCGTCGAGGTGGCCGAGGAGGTCAACCGCCGTATCGTCTCCGCGCAGGTCGCGGCCCTGCGGGTCGCCGACCAGCTCTCGCAGGCGCTCACCGAGCGCATCGCGACCTCCGGAGCCTCGCTCGAGCCGCTGCTGGCCGTCATCGCCGAGACCCTCGGGGTCCACGTCAGGGTGCTCGACACCCGAGGGGGCCTGCTCGGGGAGGCGGGGCAGAGCCCCGACGACCCGCTCGAGCCGCTGGGCGCCGAGCTGTCCGTGAGCGGGATCGGGGTCGCCCACATCGAACTGCTCGGCGGCGCCGGCGCCGACGTGGAGACGTTGGAGACCGTGCTCGCGAGGGTGCGCAGCATCGTCGCGCTGGCGCTGGTCCGGCACAGCAGGCCGAGTCTGACCAGGCTCGCCGAGGACGAGCTCGTGCGGCTCATCGGCGCCGGCGGGGGAGGGGAGCGCCTCATCGAGCTGAGCCAGGCGAGCGGCATAGACCCGGAACGCCCCATGGTCATGGCAGTGGTGCGCCGACCGGCCGACGGGCACGTCGACACCGAGCAGCGGACCCGCCGAGCGCTTCCCTCGACGCTGGTGGTGGCGCGTGGGGACTGGCTCGAGATCCTCACCCCCCTGCGCGCGGCCACCCAGGCAGAGCGCGCCCGGGCCCTGACCGCATTGCGTTCGGCCGTGGCGGGCACGGGCCTGACCGGCGCCCTCGGTCCGACGGCCCCGACGGTGCGGCAGGCGTCGTTCTCGCTCGCCGAGGCCCGCACGACCTGGCGGCTCGGCCGGTCGGCGCGGGGCGCGGATGCCGTCCACGACGCCACCGACTTCCTCGTCGAGAGGATGGCGGAGCGGTCGCTGTCGCGCGGCGTCGTCGACGCCCTGGTCGAGGAGGCCCTGGGTGAGCTCGTCCGCCTCGACCAACGGTCCGGCGGTGAGCTGGTGCGCACCCTCGACGTCTGGATCTCCACGGGGTGCAATGCCACGGAGGCGGCCCAGATCCTCTTCCTCGAGCGCCAGTCGCTCCACAAGAGGCTTCGTCGGATCTTCCTGGTGATCGGAGGGGACCCGCGAGGTCGGGGGCAGCTCGCCGGGCTGGCGCTCGCCGTCAGGCTGGTGCGCGGAGGGGCACAGCTGCGCGACGACTCCTGACCCCGAGGGCGCGTCGGTCCGCCTCGCGCTGACGATGCGCCGGCACGCGCACGCGCACGGGCGCGGGCGCGGGCACGGGCGTGGGCACGGGCGTAGGCACAGCGGTCAGAGCGCCGCCCGGACCGCCTGCTCGAAGTGCTCGACGTGCGAGGCGGCCAACGCCGCCGCGCCGTCGGCGTCCTTGGCCACGATCGCCTCCAGCAGCGCCACGTGCTCCTTGATGTGCTCTGAGACCGAAGGGAGCCGGTCGAGCACCAGGCACCAGATGCGGGTCGCCAGGTTGTCGAGGCGGACCAGCGTCTCCTCGAGGTGGGGGTTCTCGGCCGCGCGGTAGATGAGCCGGTGCACGTCGATGTCGTACTCCATCAACGGCCGCTTGTCGTCGGGCTCGTCGCCCATCGACCCGATCTGTCGGGCCTTGTCGGCCAGCTCGGCACGCACGTCGGCCCGCGCGACGAGGGCGGCACGCCGTGCCGCCAGGGGCTCGAGGACGTGCCGCATCTCGGAGATGGCGGCGAGGTCCTTGATGTCGACCTGGGTCGCGAAGGTGCCGCGCCGCGGATAGGAGACGACGAGGTGGTCGAGCTCGAGCTTCTTCAGGCTCTCGCGGATGGGGGTCCGGCCGATGCCGAGGTCGGCCGCGAGCTGGGCCTCGTTGACGGGAGCGCCGGGGGCGATGTCGAGCATGATCAGCCGGTCGCGGAGCACGTGGTAGGCGTGCTCGGCGAGCGAGCCGTAGGCGAGAGCGGGCGCCGTTGCGGTCATCGGGTCCTCCCGGGTCGGGTCGGCGGGCAGCGGTCGTCAGGGCTGGACGGGGGTCGCGGCCTCTGGTCGGACAGACCGTTGACGACCTGACCCGTCAAACATACTATTGCGATCCCGATGATATATCAGTCATCGACAACAAAGACATCAACCGCCCGGAGGGCTTCATGTCCCAGCTCACCATCACCCACCCGGCTCGCACCACTCTCCTCGACGCGCCCCTGACGGATCTCGACCCCGAGGTCGCCCAGGCCATCGAGGCCGAGCTGAGCCGCCAGCAGGGCACGCTCGAGATGATCGCCTCCGAGAACTTCGCCCCGGTCGCCGTCATGCAGGCCCAGGGCTCGGTGCTGACGAACAAGTACGCCGAGGGCTACCCCGGGCGCCGGTACTACGGCGGGTGCGAGCACGTCGACGTCATCGAGTCCCTCGCGATCGAGCGTGCCAAGGCGCTCTTCGGCGCGGCATACGCCAACGTGCAGCCGCACTCCGGCGCGCAGGCGAACGCGTCGGTCATGCACGCGCTGCTCACGCCGGGCGACACCATCCTCGGGCTCGACCTCGCCCACGGCGGGCACCTGACGCACGGGATGCGGCTCAACTTCTCGGGCCGGCTCTACGACGTCGTCGCCTACGGCGTGCGCGAGGACACCCACGTCGTCGACATGGCCGAAGTCGAGCGTCTGGCCCTCGAGCACCGGCCGCGGATGATCGTCGCCGGGTGGTCGGCGTACTCGCGGCACCTCGACTTCGCGGAGTTCCGTCGCATCGCCGACGCCGTCGGCGCCTACCTCTTCGTCGACATGGCCCACTTCGCCGGCCTCGTCGCCGCGGGGCTGCACCCCTCGCCCGTGCCGCACGCCCACGTCGTCTCGTCGACGACGCACAAGACCCTCGGCGGGCCCCGCGGCGGCATCATCCTCACCAACGACGTCGAGATCGCCAAGAAGGTCAACTCCGCCGTCTTCCCGGGACAGCAGGGTGGACCGCTCGAGCACGTCATCGCGGGCAAGGCCGTCGCCTTCAAGGTCGCGGCAGGCGAGGACTTCCGGGACCGCCAGCGGCGCACGCTCGCGGGTGCGTCGATCCTCGCGGAGCGCCTCACGCAGCCCGACGTCACGGATGCCGGCATCGGCGTCATCTCCGGCGGCACCGACGTGCACCTCGTGCTCGTCGACCTGCGCCACTCCCAGCTCGACGGCCGGCAGGGCGAGGACCTCCTGCACTCGATCGGGATCACGGTCAACCGCAACGCCGTCCCCTTCGACCCGCGTCCGCCGATGGTCTCCTCGGGCCTGCGCATCGGGACGCCGGCGCTCGCCACCCGCGGTCTCGACGAGGCCGCCTTCGGCGAGGTCGCCGACGTCATCGCCACGGCGCTCGCCGGCGACGGCTCCGCGGCGACGCTCGCCTCGCTCCGGGCGCGGGTCGACGACCTCGCCGCCCGCTTCCCCCTCTACCCGACCCTCGAGAAGGTGCAGTGACGATGAACCAGCGTGAGCTCCCCGAGCACCCGGACTTCCTCTGGGCCAACCCAGAGCCGAGGCGCAGCTACGACGTCGTCATCGTCGGCGCCGGCGGCCACGGGCTCGCCACCGCCTACTACCTGGCCAAGCACCACGGCATCACGAACGTCGCCGTGCTCGAGCGCGGCTACATCGCCGGCGGCAACATGGCCCGCAACACGACGATCATCCGCTCGAACTACCTGTGGGACGAGTCGGCCGCCATCTACGAGCACTCGCTCAAGCTGTGGGAGGGGCTCGAGGACGAGCTCGGCTACGACGTCTTCTTCAGCCAGCGTGGCGTCCTGAACCTCGCCCACACCCTCCAGGACGTCCGGGACTCGGTGCGTCGCGTCGAGGCCAACCGGCTCAACGGCGTGGACGCCGAGTGGGTCGACCCGCAGCAGGTCAAGGAGCTGTGCCCGATCATCAACATCGGCGACGACATCCGCTACCCCGTCATGGGCGGCACGTACCAGCCGCGCGCCGGCATCGCCAAGCACGACTGGGTCGCCTGGGGCTACGCCCGCCGGGCGAGCGACCTGGGCGTCGACATCATCCAGAACTGCGAGGTGACCGGCTTCGTCATCGAGGGCGGCCGCGTCACCGGCGTCGAGACGAGCCGAGGGCGCATCAACGCCGGCAAGGTCGCGCTCTGCGCCGCAGGCCACACCTCGGTGCTCTCCGAGCTCGCGGGGTTCCGCGTGCCGATCCAGTCGCACCCGCTGCAGGCACTCGTCTCCGAGCTGCACGAGATCATCCACCCCACCGTCGTCATGTCGAACCACGTTCACGTCTACGTCTCGCAGGCGCACAAGGGCGAGCTCGTCATGGGCGCCGGCATCGACTCCTACAACGGCTACGGGCAGCGTGGCTCCTTCCACGTCATCGAGCACCAGATGTCGGCCGCCGTCGAGCTGTTCCCCGCCTTCAGCCGCGCGCACCTGCTGCGCACGTGGGGCGGCATCGTCGACGTGACCATGGACGCCTCGCCCGTCATGGGCCGGTCACCCGTCGACGGCATGTACGTCAACTGCGGTTGGGGCACAGGGGGATTCAAGGCCGTGCCCGGCGCCGGCTACGCGTACGCGCACACCATCGCCACCGACGAGCCGCACGAGCTCAACCGGGGCTTCGGCCTCGAGCGCTTCGTCAGCGGCGCCCTCATCGACGAGCACGGCGCCGCAGCCGTCGCCCACTGACGCCCAACGCCTCGCAAGGAGAACCCGATGCTCATCATCGACTGCCCGAACTGCGGGCCCCGCCCCGAGACCGAGTACGGCTACGGCGGCCAGGCCCACGTGGCCTACCCCGAGGACCCCCACGCCCTCACCGACGAGGAGTGGGCGCAGTACCTCTTCTACCGCGACAACGCCAAGGGCAGCTACGCCGAGCGCTGGGTGCACTCGGCGGGTTGCCGCAAGTGGTTCAACGCGGTTCGCGACACCCGCACCTACGAGATCTCCGCGGTCTATCGCATCGGCGAAGCCCGCCCCGACAACCGGAAGGGAGCCTGACCATGGCAGTCAACCAGCCCCAGCGCCTCGACGCCGGTGGAGCGATCGACCGCTCCACCCCGGTCGAGCTCGTCGTCGACGGCACCACCGTGACCGGGTTCGCCGGTGACACCGTCGCCTCCGCCCTGGTCGCGAACGGGCGGCTGCGCGTGGGCAACTCGATCTACCGAGGCCGCCCGCGAGGCATCCTCTCGGCCGGCGTCGAGGAGCCCAACGCCTTCGTGCTCGTCCGCGGCGAGCACGACGAGTCGATGCTCCCGGCCACGACCCTCGAGCTCGTGCCCGGCCTCGACGTGCGGCTCCTCGACGGCATCGGCGTGCTCGACCAGCAGCCCGACCCGGCAGAGTACGACAAGATACACGTCCACGTGGACGTCGCCGTCGTCGGTGCCGGTCCGGCCGGGCTGGCCGCGGCCCGGGCCGCAGCGGCCACCGGTGCCCGGGTCGTGCTCTTCGAGCAGGACTTCCGGCTCGGCGGCGGCCTGCTCGCCTCTCCCCACGAGGTCGTCGAGGGACTGCCCGCGGCGCAGTGGGTCGAGCAGGTCCGAGCCGAGCTCGACGCCGCCCCCGAAGCGCGCGTGCTGACGCGCACGACGGCCTTCGGCAGCTACGACAACAACCACCTGATCGCCGTCGAGAAGCGGGCCGAGCACCTCGACGGGACCGCGCGGGACGGCATGCCCCGGCAGCGCATCTGGCACGTGGACGCAGCCCAGGTCGTCCTCGCGACCGGCGCCTTCGAGCGCCCGATCGTCTTCTCGGACAACGACGTTCCGGGCGTCATGCTGGCCTCGGCCATCACCACCTACGTATGCCGGTACGCCGCCCTCCCGGGGCACGACGCGGTCGTCGTCACGACCAGCGACTCCGGCTACGCGGCGGCCCACGCGCTCCTCGGGGCGGGTGCGTCGGTGCAGGTCGTCGACACGCGTGACGAGGGTGCGAGCCCTTCCGTCGCGGCCGCGGCCGATGCCGCAGGCCTCCCGGTCCGCACCGGGTCCGCCGTCGTCGGCATCGACGGCGACGGGGCCGTCGAGGCTGCCTGGGTGGCCCGCATCGACTCCGACGGGGCCATCTCCGGCGAGCCGGAGAGAGTCGTCTGCGACCTCGTGGCCGTGTCGGGTGGGTGGACACCCAACGTCAGCCTGCACAGCCAGCGACAGGGCGCGCTGCGCTGGGACGACGACCTGGCGGGCTTCGTGCCGACGACGCCCGTCCGGGACCAGCACCTCGCCGGGGCCGTGCGCGGCACCTACTGGACCGACGGCTGCCGGGTCGAGGGGATCAAGGCCGGTCTGGATGCCGCCCACGCGGCCGGGTTCGCGAGCCGATCCGACTCCGACACAGGGGAGTCCGACACAGCCGCGGTGGCCGAGGAGCGTGCAGCCCGAGCGGGCCGCACGCGGCAGCTGTGGGTGGTCGAGGGCCGCGAAGCGGGCTACGCCACCCACTTCGTGGACCTGCAGCGCGACAACACCGCCGCCGACGTGCTGAGGGCCACCGGTGCCGGGATGCGCTCCGTGGAGCACGTCAAGCGCTACACGTCGATCAGCACCGGTGTCGACCAGGGACGCATCGGCGCCGTCAACACCATCGGCCTGCTGACACGGGTCCTGTCGGGTGACGACACTCGCGCCATCCCGCCCGGGCAGCCGGGGCAGGACGTGGCCGTCGGAGCCGGCGACGGCCGGTCGGTGGCCCCGGCCCCACGACCGACGCCGGGCGCGATCGGCAATACGACCTTCCGCGCCCCGTTCACCCCGGTTGCCTTCGCGGCACTGGCCGGTCGCGCCCGCGGGGACCTCTTCGACGCTGCACGCACGACGTCGATCCACCCGTGGCACGAGGCGCACGGTGCCCTCTTCGAGGACGTCGGCCAGTGGAAGCGCCCGTGGTACTACCCCCGCCCCGGGGAGGACATGGACGCCGCCGTGGCCCGCGAGTGCCGCGCCGCCCGTGAGGGCGTCGCCTTCATGGACGCCACGACGCTGGGCAAGATCGAGATCCGTGGCGCCGACGCCGGCGAGTTCCTCGGCCGCATCTACACCAACGCGTACAAGAAGCTCGGGGTCGGCAAGGCCCGCTACGGCGTCATGTGCAAGCCCGACGGCATGGTCTTCGACGACGGCGTCGTGCTGCGTCTGGCGGAGGACCGCTACTTCGCGACGACGACGACCGGCGGGGCCGCCCGAGTGCTCGAGTGGCTGGAGGAGTGGTCGCAGACCGAGTGGCCCGAGCTCGACGTCGTGTGCACGTCGGTGACCGAGCAGTGGTCGACGATCGCCGTCGTCGGTCCGCGGTCGCGCGACGTCATCGCGCGGATGGCCCCCGACCTCGACGTGTCGCGGGAAGGCTTCGGGTTCATGGAGTTCCGCGAGACGGTGCTCGCGTCGGGGATCCCCGCGCGGATCTGCCGCATCACGTTCTCGGGTGAGCTCGCCTTCGAGATCAACGTGCCCACCTGGTACGGCCTGCAGGTGTGGGAGGACGTCGCCGAAGCCGGTGCCGACTTCGACATCACCCCCTACGGCACCGAGACGATGCACGTGCTGCGTGCCGAGAAGGCCTACCCGATCGTCGGGCAGGACACCGACGGCACCGTGACGCCACAGGACCTCGGGATGGACTGGATCATCTCGACGGCGAAGGACTTCATCGGCAACCGGTCCTACTCCAGGTCCTCGCAACAGGCCGCCGACCGCAAGCAGCTCGTCAGCGTCCTGCCGGTCGACCGGAGCCTGAGGCTGCCCGAGGGTGCGCAGCTCGTCGAGCCCGACGCCCTGGGCGACTACACGGGCGAGGGCCTTCCCGCGCGACCGATCCCGATGCTCGGGCACGTCACCTCGAGCTACCACTCCCAGGCGCTGGGCCGCTCGTTCGGCCTCGCGCTCGTCAAGGCCGGTCGCGACCGCATCGGCCAGACGCTCATCGCGTCCTTCGAAGGACGCTTCGCCGAGGTCGAGCTGGCCGACGCGGTGCTCTACGACAAGGAAGGAGCCAGGCGAGATGGCTGAGCAGACGATGACGATCAACGCACCGGAGGACACGGTGGAGGCCGCGACGAGCACGACGGAGACCCCGGGCACGCCGCGCGTCGACCGGGCCGTCGTGCTCGGGATGCGACGCAGCCCGGCCCAGGACCTCGCCGAGGAGATGCTGCGAGGGTCAGGAGAGGCCGTGCGGCTCCGCGAGGTGCCGTTCCTGACGCAGGTCGCGGTCCGCGCCACGCCGGGCCGGTCCGGCGCCCTGGCCGACGCCCTCGGTGTCGACCTGCCGACCTCGGTCGGTGAGGTGTCGGGAGCGGTGGACGGCAGCGACGTCGCGGTGCTCTGGCTCTCGCCCGACGAGTTCCTGGCGGTGGGCCGCGACGAGGCCGAGACCGGGGTCTCCCCGGATGCGTATGCCGGTGGGCTGGCCGACGCCCTCGGGTCGGACCCCGGGCAGGTGGTCGACGTGTCGGCCAACCGGACGACGCTCGAGCTGTCCGGAACGCGAGCCCGCTCCGTGCTCGAGAAGAGCTGTGAGATCGACCTGCACCCGGGGAAGTTCGCCGTCGGCACGGCCGTGGCGACCCTGTTGGGATCCACGGGAGTCATCCTCTGGCGCACCGGCGAGGACTCCTGGCGCCTCATGCCCCGGGCCTCGTTCGCGACGCACGTGGCGCGCTGGCTCCTCGACGGGATGCGGGAGTACGTCTGATGTCGCTCAGCGCCCTCGACCTGTTCTCCGTGGGGATCGGCCCGTCGTCGTCCCACACGGTCGGCCCGATGCGGGCGGCCCGGCGGTTCGCCGCCGGGCTCGCCGACTCGGGGCTGCTCGACCGGACCGCGAGGGTGCAGGCGCAGCTCTACGGGTCGCTGGGCGCGACCGGCCACGGCCACGGCTCGGACCGCGCCGTCGTGCTCGGCCTCGAGGGCGAGGACCCCGAGACCGTCGACACCTCGCACGCGGTGGCCCGGGTCGACGCGGTCCGGGCCGACCGCAAGATCGCCCTCGACGGCACACACCGGGTCGACTTCGACCCGGACGTCGAACTCGTGCTCCACCGGCGGCGCACGTTGCCGGGGCATCCCAACGGGATGACCTTCGAGGCGTTCGACGACGCCGGACGGTCGCTCCGGGCCCGGACGTTCTACTCCGTCGGTGGCGGTTTCGTCGTCGACGAGGAGGCCATCGGTGCCGATCGCGTCGTCCTGGACAGCACCCCCGTGCCCTACGCCTTTGCCACCGGCGCGGAGCTGCTCGAGCGCTGCCGCGAGACGGGGCTCTCGATCGCCGGGGTCATGATGGCGAACGAGCGGGCCTGGCGTCCCGAGCACGAGGTGCGTGAGCGGCTGCTCCACCTCTGGGGCGTCATGCAGGAGTGCGTCGAGAGCGGCTGCACCCGGGAGGAGCGAACGCTGCCGGGTGGCCTCAGGGTGCGGCGCCGCGCGCCCGCGCTCCGGGAACGCCTGCGGCGCCAGGAGACCGATGCGCGCCGGGCCACCGGGGGCTCGATGCCCGACCCGCTGTGGGCCATGGAGTGGGTGAACCTCTACGCTCTGGCGGTCAACGAGGAGAACGCATCCGGGGGCCGCGTCGTCACGGCTCCGACCAACGGCGCGGCCGGCATCATCCCCGCCGTGCTGCACTTCTACTCGCGTTTCGTCGACGGCGCGGACGACGACGGGATCGTCGAGCTCCTCCTCACCGCAGCGGCGGTCGGCATCATCGTCAAGCTCGGCGCCTCGATCTCGGGCGCCGAGGTGGGGTGCCAGGGCGAGGTCGGCTCGGCCTGCTCGATGGCGGCCGCCGGGCTGTGTGCCGTGCTCGGTGGCACGCCCGAGCAGGTCGAGAACGCCGCCGAGATCGGGATCGAGCACAACCTCGGCCTCACCTGCGACCCGGTGGGGGGACTCGTCCAGATCCCGTGCATCGAGCGCAACGCGATCGCGTCGGTCAAGGCCGTCAACGCTGCCCGGCTCGCGCTCCAGGGCGACGGCGAGCACAAGGTCACCCTCGACCAGGCCGTCAGGACCATGCGCGAGACAGGGGCCGACATGAAGGTCAAGTACAAGGAGACGTCACGAGGTGGCCTCGCCGTCAACGTCGTCGAGTGCTGACGCCCGCAGTCACGTCCGACCACGAGAGGAGACACCATGAGCACCGTCAGCAGCCCCACCACGAGGAGTGTCACCAGACCCGCCACGAGCGCCGTCTCGGGCAGCCCCAGGCAGTATCAGGAGGGCTACGTCCTCACCCTCGACTGCCCCGAGGCGCCCGGTCTCGTCCACGCGGTGTCCGGCTTCCTCCTCGAGCAGCACGGCGACATCCACGAGCTCAAGCAGTTCGACGACGTGAGGGACGGCCACTTCTTCCTCAGGGCGCACTTCACGGTCGCCGCCGACCAGGCCGACCCGGGGCCTGAGGCCCTGCGCGGGGCCTTCGCCGCCGTGGCGGGGCGTCACGCGATGCGTTTCGAGCTGCGCGAGGCCTCGGCCAGGCGGCGTGTCCTCGTCATGGTGTCGAGGTTCGAGCACTGCCTGGCAGACCTGCTCTTCCGTTCACGCATCGGCGAGCTGCCGGTGGAGATCGCTGCCGTCGTGTCGAACCACCCCGACCACCGGGCGCTCGCGGAGTGGCACGGCATCCCCTTCTTCCACGTGCCCGTCACGGCGGCGACCAAGCCCGAGGCGGAGGCCCGCCTGCTCGACCTCGTCGACCGCTTCGAGATCGAGCTCGTCGTGCTCGCGCGCTACATGCAGATCCTCAGCGACGAGCTGACACTGCAGCTCACCGGTCGCGCGATCAACATCCACCACTCGTTCCTGCCGAGCTTCAAGGGCGCCAAGCCCTACCACCAGGCGTGGGAGCGGGGCGTCAAGACGGTGGGCGCGACGGCCCACTACGTCAGCAGCGAGCTCGACGAGGGGCCGATCATCTCCCAGCAGGTGCGCGAGGTGGACCACTCGTTCGGTCCGGATGACCTCGTGGCCGCCGGGCGCGACACGGAGTGCCGTGCCCTCTCGAACGCCGTGAAGTGGCACTGCGAGGGCAGGGTGATCCTGCAGGGCAGCCGGACAGTGGTCCTCCTCTGACGGGCGACGGCGGGTACCCGTCGGTCGGGGGTTCGAGGCCCGTCCACCGCTCCGGCCGCGGTTACGTCCTCGGGACCGACCGTCAGGCGCCGGTGACCGGACCGGGAGGGGTCGCCGTCGGTGCGGAATGGTTCGGACGCCTGAGCGAGGACTCGAGGTTGCGCGAGCAGCACGCCGGCAGCTCGGCCAGCAGCAGCGCGACGACCGAGCGTGCCTTGTCCACGAAGTCTCCCGTCGGCTCGACGAGCACCCGACGTGGGTGGCCGCGCCACGCCCTCTCGAGGTGGGCGTCGATCGCGGCGGCGGCCTCCGCGGTCTCCACCCGGAGGGGGTTGGCGTGGTCGTAGCCCACCGTCGGCGTCCGCAGGTGGACGACGAGGTCGTAGCGCTCGAACTCCTCCCGGGCCGCCGTGCCGGTCGCGGCCCAGAAGTCCTCCGGCGGTCCCGGCCAGTAGGCGAGGCCGTCGACGGTGCCGCGGTCGCACAGGACGACGGCGGGGCGCGGGACGTCACCCGTCACCTCGAGCTCGCGCTGGACGTGGAAGATCGCGCGCTGAGCGGCGCGCCGGGACTCGCGGTCCTGCCGTCGGGGGAACCCACCCCCGAAGACGATGGTCGCCGCCTCGGGGAGGATGAGGACGTGCTCGCACAGCGTGTGACGCACCATCTCGAGGACAGCGGTCTTGCCCGCGCCGGGACCGCCGGTCAGGACGATCCGTTCCCGGTCGTGGGTCTCGGTGCAGCCGCACGCAGTCACGGCTCCGGCACCTCCTTCGGCAACCCCCGCTCTGCTCCCAGTCTCCTCCCCGCGCCGGCGTCCGGGGCTGTTCCCCACGTCACTGCCGGTGTCGGATCGAGCGTCTTGACGCGATCTTGACGGCGCGGGCGCCCTGACGATGAGGTCTGCACGCCGGAGGCCTGCGAGGATTGCTGCTCGTGGAACACGTACCGAACCGCTCACGTCGCGGCGTCGCAGGGCTCGCACTCGGTGCCCTCGGCGTCGTCTTCGGGGACATCGGCACGTCGCCGCTGTATGCCCTGCAGACCGTCTTCTCCGTCGACCACAACATGGTGGCCACCTCGGCGGGAGACGTCTTCGGCGTCATCTCCCTCGTCTTCTGGTCGGTGACGCTCGTCGTCTCCGTGAAGTACGTCGTGTTCATCCTCCGGGCCGACAACGACGGCGAGGGTGGGGTCATGGCCCTGGCCGCGCTGGCCCGCACCGCCGTGCGACCGGGCGGCCGGCGCTACGGACTCGTCATGCTGCTCGGCGTCCTGGGCGCCTCCCTCTTCTACGGCGACAGCGTCATCACCCCAGCCATCTCGGTCATGTCGGCGATCGAGGGCCTCTCGGTGTCGACGCCGGGGGTGGAGCACCTCGTGGTGCCCATCGGCGCGGCCATCATCACGCTGCTCTTCGCCGGGCAGCGGTTCGGCACCGAGCTCGTCGGACGGTTCTTCGGGCCCGTCATGGCCCTGTGGTTCGTCGTCCTCGCGGTGCTCGGGGGAGCGCAGGTCGTCCAGGACCCCTCGATCCTGGCCGGGCTGTCGCCGCACTACGCCGTGCTCTTCGTCGTCGAGCACCCGGGGATCGCCTTCATCGCCATGGGTGCCGTCGTGCTGTCGATCACCGGTGCCGAGGCGCTGTATGCCGACATGGGCCATTTCGGGCCCGCTCCCATCCGTCGGGCCTGGTTCTTCGTCGTCTTCCCCGCGCTCACGCTGAACTACCTGGGGCAGGGCGCACTGATCCTCCGGGACCCGTCGACCGCGGTGAGCCCCTTCTTCCACCTGGCCCCGGACGCCCTCGGCTTCCCCCTCGTCATCCTCTCGACGGTCGCGACCGTCATCGCCTCGCAGGCGGTCATCTCCGGGGCGTACTCCGTGTCCCGGCAGGCGGAGCGCCTCGGCTACCTCCCGCGGCTGACGGTCCGCCACACCTCCCAGCGCGAACGCGGCCAGATCTACGTGCCGGCGGTCAACTGGACGCTCTTCGTCGGGGTCATCGCCCTGCTCCTGCTCTTCGGGTCCTCCGAGCGCCTGGCCACCGCCTACGGTCTGGCGGTCACGGGGACCTTCCTCATCACGACGACGCTCTTCCTCATCTACGCCCAGGCCGCCTGGGGCTGGGACCGTCGTCGCCTGCTGATGATCGGCATCCCCCTCGGCCTGCTCGAGCTGACCTACTTCGGCGCCAACCTCACGAAGATCCTGCACGGCGGCTGGCTGCCGCTGTTCATCGCGGTCCTCGTCGCGACGGTGATGCTGACCTGGCAGCGCGGCCGGGGACTGGTCACCGCCCGCCGCACCGAGATGGAGGGTCCCCTCGAGCCCTTCATCGAGTGGCTGCACAGCGACCCGGTCGCGAAGGTGCCCGGCACGGCTGTCTTCCTGCACCCCGGCAAGGACTCGACGCCGTTGGCGCTGCGCGAGAACGCCACCTTCAACCACGTCATCCACGAGCTCGTCCTCATCGTCAGCACCTCGTCGGAGAACGTCCCCTTCGTGCCCGACGACGAGCGGGTCGTGCTCGACCACCTCGGCGACCCCTACGACGCGATCACCCACCTGACGCTCCGCTTCGGCTTCCAGGAGGAGCAGGACGTGCCGCGCGCCCTCGCGCTCGCCCGGGAGCAGGGCCTCGTGGACGTCGACACCGACGACGCCTACTACTTCCTGTCCCGCATCTCGCTCGACCGGGGCGCCGAGCCGACGATGCCCCGGTGGCGCAAGCGGCTCTTCCTCGCGCTGGCCCACAACGCCGCGTCGCCCACCGGCTACTTCAACCTGCCCGAGGACCGCACCGTGTCGATGGGCGCGACGGTCACCTTCTGATCCCGTGCCGCGCTCCTCGTCGGTAGCCGCGTCACACTTCTGCGGGCTCGCTCGTCATCAGGGCATGACACCGGTCAACGACAGCGACCGGCAAGCAGCGACCATCAAGGAGACGACCATGAAGACGATGACCTGCCGTGCCCTCGGAGGGCCCTGCGACCTCGAGCACCACGGCGACAGCGCCGACGACGTCATCAAGGCCCAGGACCGGCACCTCAAGGAGGCGGAGCGGGCCGGCGACGTCACCCACCAGGCCGCGCGTGACGAGATGAAGGCACGCTGGCGCCACCCCAAGCGGTCGATGGACTGGTATCGCGAGGCCAAGCAGGCCTTCGCCGCCCTCGCGGAGGAATGAGCCGAAGTCCCGGCGGCATCCGTCCCGGCGGGCCTCCGGTCAGCCGGGAGCGGGCCCGGACATGGGATCGGCGAAGGGGTCGGCGATGCCGATGTAGCACGTCTCGAGGTACTCCTCGATGCCCTCGCGACCGCCCTCGCGTCCCAGGCCGGATTGCTTGACACCACCGAACGGTGCCGCCGGGTTGGACACGACTCCGGTGTTGAGCCCCAGCATGCCGGTCTCGAGGCGTTCGCCGAGGCGCAGACCGCGGTCGAGGTCGCGGGTGTAGACGTAGCAGACGAGGCCGTAGGGCGTCCCGTTGGCGAGTCGCACGGCCTCGTCCTCGGTGTCGAAGGCCACGACCGGGGCGACGGGACCGAAGATCTCCTCGTCGAGGATGGCGGCGCCGGCCGGCACGTCGGTCAGCACGGTGGGAGGGAAGAAGTAGCCGGGTCCGTCGAGCGGCCGCCCACCCAGCGCGAGGTTCGCGCCGGCGGCGACCGCCCCGTCGACGAGGCCGCCCACCCTGGACACCGCCGCCGCGTCGATGAGCGGACCCAGCAGCGTGGACGGGTCGGTGCCCCGACCGACCGTCACACCGGCCATCCTCTCGGCGAGCAGGCGGCCGAACTCTGAGGCGACGCTGCGGTGCACGAGGAACCGGTTGGCGGCCACGCAGGCCTCCCCGCCGTTGCGCAGCTTGGCGGCGAGTGCACCCTCTACGGCGGCGTCGAGGTCGGCGTCCTCGAAGACGATGAAGGGAGCGTTGCCGCCGAGCTCCATCGACACCCGGAGCACCTGGTCGGCGGAGTCCGCGATGAGTCGCTGCCCGACCGCCGTGGAGCCGGTGAACGACAGCTTGCGCAGCCTCCCGTCCTTGATGAGCGGCCCGGTCACTGCCGCGGCACTGGTCGTGGGGATGACGTTGAGCACTCCGGCGGGCAGCCCTGCGTCCTGGAGGATCTCGGCGAGCAGCAGCGCCGTGAGGGGGGTGAGCTCGGCCGGCTTGAGGACCATCGTGCACCCCGCGGCGACCGCCGGTGCGATCTTGCGGGTGGCCATGGCGAGGGGGAAGTTCCACGGGGTGATGAACAGGCACGGACCGACCGGCCGCTTCGTCACGAGCAGGCGGTTGGCCCCGTCGGGTGCGGTCGAGTAGCGGCCGGAGATCCGCGGCGCCTCCTCCCCGAACCAGCGCAGGAACTCGGCCCCGTAGGCGACCTCGCCGTGCGCCTCGGCCAGCGGCTTGCCCATCTCGAGGGTCATCAGCAGCGCGAGCTCGTCGGCCCGGATGGTGACGAGCTCGTAGGCCTGGCGCAGGATCTCGGCGCGGACGCGTGGCGGCGTCCGGGCCCAGGACGGCTGGGCAGCGTTGGCCGCGGCGAGGGCTCGCACACCGTCACCGGGCTGCGCATCGGCCACCGAGGCGACGACGGCCTCGGTGGAGGGGTCGACCACCTCGAAACGGCTCCCGTCCTCCGACGCCGTCCACCGCCCGTCGATGTAGAGGCCGGTGGGGGTCCGGGCCAGCAGGGCGCGTTCGGTCTCGTCGGTCACCGGTGTCGTCATGTCGTCACTTCCTGCTCACGGGGATGGCGGGGGAGGGGGAGCGGAGAGGGGGCAGCGACCGCGCGACGTGGCGCGCGGCATACGCAAGGGAGGGCATGCAGGGGCCGATGCGACTGCGCGACGCAGCGCACGGCATGCGCCAGCGGGAACGAGCGTCTCGGGCTAGCGGCGCACGAGGTCGGGCCCGACGTCGGAGCACGACGGGCACCCGGCGAGCGCCAGCGACTCCTCGACGTCGGAGGTCAGGTCGTCGAGCAGCCTTCGTACGCCGTCGGATCCGTCGGCGGCGAGGGCCCAGATCACCGGTCGTCCCACGAGCACGGCCCGGGCGCCGAGGGCGAGCGCCTTGAGCACGTGGGACCCGGTGCGGACACCGCCGTCCACGTAGACCTCGGCGTCGGCGCCGACGGCGTCGGCGACCTCGGGAAGCGCGAGCGGCGCCGGCACGACCCCGTCAAGCTGGCGGCCGCCGTGCGTCGACACGATGACGGCCGACGCCCCGGCGGCGACGCAGTCCCGGGCGGCCTCGGCGGTGAGCACACCCTTGGCCACGACGGGCAGCCCGGCGGCTCGGGCGAGCCGCTCGAGGTCGCGAGGGCCGACGTCCGCGGCCTGCATGAGGCGCGGGTCGGCGACGTCGCGGTGGTCGAGGGCCTCGACGATGCCGGTCCTCGGCAGGGCAGCCGGGAAGCCGGCTCTCTTGCGGGCGACGCGGGGGGTGTCCACGGTCACGACCAAGGCCTTCGCGCCGGCGTCGACTGCACGTCGAGCGATCTCGTCGGTGACACCCCGGTCCTGCAGCACGTAGAGCTGCTGCCAGAACGGGCCGGCCTCGGCCGCCACCTCCTCGAGCCGGGTGCTCGCCCTCATCGACAGGACGAGAAGACTTCCGGCGGTCTTCGCCGCGCGGGCCACCCCGACCTCGCCGTCGGGGTGGGCGAGCCGGTGGGCTGCGGTCGGAGCCACGAGCACCGGTGAGGCGACGGGCTGCCCGAGCACCTGCGTCGCCGGCGACGTGGTCGAGACGTCCTGCAGCACCCTGGGCCGCAGCAGCACGTCGTCCCACGCCTGCTCCTGGCGCGCGAGGGTCCGCTCGGCGCCGGCGCCCGCAGCGAAGTAGGCGAAGACGTCGGGCGGCAGGACCTCCTCCGCCCGACGCATCGACGACGCGTCGTCGCTCACCGCCGCGTCACCAGCCGCTCCGACTCGGCGCGGATCCACTCGAGCTCGCGCGAGACGTAGTCGACGATGTCGCCGTTCTTCAGGTGCGCGGGCAGCACGTCCCACGTGTAGGTCTCGATCTCGAGGTGGTCCGAGAGCGGCGTGCACGCGTGCACCTCGAGCGCGGCCGTGATGCCGGGCTGGGTTGTGCTGAGACCACCCAGGTCGTCGAGGAAGATCGGCACGTGGAAGTGGGTGCGCCACTCACGCGGGCCTCCGCTCGGGTCGGCCCGCCAGGCGGCGATCGCGTCGGCGAGGGTGAGGAACCTCGTCAGCCGCCCGTCACGGCGCTCCGTCGTCTGGCTGAGGTAGATCGTGTCGGTGAACGCCTCGAGGGTCTCGACGGCCGAGGCCGTGACGTCCGGGACGCGCAGCGCGGCGGCCGCCTGCAGCTTGAAGACGGGGACGCCCGCCTCGGTGAGCAGCCGCAGCGACGCGGCGATGTCCTCGAACTGCACCGACTGGTGGCAGATGTCGAAGACGATGCCGAGGTGGCGACGGGCCAGGCCCACGACCTCGCTGACCGGCAGCCCGGTGAGGCGGCAGAGCGTGTCGGTGCCGCTGCTGGACCAGACGTCCTCACGGAACCAGGCGACGGTCTCCTCGGTCGTCTCGAGGAAGCACGCCGGCTCCGGCTCGAGGGCCAGCTTGATCCGGCGTCCGGTCCGGCGCTCGAGGTCGACGAGGTGGGCGACGACCGCCAGGACGTTCTCGGTCAGCCGGGCCCGGTCGGCCGCCGTCACGACCTTGGGTCGGAAGGCGAGCGGCGAGGTCTGGATCGACGGCGACACGTGCGACGGGGTCACCTCGGCGAGGATGTCGGCCACCTGACAGGTGTAGCGCACCCGGTCCGGGCCCGACCAGTCCGGCTCGTAGACCTGCTCCATGACGACTCGACCCTTGAAGGGGCCGTAGGGGAAGGCGTTGACGGTGTAGACGTACATGTCGTTGTCGTCCAGCCACGCCCGCAGGCGCTCGCGCTCGCCGGGGTCGTCGGTCAGCGTCCGGGCCGACTCGGCCGACAGGCGCAACGACACGGCATACGGCTCGTCGGGTGAGACCCGGGCCTTCACGAGCGGGGCGTACGTCATGAGGCTGTCGCGCATCTCCTCCCACGTGTCGCCGGGGTGGACGAGCGTGGAGTAGGCGAGGTGCTGGACGGCGGGGGCGGGGTTCACGACGCCCTCCTCTCGTGGGACTCGAGCCGTTGGCGGACCTGGGTGAGCACCGCCGCGGCATCGGCTCCCGCCGCCTGCTCGTCGACGGTCAGCGCGAGGTGGACGAAGGTGCCCATCCCGATCCCGCGGCCGCCGTCGGGGAGGGCGACGACCGCCGGTCGGTCGACGACGTCGCCGACAGAGAGCGCCGCCAGCTCGCCGTCGCCGAGGACGGGGAGGTCGAACAGCAGCCCGCTGCCGCGCAGGTCGTGGACGGCCAGCGCCGGGGCGGACGACCCGTCCGCGTGATCGGGGACGGCGTATGCGTCGTCGAGAGTCCGTCGGATGCCCTGAACCGAGAGGTCGTGGGCGTTCACGACGTCGCGGAGGGGTCCGTCGGGGGCGTGGACCCGCACTCGGGGACGGGACGTCGCGGCCGCTGGGCCGGGGACTGCGCGGAGCGACTGCACGGAGGACTCGATGACGCAGGCGAGCAGGTCCGTCGTCCTCGCGAGTCTCGTGACCTCGACCTCACTGACGGCGGTGCGCAGTGTCCTCGCCGCGACAGCCGTTGCAGGAGAGGAGGATTTGGCAGTCGACGCAGCCCGGTGCACGTCGGCCACGGTGACCCGACCGAGCGGCCCCGTCCCGGCGATCCTGTCGAGGCTCAGCCCTCGGTCGCTCGCGAGGCGCCGCACCCGGGGGGAGTGGGAGTGACGAGGCCGGCGGCCACCGGGCGGTGCGGCGGGCCTTCCCCCGGGGAGGAAGGGGGCGAGCGCGGCGGGCACGCTCACGACTGCAGCGCCTTCTCGACGGTACTGGCGACACTGTCGGCCGAGGGCATGACGAGGTCCTCGAGCGAGTCGGCCGACGGCAGCGGGATGTGGGGCGTCGTGATCCGCTGCACCGGGCCGTCCAGGTCCCAGAACGCCTCGTCGGCCACGAGCGAGGCGATCTCGGCGCCCCAGCCCAGCAGCTGCGGGTTCTCCTCGACGGTGAAGAGCCGACCGGTCCTCGCCACCGACCCGAGGATCGTGCGGGTGTCGAGCGGAACGAGCGAGCGCACGTCGATGACCTCGGCGTCGATGCCTCGCGTCGCCAGGTCCTCCGCCGCCGCCAGCGCCCGCGGGACCATCATGCCCAGGGCGAGGATCGTCGCGTCACGGCCGGGTCGCCGGATCTTCGCGGTGCCCAGGGTGTCGACGATCTCGCCGTCCGGGACCTCGCCCTTGGAGGCGTAGAGGCCCTTGTGCTCGCAGAAGATCACCGGGTCCTCGTCGCGGATGGCCGCGGCCATGAGGCCGACGACGTCCTCGGCGGTCGAGGGGGTCACCACCTTGAGGCCGGGCACGGCCATCGCCCAGTTCTCGATCGACTGCGAGTGTTGCGCGCCGAACCGCAGGCCGCCGCCGTTGCCCGTCTTGATGACGAGGGGCAGGCTCACCTGCCCGTCGGTCATGTAGCGCGTCTTGGCGATCTGGTTGACGACGATGTCCCAGCACACGGCGAAGAAGTCGGAGAACATGATCTCGGCCACCGGCCGCAGCCCGGTCATCGCGGCGCCCATGGCCGCCCCGAGGATCGCCTGCTCGCTGATGGGCGTGTCGAGGACCCGCTTCGGACCGAACTCGTCGAGCAGGCCGACGGTCGTCTTGAAGACGCCGCCCGCCCCCGCGATGTCCTCGCCGACGACGACGACCCTCTCGTCGCGACGCATCTCCTGCGCGATACCTCGCGCCACTGCATCTCGGTAGCTCAGTTGCGCCATGACCATCCTCCATCAGCCCAGACATCGGTGAAAGCGCTCTCGGGAGAGGGAAGCTCACCGGCGATGGCTCCCTCGGTGGCAGCGTCGACGAGGGCGAGCACACTCGCGTCGACGGCGTCGAGCTCGTCCTCGGACACGCCCAGGCGCACCAGTCGCTCGCGGTAGACCGTGAGGGGGTCGTACGCCTTCCACGCCTCCACCTCGTCGCTGGGGCGGTACTTGCCCGGGTCGGCCCGCGAGTGGCCGCCGTGGCGGTAGGTCAGCGCCTCCACGAGGGAGGGGCCCTGCCCCGAGCGGGCGTGGTCGAGGGCCTTCACGGCGGCGACGTGGACCTCGTCCGCGTCGTTGCCGTCGACGACGACCGGCTCGAGCCCGTAGGCCGAGGCGCGGTCGGCGGCGGGGTGGGGGACCGCGGTGATGTCGTGGATGGAGGTGTACTCCATGTAGAGGTTGTTCTCGCAGACGAAGACGACCGGCAGGCGGTAGACGGCGGCGTAGTTGAGCGCCTCGTGGAACGCACCGATGTTGGTGGTCCCGTCGCCGAAGAAGCAGACGGCCACCTGGCCCGACCCGCGGTACTGCGCCGACCACGCGGCGCCGTTGGCGATCGTCAGGTGCGCACCGATGATCGCGTACGAGCCCATCATCCCGTGCTCGACGCTCGTCAGGTGCATCGAGCCGCCCTTGCCGCCCATGAGGCCGTTGGCCCGGCCGAGCAGCTCGGCGAGCACCGGCGTCATGGGCACGCCGCGCGCCAGGGTGTGGGCGTGCCCGCGGTAGGTGGCGAAGGTGTAGTCGTCCTCGCGCATCGCGGCGCCGAAGCCGGCTGCGATCGCCTCCATGCCGAGCGACAGGTGGCTCGTGCCCTTGACGAGCTGTTTCATGAACAGGTCGTAGGCACGCTTCTCGAAGGTGCGCATCTCCCGCATCGACCGGTAGAGCTGTCGGCGGCGGTCGAGGTCGACCTCGAGGGCATCGTTGGCGTCGCTGCGCTCCGGGGGGAGCACGACGCCGTGCTCGCCGTAGCGGTGCTCCGAGAGGGGGAGCTTCATGCGTGGACCTCCGTCGGGGTGGGCGCGGCCTGCGCACCGTTGTCGCTCGCGGACGTCGCGGACGTCGCGACCGGGGTGGCCGGGGTGGCCGACCCGCTCGTGGCGGCGCCAGGGGTCGTGTCGGCGCGGTTGAGGTGGGACTGGCTGTCGCGCATCGTCGGCAGGTAGCCGCCGGTGGTGAAGTAGCGCTTGCCGGCCACGAGCAGCTCCTCGGCCGGGAACTTGGTGATGACCTCGCAACCGGTGGCGGTCACGACGACCTCCTCCTCGATCCGGGCGGCGCCCCACCCGTCGGCCGCGGGCCAGTACGTCTCCAGCGCGAAGACCATGCCCTCCTCGAGCGTCTCGGGGCTGTCGAAGGAGGTGAGGCGGCTGAAGATCGGCCGCTCCCAGATCGACAGGCCCACACCGTGGCCGTACTGCAGCGCGAAGGCCGCCTCCTCGTCGGCGAACCCGAACTCCTGGGCCCTGGGCCAGAGCGCGACGACGTCGGCGGTCGTGACACCCGGCTTGATGATGTCGATCGCCCGGTCCATGAGCTCGCGGCAGATCGTGTAGGCGTCGCGCTGCGCCCGCGACGCGCTGCCCACGGCGAAGGTGCGGTAGTAGCAGGTGCGGTAGCCCATGAAGCTGTGCAGGATGTCGAAGAAGGCGGGGTCACCCGGACGGATGAGGCGGTCGGTGAAGACGTGCGGGTGCGGTGAGCAGCGTTCTCCCGAAATGGCATTCACACCCTCGACGTGCTCGGAGCCCAGGTCGTAGAGGGTCTTGCTGACCAGACCGACACACTCGTTCTCGCGCACTCCCGGGCGCAGGAACTCGTAGAGGTTCTCGTAGGCGGCGTCGACCATCGAGGCGGCCTGGGTGAGCAGGCCGATCTCGTCGCCGGTCTTGATGCGCCTCGCCGCGAGGAACTGCTGCTGCCCGTCGACGACGTGGAAGCCGGCCGCCTCGAGGGCGAACAGGACGGGTGGCTCGACGATGTCGACGCCGATGTCCTGGCCCTCGAGACCGAAGTCGCGCATCACCTGGGCGACCTTCGCGGCGACGTCCGCGGCGCGACCGGCCTCCGGGGAGATGGCGCCGCGGAGGGTCGAGATGCCCGCCCGGGCGCCGTAGTGGTCACCCCGGCCGGCGGACGCGTGCGGCTCGTCGAGCCAGTGCGACTGGAGCTGGTGGTGCCGCGCGGCCGAGCCGAAGTCCCAGAGGACGGGGTCGCCGCCGCGGGGGAGGATCGCGAAGCGGATCATCTTGTCCATGGCCCACGTCCCGATGTGGGTCGCGGTCATGTAGCGGATGTTGTGGAAGTCGAACGTCAGCAGGGCGCCGAGGTCCGACCGGTCGAGCTCTGCCTTGAGCCGGGCGAGCCGGTCGCGGCGGAGCCTGTCCATGTCGAGACGACTCTCCCAGTCGACCGCGTTCGTGCCGTACGTCGGTGACACCATGACTACTCCTCGGGAACGTGGGTGGATCGGCTGCTAGCGAGCCGGGGTCGCTGGGACGGTGGGTGGTGGGGCGTCGCCGACGTCGGTCGGGTGCGCTTCGGGCGCCTCGGGCGCCTCGGGCGGCCGGGGTGGGCGGCCGAGCAGGTATGCCGCAGCGGCCGCCTCGCGTTCCTCGGCGAGGTAGTAGGCCACCTCGACGAGCTCGAGGGCCATCCCGTCGGGGTCGCTGAAGTAGACCCACCGCCAGCCCGCCAGAGGGCCGGAGTCGACGACGTTGACGTCGGAGTAGAAGGTGACGCCCCGTGCCTCGAGGTCGGCCTTCGTCGCGCGGACGTCCGCGACACGGAAGCAGACGTGGGCAGCGCCGAGGTGGTTGTTGGGGATCGGCCGCGTGCTCGTCGCCGGACCGTTGGCGTACTCGATGAGCTCCATCATCGAGTGCTCACCCACCCAGAAGCAGACCTGGCGCAGGCGGGCTCCGGGCACACCCACGCCCTTCTCGAGGTCCGGTCCGTCGAACCACGGGGTGGGCTCGTTGGCGAAGGGGAGGCCGAGCACGTCGTGGTAGAACCAGATCGACCGGTCGAGGTCGGTCACGACGAGACCGACGTGGTGCACCGCCTGCAGCTGGGATCCCATGGCCGTCTCCCGGATCACGCCGGACCGGCGCCGGTCGGCGAGACGAGGATCTTCAGCTGGTCACCCGAGGGGTTGACGAGGACGTCGAAGCCATCGGTGACGACGCTCTCGAGACCGATCTGCGCGGTGACGGCCTTCGCGACGGGGTACTTCCCCGAGGCGATGAGCCGGATGATGCGGGGCCAGTCGGTGATGAGGTAGCACCAGCTGCCGACGTAGCTGATGTCCTTCTCGGACAGGCGCATCGCGTCGATCGTCGCGGGCTTGGTGTGCAGGCCGGTCTGCACGATCGAGCCGCGGGTCCGGATGCTGTTCATCGCGGTGGTGAGGCCCGGCGTGCTGCCCGAGCACTCGGCCACGACGTCGACGCCGGCGCCACGTGTCAGCTGCGCGATCGAGTCGGCGAAGCCGTCGGCGGTGGGGTCGAGCACGGGCCCGACGTCGAGCGCCGCGGCGAGGGCAGCCCGGTTGGGGTTGGGCTCGGCGATGACCACGGTCGCCGCGCCGAGCGCATCGGCATACAGCGCGGAGAGCACGCCGATCGGGCCGGCGCCGGTGACGAGCACGATGTCACCACCGCGGATCCCGACCCGGTCGATGCCGTAGGCCGCCACGCTCGCCGGCTCGACGACGGCGCCCTCGACGTCGGAGACCTCGTCGGGCAGGGTCGACACCTGGTACTCCTTGAGCACGGCGTACTGCGCGAGTCCGCCCGTCTCCGCAGAGAGCCCGGTGCAGGCGAACCGGACGCACAGGTGCCCGAGACCCTGGCGGCAGAACGTGCAGCGGCCGCAGACGATGGCCGGCATGATCGCGACGCGGTCGCCGACGGCCACGTCGGTGACCTGCGGGCCCACCTCCACGACCCGGGCGGAGAACTCGTGCCCGAGCGTCTGCGGGAGGGTCGCCCCGGTGAGGGGGTGCGGGGACGTGGGGGTGACGATGGGGCCCACGACGTACTCGTGGAGGTCGGTGCCGCAGATGCCGCACCAGAGGACCTCGACGAGGACGTCGTCGGGTGCCTTGATCTCGGGGACCGCGACGTCCTCGATGCGGATGTCGGACTTTCCGTGGAAGCGTGCTGCACGCACTGGGGTCTCCTCGGTGGTTGTCGTTGGTGGGACGGACCGCCCTGTCTCGCAGAGCGGTTCGCCGACGTGGGGGAGGTGGGACGGGCGTCAGGCCCGGGCTCGGCGTACCTGGCTGTAGATGACCGCGGCGGCCACGATGAGGGCGCCCTGGAAGAAGTACTGCCAGGTCTGGGAGAGGTCGAGGAAGACCATCGCGTTGAAGACCTGGACGATGAGTCCGGCGCCGAGGAGCGTCCCGATGAAGGTGCCCCGGCCGCCCAGCAGGCTGGTGCCTCCGAGGACGACGGCGGTGATGCTGCTCAGCGTGTAGCCGACGCCCTGCGCGGGGTCGCCGATGCCGAGCTGGCCGAGCAGCACGATCGAGCCGAGGAAGACGAAGAAGGAGGCGGCGACGTAGGCGAGGACGGCGGTCCGGTCGACGTCGACCCCGACCCGACGGGAGGCGTCCTCGCTGGAGCCGAGCGCACGCAGCCGCAGGCCGGGGAGGCGCCGGCGGAGGCCGTACTCGAGAGCCACGGCAACGACGACGAGCAGGAGGAAGACGACGGGTACGGGTCCGACCTTCGTCTTGACCAGGCGCGTCACCGAGATCGCGATGTTGCCACCGGGCGAGTCCCGCAGCAGGTAGCTGAGGCCCTGGATCCCGATGTAGCTCGCGAGCGTGGCGGCCACCGGTGTGAACTTCGCGAAGCGGATCAGGCTGCCGTTGGCGGCGCCGGTGCCGACAGCCGCTGCGAGCATCACGAGGAGTCCCAGCACCATGACCGCCGCGGACTTCTCGGCGGTGAGGAAGAACGAGCCGATGACGACGAGGAACCCGGCGAGTGGTCCCACCGACAGGTCGATCCCTCCGGTCATGAGCACGATGGTCTGCCCGAGGACGATGAAGCCGAGGGCGGCGCACGAGGTCATGACCGAGGTCAGGTTGAAGGGCGCGAGGTAGCGGCTGTTCTGCGACAGCACGAAGGCGCCGAGCAGGAGCATGACGAGGGCGAGGATGACGACGGGCGCGTAGTCCCCGGTGAGGAAGCGCCCCAACCGGGTCGACGCGGAGCCGAGGGCCTGCTTCGCCCCGCCGCCCTGGTGCACCGTCGCGCTGACGGCGGAGTGGATGAGGCGCTGCTCGGTGACGTCGTCGCCCTCGACGACGTCGAGCACCGCACCGCGCGACATGACGAGGACCCGGTCGCAGAGTCCCTCGAGCTCCTTCGCGTCGGACGAGGCGACGACGACCGGCACGCCGGTCGCGGAGACCTCGCGCAGGATCCGGTAGATCTCCGCGCGGGCCCCGACGTCGACGCCCTGGGTGGGCTCGTCGGCAAGGACGATCGCGGGACGGGCGAGCAGGGCCCGGGCGAGCACGACCTTCTGCTGGTTGCCGCCGGAGAGGGCCGAGACGACGGTCTCGGGGGAGGCGGTCTTGACGTCGAGCGCGTCGAGCTCGGCCCCGACCATGGTATCCTCGCGACCGCGGTCGAGCAGGACGCGTCCACGGAAGCGGTCCAGCGCCGAGAGGGCGGCGTTCTCGCGCACCGAGAGGGACATCATGAGGCCCTCCGCGTGGCGGTCCGCGGGGAGGTAGGCCGACCGCTTGCGCAGGTCGCGCGAGGACCGGGAGTCGCCGCCGACGACGACGGAGCCGGAGAACGAGCTGAGCCCGGAGAGGGCCCGGAGCACCTCGCTCTGGCCGTTGCCCACGATCCCGGAGATGCCGATGATCTCCCCGCTGCGGGCCGTGAAGGACACGTCGGAGAAGCCGGTGCCGGAGATGCCGTCGACGACGAGCACCTCCCCGCCGAGCTCGGCCTGCGGCGGCTTGGGCGGGAAGGTCGACTCGAGCTGACGGCCGACGATGAGCGCGAGCAGCTCGTCGTCGGTGATGGCATCCACCTCGGCGACGCCGCGCACCTTGCCGTCGCGCAGGACGGTGACCCGGTCGGCGAGCTCACGTACCTCGGCGAGGCGGTGGGTGATGTAGACGACGGCGGTCCCGGAGGCGGCGGCGCGCCTCACCCGCTCGAAGAGCATGTCGACGGAGTCAGCGCCGAGCGGTGCGGTGGGCTCGTCGAGGATGAGCAGCCGGGGCTCGATCGCGAGGGCCTTGGCGAGCTCGAGGAGGTGGCGCTGGGCCACGCTCAGGCCCACGACCCGGTCCTCGAGGTGGGCGCTCGAGCCGACGTCGTCGAGCATGCGTTGCATCACCTGGGTCTGGTCCGACCCGGTGCCGAGCACCGAGGCGGGCACGGCGACCCGGATGTTCTCGGCGACGGTCAGGTCGGGCAGGACGGCTGGGTGCTGGTGCACGATCGCGATGCCGAGCTGGGCGGCGACGGCGGGCGTCAGGCGGTCGATGACCTGGCCGGCCCCCGTGATGGTGCCGCCGTCCGGGCTGACCTCGCCGGAGGCGACCCCCATCAGGGTCGACTTGCCGGCGCCGTTCTCGCCGAGCAGGGCGTGCACCTCGCCGCGCCGGATGTCGAGCGTGACGTCGGTGAGGGCGGCGACCCCGTCGTAGTTCTTGCTGATGCCCGAGAGGACCATCGTCGACTCGGCGATCACCGCGGTGTCCTCGGTCATGTCCCGTCCTTCGGTCGGCCCGTGGTTCTCGGTCGTGGTGGCGACGGCGGCCGGTGCCCGCTCGGGGTCGGCCGGGCCGTCGGTCGTGACGGCACCGGCCGCCCCGTGCGGCGTCACTTGAGCAGCTTCGCCTGGGCCTGTCCGTCCATCTGGGCAGACAGGTAGATGTCACCGGGAAGGTCCTTCTTGCACGTCACCGGGTTGGGCTTGCTGCCCACGGAGTCCTCGAAGGCGGGTGCCTTGAACTGCTTCGACGACGGGGGCGTGCCGCCGGTCGCGAGGGCGACGGCCCACTGGACGGCGAGGCGCGCGTTGTCGTTGCCCGTCGCGACGGTGAAGAGCTTGAAGTCGGGGTTCTGGGCCTTGTGGGCCTCGTAGAAGCACGACAGGACGTTGCCGTCGGAGGTCGCGAGGGCCGGGATCGAGCGCCCGCTCTTCTCGAACTCCGGCAGGGCTCCCACGAGGGAGGGGCCGAAGTCGGAGACGATCGCGTCGATCTTCGGATACTTGGCGATCGCCGCGCTCAGCACCTGCTGCGTCTTGGCCGGGTCCCAGTTGGTGACCTCGAACGGCGCCTGCCCGATGAAGGTGTACTTCCCCGTGGGGTCGAGCACGCTCTTCATGCCCTTGAGCTCGTCGAGGCCCTGGCTGTTGCCGGCCGGGCCCGACAGGAACAGGACGTTGCCGCCGTTCGGCAGGGTCTTGACCAGCCAGTCGGCCCAGTTCTTGCCGTCCGTCACGAAGTCGGCGCCCACCCAGACGTCGTAGTCCTTGCCGTCGGCGCCGCCCGGGTTGACCCGGTAGGGCACGGTGGTGACGCCGGCCTCCTTGGCGCTCTGCAGCGCCGGGAGCATGGCGTTGCCCGCGTCGGGGAAGACGACGAGGGCGTTGACGCCCTTGGCGACCAGGCCCTGGATGTCGGAGATGGCCTTCTGGGTGTCACCCTGCCCGTCGGCGTAGGCGAAGCTCGTGACGCTCGGGCACTTGGCGATCTCGTCCTTGGCGGAGGCCGTGGTGACGAGGCGCCAGCTGTTGCCTCCGAAGCCGTCGGTCAGGCCGAGGGTGATCTTCTTGGAGCCGCACCAGGAGGGGGCGCCGGCGACGGTGCTGCCCGCGGCGGTCCCTCCGCCGGCGCCGGTGGTGGCGCCGTCGGACGAGCCCCCGCAGGCTGAGAGGGCCAGGGCTGCGACGCCGGACATCGCGAGGAGGCGGATGGCGGTGGTGGATCGGGACATTGCAGATCGACCTTTCTGGTGGTCAGGGAGCCGGGTGTGGCGGGGAGGAGAGGCGGGTCAGGCCGCGACGGTGGCGGCGGGGCGGTCGGACCGCCTGCGGAGCCGCGACCAGTTGATGGTGTAGAGCGCGACGCCGATGGCGAACGCCGCCGACTGCACGAGGGTCTTGCCCGCGAAGTCGAAGCCGAGGGCCAGCACGAACTGGTCCAGCTGGGTCAGGAAGAGCGCCGCGACGGCAGTGGCCACGAGGTTGCCCCGGCCGCCGAGCAGCGAAGTGCCCCCGAGCACCACCGCCGCCACCGAGGCGAGCAGGTAGCTGTCGCCCTGGTATGCCGTCGGCTTGTTGAGGATGCCCGCGAGCAGGAGCGCGCCGAGCCAGTAGAAGACCTGCGCGAAGACGTAGCCGCCGGCCTTGAAACCCTGCACGCGCAGCCCCGCCGCCCACGCCGCCGAGCCGTTGGCCCCGACGGCCTCGAAGCGGCGCCCCGACGCCGTCTTCTTGACGACGACCGTGACGACGGCCGTGGCGAGCACGGCGACGACGAGGGCGTGCGGGACACCGAGCGTGCTGTCACCGGCGAGCCGGGCCAGCAGGTCGGTGGTCTGGCGCGGGGTGCCGCCCGACACGGCCAGGACCGCGGCATACAGCAGGGCGTTGGTGCCGAGGGTGGCGACGATCGGGTTGAGGCCGAGGCGCCCGATGAGCAGGCCGTTGCCGAGCCCGGTGAGGAGGGAGACACCCAGGGCCAGCAGGGCCGCCGGGAGCACCTTGGAGTCGTCGCCGTAGGCCTGGTGGGTCACGATGACGATGACGAGCGACACCGAGCCGGCGACCGAGAGGTCGATGCCGCCCTGCATGACGACCAGCGTCTGGCCGAGGGCGACGATCGCGAGCACCGCCGCGAACGGCAGCATGCTCTGGACCGCGCCGGATCTGACGCTGCTCGGGGCGAGGACGAAGCCGGCGGCGACGAGGAGGGCCAGGGCCGCGACCACGGTGAGCAGTCCGCGTGACAACGACCGCGGTGCGCGGCGCGACGGTGCGGCTGTCTCGTTCTTCGGGTCCGTGACCACTTCGACCAACTCCTCGACACTGAGGGCTTCGCTTCCGGCCGTCCGGATCTCCGGGCGACCGTGGTGTTGGGTGAGACTGTACATACGCCTACATGCGTTAACAAGAGGTTCACGCAAGGGTCTTCGTCGATGAGACCGGACCGTGACGGCGACCCGGGGTGCACCGGCACGAAGGGGGCGAAACCCCTATTCGCCGGACTCCGTCTGCGGGTCCGACGGCTCGTCGGCGGCCGCGTGGAACCGGCTCAGGTCCGCCATGTCCCGCGGCCCCCAGCCGGCGTCGACGGCGTCACGGACGCGCGCCAGTGCCTGCTCGGTCAGCGGCAGAGCGGCGCCGGTGCTCCGGCCCTGCGCGGTGATGAGGCCGAGGTCCTTCGCGACGAGAGCCAGGCTCATCGCCGTCGGTGTCTCGGGATCGAGGAACGCCGCACGCTTGTACTTGACGAAAGGCGCTGCCACCACACTGCGTTCGAGCACGTCATAGGCCTCAGGGCGTGGGACGCCGCTGCGCTCCGCCAGGTCGAGCGCCTCGGCGAGCGCGGCGTTGAGGTCGTGCACGACGAGGTTGACCGCGAGCTTCATGGCCTGGCCGGCGCCGACGTCGCCGACCCGGAGCACCTCGCCCGCGAAGGCTCCGAGCACCGCGCGGGCAGCCTCGACGTCCTCGGGTGCGCCGGACGCCATGACGAGCAGCGTGCCGGCGGCGACCGCCGGCACGCTGCCCGAGACGGGGGCGTCCACGAAGCGGTGCCCGGCGTCGCCCAGGTGTCGGCCGAGCGCGGTCGCCGCGTCGGTCCCGCTGGTGCCGAGATCGACGACGAGGGTGCCCGGCGTCAAGACGCGCTGAACGGCATCCGAGAGCAGGACGGCGCGGGTCACCTCGCCGTCGGCGAGCACGGTCAGCACGGCGTCGGCGCCCGTCACCGCGTCCGCTGCCGTCTCGGCCAGGACGAGGTGGCCGTCGCTCGAGTCCACGAGGGCCCGGGCCGAGGCGGTCGTCCGGTTCCAGACGCGGACGTGGTCGCCCGCCGCAGCCAGGCGCAGGGCCATCGCGGCACCCATCCGTCCGGTGCCCAGGAGCGCGACCTCAGCCACGGCGCGGGTCCACGAGGATCTTGCCGCCGGCGGTCCCGGCCATGAGGGGCTCCAGGCCCCGCGTGACGACGTCGTCCAGCGGCACCGTCGTGGTCCCGATGGTCTCGGCGAGCGGGCTGCCCTCGAGCAGGGCCAGGGCCCGTGGGAGGTCGGTGGCGCAGATGTGGGCGACCGTCGTGGCGATGTCGACCTCACGCAGCACGACGTCGGACAGGACGAGCTCCTGAGGCGCCTTGACGAGCCCGACGAAGAGCGTCCGTCCGCCGCGGGCGCACAGTGCGAGGGAACGGGCTGCGGCGCCCGGGGCGCCGGAGCTCTCGATGACCACCTGGGGATCGACGCCGACGAGGTCGCGCAGCTCCTCCAGGGTGCTGTCGCGGCTCACCGTCACGGTGCGGGTCGCTCCGAGCCGTTGTGCGACGTCGAGGCGGTCGGCGTCGACGTCGACGACCGTGACCGTGCCGCGGTGGTCGCGCAGCCCGGCGAGGATGAAGGAGCCGATGGCGCCGGCGCCGAGGAGGAGCACGTCGTCACCCGGAGCGATGCCGGCCCGGTCGACGGCGTGCAGCCCGACGGCGAGGGGCTGCGCGAGCGCCGCCTCCGTGTCGTCGCAGCCCTCGGGGACGGGCACGAGAGTGCTGACGGGTGCGGCCACGAGCTCGGCCAGCCCGCCGTGCGTGGACAGGCCCAGCGTGTAGTAGCGGGCGCAGAGGTTGGTCCGCCCGGCGGCGCACCAGCGGCAGCTGCCGCAGGAGACACCGACGCCGCTCGCGACGCGGCGTCCGACCCAGGAGGCGAGGTCGGCGTCGCCTCCGGGGCCGACGTCGACGACGGTGCCGATGAACTCGTGTCCCAGCACGGTGGGGCCCACGTGTCCGCTCCCCGGGTGCCGCTGGTGGAGGGGCACCATCATGGGCCCCTTGGCGTACTCGGTGGCATCGGTCCCGCAGAGGCCGTTGAGGGTGACCTCGATCAGGACCTCGCCCGCGCGGGGCCGGGGGTCGGGGCGGGTCTCGACCCGGAGGTCATGAGGGGCGTGGAGCACACCTGCGCGCATGGTCGGTCTCCTTCGCAGCCGTCAGAGCTGGGCCGACGAGGTGATGTGGACCTTGACCTGCGAGCGGTCCTCGAGCACCGCGGACACCGCCTTCTCGGCGTCGGCCAGGTCGTGGCTCGCGGTCACGAGCGGGCTCAGGTCGGTCCCGGTGCGGGACAGGAAGCGCAGGGTCTGCGGCCAGACACCGGGCGAGCCGATGATGCCGCGCCCCTGGAGCTCCTTGGACTGGAAGAGCCCCAGACGGGCCGGCGCGGAGCCGCCCACGTCGATGCCGATGTAGACGATCCGGGCGCGGAAGGCCGCGACCTCGAGAGCCGTCGCCATCGCGGACGGCTTGCCGCTCGCCTCGAAGACGACCGAGGCGCCGACGCCCTCGGTGGCGTCCAGGACCTGCTCGTCGAAGCCGTCGGCGGTCGGGTCGAGGACCCGGTCGGCGCCGAGCCAGAGCGCGAGCTCCCCTCGGGCCGTGGAGGGCTCGGCCACGACGACCTTGGCCCCGTGCCCGGCTGCCGCAGCCACGACCCCGAGCCCGATGGGTCCGGCGCCCAGCACGACGACGGTGTCGCTGGCGTCGAGGTTGTCGGCGCGCACGGTGGCGTAGTAGCCGCAGCTGAAGGGCTCGACGAGGGCGCCCTGCGTCCACGACAGGTTGTCGGGCAGGACGTGCAGCCACGACTCCTTGGCGACGAAGAACTCGGCGGCGGCGCCGCTGATGCTGAACCCGAAGTGGTCCTCGCCGATGACGCACTCGCCGACGACGCGGTCGCCGACGCCGAGACGCCGGACGTCACGACCGGCACGGACGACCTCGCCGGCCCACTCGTGCCCGGGGATGACGGGGTAGTCGAACGGGATGATGTAGCGACCGGCGAGCAGCTCGATGTCGGAGTGGCAGATGCCCACGCTCCGACTCGCCACCAGCACCTCGTCCGGGGCCAGCTCGGGGATGTCGATCTCGTTGACGCGGAACTGGTCCGGCCCGGTGAACTGCAATGCGCGCATGTGACGTCCTCGGCACAGGGCTCTGGGCGGGTGACCCGCCGGACAGAGCCAACGACATGAGTTCAGTCAGAGTGAACGCTTGGCCTGGGCGTGTCAAGCAGTCCGCGTCACGATGTGGGATGGACGACGAACCAGATGCCCCGGGCCGGCTGCGGGTGCAGGTTGCGGAAGAGGTGGGGCTGGGAGGAGTCGAAGCCGAGCGCCTCGCCGGCGTGCAGGGTGAACACGTCGAAGCCGACCGTGATCTCCAGCTCGCCCTCGAGGAGGTAGCCGAACTCGGCTCCGGCGTGCTGGAGCAGGCGGCCGTCGTTGGTCGAGTTGCTGTGGGGTGGGTAGACGATCTCGATGAAGTCCAGGTCGCCGCCGGTGTTGTCGGCGAGGCGCTCCCACACGACGCCGGTGTCCATCTCGAGACGGGAGCGTGAGCCCGCCCTGGTCACGGACACCCGCTCGGCGCGGCCGTTGCGGGGCACGGCGTCCACCGGGGAGCTGATGTCGGACCGTCTGCGCCGGGACGAGCCGTTGGCTGACTCGGGTGCCTCCTGCTCCGGCAGCTCGTTCACGATGGCGGGCGCCGTTGGGGCCGAAGCGTGCTCGCCCTCGACGGCGAAGAGCTCGTCGATCGAGACGCCCAGCAGCTGGGCCAGGGAGTAGAGGGTCGCGACGGACGGCTGCGACTTGCCGTTCTCGAGCTGCGACACGAACGACGGGGAGACCCCGAGCTGTCGCGCCACCTCCCTGAGGGACATGCCGGTCGCCATCCGCACCTTCCGGAGGCGGGCCCCGAGGTTCTCCACCTGCTCCACCACCCTCGGCTCACCTCCGCGCTGACGTCGATCTGCCCTGACAGTATCGTCCGAGGACCGGCGGCGCTCGACGCGGCCGGCGCCCACCCCTCCAGCAGCCTTCGTGCGGCGGGCACCGGACGTGGTGGAGGCTCCGGATCCGCCGGGCGCGCGCGACGCGCTGCCGTGGTCGCGGTCGTCGAGGTCGTGTCCCGCCATGGTGCCTCTCCGTGCTGGTCAAAGCGATCGGGGTCGAGGCGGCAGGGTCGTCTCGGATGTCGAGGCTACGTTAATCACCACTTGACGCCCTGTCCAGATCGGGGCACCATCAGCGTGTCTCGCCGGGGACCAGCGACCCTCCGCGCCGCTCCGGTCCGCATCGCCCGAAGGAGCGCGCATGGCACCCACCGCACTTGTCGTAGGAATCACCGGGATCGGTGGGCAGAACTGCGCGAACGCCCTGCTGGACAAGGGCTTCGACGTCGTGGGTCTGTCACGCTCCGTCCGGGAGCCGGTGCCGGGGGTCGAGCACGTGACGGCCGACGTCCTCGACGTCGACTCGATCGAGCGTGCCGTGGCGGGGCGTCAGATCAGCCACCTGGTGTTCACGACGTGGCAACGCCAGGCGACCGAGGCCGAGAACTGTCGCGTCAACGGCGCCATGCTCCGCAACACCCTGGAGGTGCTCGGACGCACGACGACCCTGGAGCACGCGGTCCTCGTCACCGGCCTCAAGCACTACCTCGGCCCGTTCGAGGCCTATGCCAAGGCGCCGGCCGAGACGCCCTTCCGGGAGAGCCAGCCGCGCCTGCCGTTCGAGAACTTCTACTACGTCCAGGAGGACGTGCTCTGCGAGGAGGCCGACCGACAGGGCTTCACCTGGTCGGTGCACCGGCCCCACACGATGATCGGCTACGCGCTCGGCAACGCCATGAACATGGGCGTGACGCTGGCCGTCTACGGGAGCATCTGCCGGCAGACGGGGCAGCCCTTCGTCTTCCCGGGCAGCCCCCACCAGTGGGCCGGCGTCACCGACATCACCGACGCCAGGCTGCTCGGCCGGCACGTCGCCTGGTCGGCGACCGACCCTGCCGGGCGCAACCAGGCCTTCAACACCGTCAACGGCGAGGTCTTCCGGTGGCGCCAGATGTGGGCCCGTGTGGCCGAAGGGCTCGGTGTGGAGGCGGCCGACTACCCGGGCGAGCCGCAGCCGCTCGAGGGCCGGATGGGCGACGCGGACGCCGTGTGGTCCGACATCGTCGCGCGGCACGACCTCGCGCCGCACCCGGTGGGTGAGCTCGCCTCGTGGTGGCACACCGACGCCGACCTCGGTCGCACCGTCGAGACCTTCGCCGACATGGGCAAGAGCCGCCGGCTCGGCTTCCTCGACTACCAGGACACGGCCGACTCGTTCCTCGACCTCTTCGAGACCCTTCGAGAGCGCCGGATCATCCCTCCGCTCTGACGAGGCCCGGCCCGCGGCGCCTCCAGCGGCGCGGCTCGCAGCCGGGCGGCAGCCACGGTGCGTCGACGGTCGTGCTGGGCAGCTGCGCGTCCGTCACGGCAGGTCGTCCCGTCGACGGGCGAGGTGGACGGTGATGTCGGCCGAGATCTCGACCTGCTCGGGGAGGACCGCCAGGATCGCGTCGAGCACCGCCACACGGTCCGTCGCCGGGAGCTCGAGGTAGGCCGACACCGTCGACAGGTAGCCGACGACGTCGGCGGCACCCATCGTCAGCCGCCGCTCGATGACCGACTGCTCCACGTCGGTGAACCACTCGGCCCGCTCGAGCTCGGTGCCCGGCCACTGCATCGCGTGGTCGGCGGGCGTCCCGTCGGGAGAGGCGATCTCGTCGCTGTCGAGGAACGGCTCCCTGGTGCGCTGCACCCGCTCCTCGATGGACTGGTCCGCGAGACGGAAGGGTCCGCCGAACGAGGCGAAGACGCCACCCGGCTCGAGCAGTGTCGCCATCCGGTTCCACCGCCCCTCTGGACGGGTCCAGTGCAGGGCAGCCGCGGCGTAGACGAGCCCGAAGGTCTCCTCGGATCGCAGGTCCTCGAACGCCGCCTGTCGGGTCGTGACGGTCGCCGGAACGTGGCGGCGCAGCTCCTCGAGCATGGCCGCGTCGGGCTCGGTGGCCGTGACCCGGACGCCCCGACCGGCGAACAGCCGGGTGGCCTTGCCCGTGCCGGCGCCGATCTCGAGCGCCGTCCGGATCGGCCGACCCGCATACGCCGTCACGAGGTCGACGAGCGAGGCGGGGTAGCCCGGACGGAACCTCTCGTATGCCGTCGCCACCGTCCCGAAGCTGAGCGCGCGACCTGACATGCGCAGCATCCTGACACGCGCGGTGCCACCGGGGCGCCGCGCCCGCGGCGAGAGGGACGCGGGTCGGGTCAGGTCGCGGCCGGGAGCTCCTCGAGCCGGGCCGCGAGCTCGGGCAGCGACCGCACGACGACGTCGGCGGCATACATGGTCTCGGGGTAGGGCGCTCCCGTCCGGTCGACCCAGGCCGCGCGGAGCCCGGCAGCCTTGGCGCCGTGGATGTCCCACGGGTGGACGGCGACGAGCATCGCGTCCTCGGCGGCGACGCCGCACTCGCCGAGCGCGTAGGCGTAGGCCGAGGCCGCCGGCTTCCACCCTGGCGCGTGCTCCACCGACAGCACCTGTTCGAACGCGTCGCGGATGCCCCCGCGTTCGAAGAGGCCCTCGGCGACGTCGGCCGAGCCGTTGCTCAGAGTCACGAGCCGCAGGTCGAGGGCGGTCAGGGCGCGGACCCCCGCACGGACGTCGTCGTGCAGGGGGAGGGCGAGGAAGCCGGCCATGATGTGCCGGGTGGCTGCCTCGACGTTGGCCTTGTCGTGCAGGACCGTGTGCAGCGAGGACCGGGCGACGTCGACGAAGGAAGGGTTGTGCCCGGTCACGGTGAGGGCGAAGCCGTCGCGCAGGAGACCGGCGAACCACGGCGCTGCGAGGTAGGGCGGCACCCCGACCTCGACGAAGCGGTCGCCGAGGTGCGTCATGTCCGAGAGCGTCTCGTTGACGTCGAAGACGAGGAGGCGTGGTCGCCGCTCCAGGGCGGTGGGCGTCGCTGAGGTCATGCCCCATGGTGCCCCCGGCCGGGCGACGGCGTCACGCACCGACGGGCCTGGGCGGAGGTCTCAGGCGCCGCGCAGGTGCACGAGGCAGGCGCCCTCACGGGCGAAGGGGGCCAGGCGTAGCTGCACGCGCTCGTCACCGGCGTCGTCGAGGGCGGCCCGCAGCATCTCCTCGTGCATGGTGCAGACGATTCCAGGATGGGCGCGGGCCGACGCCAGCACCGGGCACGTGCGCAGCGCCACGTCCCCGGACGCCTCGGGCTGCGGCGAGAAGCCTGCGGTCCTCAGCAGCGAGGTGACGCGGTCGGCGGGGGAGGCGCCGTCGGACGCCCGGTCGCGCGTCAGCTGCGACGCCCAGAGGCGACCGACGGCGCGGGCGTGGGTCTCGGCGTCTGCCGTGGTGGACAGGTGCTCGGCCATCGCTGTGACGAGCTCGTCCGTCGCCACCGGTTGCGCCACACGCAGCGCGTCGAGGACGAGCCGGCCCCGGTCGGTGAGCCGGTGCCCGTGGGCGGGGCGACCGCGTCCGCTCGCCGCCACCGGCACGCGCTCGAGCAGGCCCTCGTCGACGAGCTCACCGACGTGGGCGCGGCTCGTATTGGCGTGGCCGCCGAGGTCGCCGGCGAGGTCGGTGATCGTCGTCCCGGCCCCCTGGGCCTCGCGGTCCGCGACCGCGCCGAGCACCCGCGCCCGGGCCGGTGGGAGCTCGGGGAGCGGTGTCGGGCCCCGGTCGGCGCCCGTTCCGCCGGGGCGGTTTGGCGTCGGACCCCGCCGAGGAGTATTTTTCACATGTGGAGTGTAATAAATATCGGCGCAGTCCGCACCCGAGGAGTCCCCATGACCGTGTCCGAACCCCTGTCGCCCCTGCCCGTGACCGACGTCAGCAGCGCCGCCTGCGGGTGCGGGTGCAGCGACGAGGGCAAGCCGGAGCTCGACGTGCGCACCATCCCGCACGCCATCCGCCACGCGACGGTCTTCGGAGCCCTGACCGCCGTGCCGGTGGGCGGGTCCCTGCGCCTCGTCGCCCCGCACGACCCGAAGCCGCTCCTGGCGCAGGTCGCCGAGCGCGAGAACGGCGCCTTCGAGGTCACCTACCTCGTGCCCGGCCCCGACGCCTGGACGCTGCGCCTCACCCGGCGCTCCTGACGCCCGACGCGACCGCCGTCCGTGACCTCGTCCGAGCACCTCACCCGTCCCGGTGACGGGGCATCGACCGAACGCCGCACGGCAGCAACGCTGCCCGGCCGTGGCAACTGGCCCCTGCGGGACCACCCGACCACGCTGTGGCTCACGGCCGCGCTCGTCGTCGCAGCGGTCGGTCGGGGGCTCCCGGCCGCGGACTGGCTCGTCGTGCACCTCGTCCTCCTCGGTGCCGTCACCCACGCGGTCATGGTGTGGAGCACCCACTTCGCCCAGGCCCTGCTCAAGACGCCACCGAACCTCGACGGGCGACGCCAGCAGGGTCGCCGGCTCGCACTGCTCCTGCTCGGGTCGACGCTCGTGGTGGTGGGCGTCCCCTCGGGGTGGTGGCCCGTGACGCTGGCGGGCGCCACGTGCGCGGCCGGCGCCGTCACGTGGCACGGGGTGCAGCTCTGGAGGCGGCTGAGGGCAGCCCTTCCGGGACGGTTCCGCATCACGATCCGCTACTACCTCGCCGCCGCCGCGTGCATGCCGGTCGGCGCCACCTTCGGGGTGCTCCTCGCTCGCGACCCCGCCGACCCGTGGCACGGCCGGCTCCTCGTGGCGCACTCGCTGACCATGGCCCTCGGCTGGCTCGGCCTGACGGTGACCGGCACGCTCGTGACCCTCTGGCCGACGATGCTCCGCACGAAGATGGACGATCGCGCGGAAGCCCTTGCGCGGCAAGCGCTTCCGCTGCTCGTCGCGAGCCTGCTGGTCGTCGTCACGGCTGCCCTGGTTGACCTCCGTGGACTCACCGTGACCGCACTGCTGGCGTATGCCGTGGGCCTCGTCTGGTGGGGTCGCGCCCTTCTGGCGCCCGCCCGTCGCAGCGCCCCGCGCCGCTTCGCCACGGTGTCCGCCGCCGCCGCCGTCGGGTGGCTCCTCGTGTCGGCCGTGGGGGTGGCCGTCCTCGTGGCCGTGGCCCCGGACTGGTCCGGCGTCGGCGAGCAGTACGACCGGGTGGCGGCCGCCCTCGCGGTCGGTTTCGCACTGCAGCTCGTGCTCGCAGCCCTCAGCCACCTCGTGCCGAGCGTCCTCGGCGGCGGCCCGTCGGCGGTGCGTGCCGGGCTGGGATGGTTCGAGCGTGGGGCACCCTTCCGGGTCGTGGTCCTCAACGCCGCCGTCGTGCTCTGGCTGCTGCCCCTGCCCTCGTCGGCCCGCGTCGTCGCCGCCGTGTCGGCCGGCCTCACCGTCACCTCCTTCCTCCCTCTCGTCGGGCTGTCGGTCCGGGACTCCGTCCGGGCCCGCAGGGCGGCCGCGGAGTCGACCGAGCGTCCCGCACGGAAGCCCTTGGAGGACAAGCCCTTCTGGTCCTCGCCACAGATCCCGGCAGCGCTGAGCGTCATGGCCCTCGCCGTCGCGGCGAGCCTCGGCACGGCGGCCACCGCCGGGTCGACCGGGACCGCCGAGGTGACCCCGACGGGCCGCACGACGACCGTCCACGTGGTCGCCGACGCGCTGCGGTTCACCCCCTCGACGATCAGCGTCCCGCGCGGCGACCGGCTCGTCGTCGAGCTGACCAACCGGGACAGCACGACCACCCACGACCTCGTCCTGGACTCCGGCGTGCGGACCCCGCGTCTGGCCCCCGGTGCCACTGCCCGCCTCGACGCCGGCGTCGTCGGCTCGTCCCTCGAGGGCTGGTGCTCGGTCGTCGGCCACCGGCAGATGGGCATGGTCCTGCACGTCCGGGTCGCGGGAGCGCCGGCCGCCGAGGGCGCTGACGCCGCCTCTCCCAGCGACCCCGCCGCCCCCACCATGGCCTCCGGCAGCCACGCGATGGGGGGAGCCCCGGGGCTCCCGGGTCGGTCGGCCATGGGCCCCGGCCCCACGGCATACGACCCCGTCCTGCCCCCGCTGACGGCGGAGCGCACACACCGGGTGACCCTCACGGTGACGGAGCAGGAGCAGCAGGTCGCGCCCGGTGTCTGGCAGCGGCGGTGGACCTACGACGGCACGTCGCCCGGCCCGACCCTGCACGGCCGGGTCGGCGACGTCTTCGAGGTCACGCTCGTCAACCACGGCACCATGGGCCACTCCGTCGACTTCCACGCGGGCTCACGAGCGCCCGACGCCGTGATGCGGACCGTGCCGCCCGGTGGCAGCCTGACCTACCGCTTCACCGCGACGAGGGCGGGCATCTGGATGTACCACTGCGCCACGATGCCGATGTCGGCCCACATCGCGGCCGGCCTCTTCGGCGCCGTCGTCATCGAGCCGCCGGACCTGCCGACCGTCGACCGGTCCTACCTGCTCGTGCAGTCCGAGGCCTACCTCGGCGCGAGCACGAGCGCCGGGGCGGCGAGCGAGGTCGACGCCGCCAGGGCCCGCGCCGACCTGCCCGACGTCGTCAGCTTCAACGGGGTCGCCGACCAGTACGACACGACCCCGCTGACCGCGCGGGTGGGGAAGCGGGTCCGCTTCTGGGTGTTCGATGCCGGTCCCAACCGGGCCACGAGTTTCCACGTCGTCGGGGCCCAGCTCGACGCCACCTGGGCCGAGGGCACCTGGCTGCTCCGCCCGGGCTCGACCGGGGGCAGCCAGAGCCTGTCGCTCGGAGTCGCCCAGGGTGGCTTCGCCGAGACGGTCTTCCCCGAGGCCGGCCACTACTCCTTCGTCGACCACGTCATGGCCGACGCCGAGCGGGGCGCCCACGGCATCGTGGCCGTCACGCCCTGACGAGCACCACGGAAGGGACCAGCTGATGTGCAGCTACTGCGGATGTGCCGACCTCGAGGTCGTCGGCCGGTTCATGGCCGAGCACGAGCACATCGTCAACCACCTGAGCGCCCTGCGCGACGGGCTCGAGCACCCGGACCGCCGCCGCGCTGCCGCCGAGACGCTCGCGGCGCACCTGCTGCCGCACGTCGAGGCGGAGGAGGCCGGGCTCTTCACGGTCATGGCCCGCGACGAGGTCTTCACCGACCACATCAGCCGGCTGTGCGGCGAGCACCACGAGCTCGACGAGCTGCTCGCACGCGTCGCCGACGGAGAGGTCGATCTCTACCCGCGCTTCGAGGACGCCCTCCGCGAGCACATCAGCCGCGAGGACAACGGGCTCTTCCCCGCCGCGGCCATCCACCTCGGGGGCCAGGAGTGGGACGAGGTGGAGCGGCTGACCCCGAGGGCCGGGGCGGTCAGGACGGACCGCTAGGGGACGACTCGCGGGGCGCGCCGTCATCCAGACGCGCGTGGACGTCGACGACGGACTCGGAGCCCGGCTCGTGGCGGCCGGCCCGAGGCAGCCCGACCGGCCACCAGATCCGGTCGCCGAGGTCGTAGGAGACGGCCGGGACGAGGAGGCTGCGCACGACGAGGGTGTCGAGCAGCACGCCGAACGCGACGATGAAGGCGATCTGCACGAGGAAGAGGATCGGCAGCACCGCGAGAGCCGAGAAGGTCGACGCGAGAACGATGCCCGCGCTCGTGATGACACCGCCGGTCACGGCCAGCGCCACGAGGATGCCGGGTCGCGTGCCGCGCGTGCGTGACTCCTCACGGACGCGCGTCATGAGGAAGATCGAGTAGTCGATGCCCAGAGCGACGAGGAAGACGAAGCCGTAGAGCGGTGTCGAGGGGTCGGACCCGGGGAAGCCGAAGACGTGGTTGAAGGCGATCGCCGACACCCCCATGGTCGCGGCGAACGACAGCACGTTGGCGGCGACGAGGACGAGCGGCGCGACGATCGAGCGCAGGAGCAGCATCAGGACGACGAAGATCACCCCGAGGATCGTCGGGATGATGACCTTGAGGTCGCGCTCGCTGGCCAGGCGCACGTCGAGGTTCGTCGCCGTGGTCCCACCGACGAGCACGTCGGTCCCGACCCGGTCCAGCGACGCCCGGAGCGTCTCGATCGTGTCCTCGGCCTGCACGCTGTCGGCGGCCGCGTCGAGGGTGCCCTGGACGATGACCTGGCCGTCGACGACCTTGGGCGGCTGCCCCGGCACGAGGCCGACCTGCGCGTTGCTCACCCCGTCCGTCGCGTCGAGCACTTGCACGACGGCTTCGGCCTTGGCCTCGGGCGCGGCGACCTGCACCGGCGACCCGGAGCCGGCGGGGAAGTGGCGGGCCAGCACCTCCTGCCCGGTCACCGAGTCGACCTTGGTCAGGAACAGGTCCGACTGGGCGATGCCCCGGGCGTTGAGGGTGGGCAGGAAGGCGGCGCAGGCCACGAGCGCGAGCAGCGTGACCACCCAGGTGCGCCTCGGCCGCCGCCCCACCAGACCGGCGACCCGCCCCCAGATGCCGCGCGTGCCGACAGCGTCGGCGCTGTGGACGTGGTCGACGTGGGGGACCTGCGGCCAGAAGATGCGACGGCCGATCAGCAGCAGCACCGCGGGCAGGAAGGTCAGGGAGGCGACGAAGGCGCCGACGATGCCGAGCGCGCCCACCGGGCCGAGGCCCTTGGTGCTGCCGAGGTCCGACAGGCGCAGACACAGCAGGCCGAGCACGACCGTGGCGGCGCTCGCGGCGATGGGCTCGAGGGCCGCCCGCCACGCCTTCTTCATCGCCGCCCACGTCGACTCGTCGTCGTGCAGCTCCTCCTTGAAGCGCGCGACGAGGAGCAGGGCGTAGTCCGTCGCCGCGCCGACCACGAGGATCGACAGGATGCCCTGGCTCTGCCCGCTCAGGCTGATGGCGCCGTTCTTCGCGAGCGGGAAGACGACGAGCGCCGCCAGCGACAGGCCGAACATGGCGGTGATGAGCACCGCGAACGGCAGGATCGGGCTGCGGTAGACGATGAGCAGGATGAGGAAGACGACGCCGAGGGCGACGAGCAGCAGGATGCCGTCGATGCCGCTGAAGGCGATGATGAAGTCGGCGAAGAAGCCACCAGCCCCGGTGACGTGGACCGTCAGGCCCGACGGGCCCAACGACGACGCCGCGGACTCCCGCAGAGCCTGCGCGACGGCATACAACGCCGTGTCGCCGCCGATGGTCACCTCGGCCTTGTCGGCGAGGAAGGCCACGGGGACGAGGGCGGCCTGCTTGTCCTGGCTCGGGATCGCACCCGTCGGGGGCGTCTGGAGGAACTCACCGACCGTCCGCGTCGGGTCGGAGAGCTTGAGGTCGGGGATGCCGGCGACCCAGCCCTGGACGGCCTGCAGATCAGCCGGTGTCAGCCCGCTCGTGCGCTCGACCACGACGAGGTAGGGCAGGGTCTGCGTGTCGGTGGTGCGCTGCACGAGCTTGCTCACCGACGTCGACTCGGCAGACGGCGGCAGGAAGTTCGCGTTGTCGTTCGTCGCGACCTCCGAGAGGCGGCCGACCAGCGGACCGCCGACGCCCCCGACGGCCAGCCAGGCGAGCACGGCGAGGGCGGCTACCCAGCGCACCACGGCGCGCCCCTTCGGTCTCGACGGCCCGCCCGTGCCCCGAGAAGTCTCGCTCATGCACACATCATGGAGCAGGGCCCGGCGGCAAGGTTGGACACCGCCGCAACCCGTGGGGGCCCCACCCACCCACGACGTCGGACGTTTGCGTGGTGCGACGGCGCGGCGGGGAGGACACTCGTGTGGGGGACCAGAGGGACTCACAGCACGATGGGGGACTCGCATGGGCGGGTTCGAGGCAGCCGTTGGGGACTCGGCGAGCAGGGACCGCGCCGAGCTCGAGTCCCGTCTGGCCGAGGTCCGGGAGCAGTTCCGGGCCACGAGCGACGTCCTCAAGGTCCTGACGAGCGCCACGCACACGGGACAGCCGGGTCGGGACCGGGTCTTCGACACCGTCGTGGACAACGCGCGGAGGCTGCTCGGCGCTCAGGTAGCGCAGATCTACCTCGTCGACGGTGACGGGTTCGTGCTGGCCCGCTCAAGCGGGCTCACGCCGGAGTTCGTCGACTTCGTCGCCGAGCACCCCATTGCGCGTGACCGGTCCACCCTGGTCGGACGCGTCACGATGGACCGGGTCATCCACCGCATCGACGACGTCCTGGCCGACCCGGGGTACGGGCGCACGGACTTCCAGCAGCTCGGCGGCTACCGGACCATGATGGGCGCGCCCATGGTCGTGGGCGACGAGGTGGTCGGCGCCCTCAACGTCTGGCGCACCGAGGTCGATCCCTTCGACGAGCGGGCCGAGGAGCTGCTGACGACGTTCGCCGAGCAGGCCGCGCTCGCGCTGCGCCACGTCGAGCTCTTCGCCGCCGTCGAGAGCCGGTCAGCCGAGCTGGCCCGCAAGGTCGACCAGCTCGAGGCGCTCGCGGAGGTCGGCGCGGCCATCAGCTCGACGCTCGTGCCCGACGAGATCCTCGCCCTCATCGTCTCCAGGGCCGTCGAGCTGTCGGGGACCGACGGCGGGTCCCTCATGGAGTTCGACGAGCAGACCGGCCTGTTCGGCGTGCGCACCGTGTCAGGGACGAGCCCGGAGGTCATCGCTGCCCTCCGTGCCGCCGAGATCCACATCGACCGCACCTGGGTCGGGCGGTCCGCCCTGACTCGTGAGGTGCTCCAGATCCCCGACCTCGACGACGTGCCGCTGCCCCTCGACGAGCACCTCGCGGTGCTGCACGGCTCCGGCTGGCGCTCGCTCGTGGCCATCCCGCTGTCGCGGGCGGACCGTGTCGTCGGCGCGCTCGTCGTGCGGCGCAAGTCGCCCGGCAGCTTCAGCGCCGAGACGTGCGAGCTGCTGGCGGCCTTCGCCAGCCAGTCGGCGGTCGCCCTGACGAACGCGCGCCTCTACCAGCAGCTGGAGCTGCAGAGCGTCGAGCTGGCCCGGGCCAGCCGGCACAAGTCGGAGTTCCTCGCGAGCATGTCGCACGAGCTGCGCACCCCGCTCAACGCCGTCATCGGCTTCTCCGAGGTCCTGCTCGAGCGGATGTTCGGCGAGCTCAACGAGCGCCAGGAGGACTACCTCCAGGACATCCTCGCGGCCGGGCGACACCTGCTCGCGCTCCTCGGCGACATCCTCGACCTGTCCAAGATCGAGGCCGGCCGCATGGAGCTGGACCTCACGACCTTCCCCGTCGACGACATGGTCGTGCAGGCGCTCTCGCTCGTGCGCGAGCGGGCCGCGCTGCACGGCATACGCCTGACGCTCGAGACCGACGGCGGCCTCGGGGCGGTCACGGCCGACGAGCTCCGGCTCAAGGAGGTGCTGCTCAACCTGCTCAGCAACGCGGTGAAGTTCACCCCCGACGGCGGCAGCGTCGACGTGCGCGCGTGGCGCGACCGCGAGGCGGTCGCCATCACCGTGACCGACACCGGCATCGGCATCGACCCGGCCGACCAGGAGCGGATCTTCGACTCCTTCCAGCAGGGCGAGCGGTCGGCGTCGTCGAGCGAGGGCACGGGTCTCGGGCTGACGCTGAGCCGCCGCATCGTCGAGCTGCACGGCGGGCGCCTCTGGCTCTCCAGCACACCCGGCGAGGGCAGCACGTTCGGCCTCTCGATCCCGCAGCCGAGCGCCGAGCCGCCCGACGAGCCGGTCTGGATGCTCGACGACGGGGCCGTGGGCGGCCCGACCGTGGTCGTCATCGAGGACGACCCGCGCTCGGCGGAGCTCGTCGGGCTCCACCTGCGTGCGGCCGGGCTGCGGGCCGTCCCGGCCTCGACCGGGGAGCAGGGGCTCGACCTCGTCCGGTCGCGCGACCCCTTCGCCGTCATCCTCGACATCCACCTGCCGGGCATGGACGGGTGGGAGGTGCTCGCCGCCCTCAAGAGCGACCCGGCGACGGCCGCGGTGCCGGTCGTCGTCGTCAGCGTCGAGCCGGAGCGCGGTCGGGGCTTCGCGCTCGGGGCGACGGAGTACCTCGTCAAGCCGGTCAGCGGCGACCACCTCCTGGCCGCGGTGACGCGCCTGCTGTCGCCGGCGCAGGCACGCGAGGCCGGCGCCGGGCTCAGCGTCGTGGTCGTCGACGACGACCCCCTCGCGCTCAAGCTCGTGCGCAGCACGCTCGAGCCGCTGGGCTGGGAGGTGCACACGTGCGCTGGAGGTCAGCAGGCGGCCGACCTCGTGCGGGCCGTCGCGCCCTCGGTCGTCGTCATGGACCTGCTCATGCCGCAGGTCGACGGCTTCGCCGTGATCGACGAGCTGCGTCCCGACCGGGAGTCCGACGGTCCGCCGATCGTCGTGCTGACGGCGAAGACCCTGACGCCGCAGGATCGCTCGCGCCTCGAGGGGCGCATCGCCTTCGTCGCCGAGAAGGCGGGTATCGACCTGCCGGGCCTCGCCCGCCGGCTCGCTGCCGTGGCTGCTGCCCACCCGGCGCCGGAGGAAGGGCCATGAGCGGTCCACCGGTGGTGCTCCTCGTCGAGGACAACCCCCGCAACCTCAAGCTGGCCCGCGACGTGCTGGAGTATGCCGGCTTCTCCGTCGTCGTGGCCACCACCGGCGAGGAGGCGGTCGAGCAGGCGAGGACGATCCTGCCGGACGTCATCCTGATGGACCTCCAGCTCCCCGGGATCGACGGCTTCGCCGCACTCGAGCTGATCCGTGACCACGAGCCGACGTCGCATATCCCGATCGTCGCGCTTACGGCGTTCGCCATGCACCGCGACCGCGAGCGGGCCCTCGTCTCGGGCTTCGCCGGCTACCTCGAGAAGCCGATCAGCGTCCGTGAGTTCCCGGCGCAGGTGCGCCGCCACCTGCCCCGACACGAGGCTGCGGACCCGTGATGCCCGTCCGCGGCGACGCGATGGTCCCGCCGCTCACCGGCGTGCGGGTCCTCGTCGTCGACGACCTCGAGCAGAACCGCAGGCTCATGCATGCCGTCCTCGAGCCCCGGGGCTTCGTCGTGCGCTCGGAGTCGTCGGGCCCGGCTGCGCTCGAGGCGCTCGCCGAGTGCGAGGTCGACGTGGTCCTGCTCGACGTGCTGATGCCCGTCATGGACGGCTACGAGACGTGTCAACGCATCAAGGCCGACCCGCACACGGCGATGCTGCCCGTCGTCATGGTGACCGCGAGCGGCACGCAGCAGCGCCTGCGCGCGCTCGAGGTGGGCGCCGACGACTTCGTCACCAAGCCCTTCGACCAGGCCGAGCTCATGGCGCGGGTCCGTTCGCTGGCCCGGGTCAAGCGGCTGCACGACACCGTCGTCGAGCAGACGGTCGCCCTCGAGCGCTGGACCGCCGAGCTCGAGTCGCGGGTCGCCGAGCAGGTCGCGGACCTCGAGCGGCTGAGCCGGCTGCGCCGCTTCCTCTCGCCGCAGATCGCCGGCCTCATCGTCGAGTCGGGGGACGAGTCGTTCCTCGAGAGCCACCGCCGCGACATCACCACGGTGTTCACCGACCTCCGGGGCTTCACGGCCTTCGCCGAGACCTCGGAGCCGGAGGAGACGATGGCCGTCCTCCGCGACTACCACGCGGCGCTCGGCGAGCTCGTCTTCCACTACGAGGGGACGCTCGAGCACTTCGCGGGTGACGGGCTCATGGTCTTCTTCAACGACCCGCCGCCGTGCGCCGACGCACCGCGACGGGCCGTGCGCATGGCGCTCGAGATGCGCGACCGGGTCGACGAGCTGGCGGCGCAATGGCGCCGGCAGGGCCACGACCTCGGCTTCGGGGTCGGCATCGCGCAGGGCTACGCGACGCTCGGCCGGGTCGGGTTCGAGGGGCGGTGGGACTACGCCGCGATCGGGACCGTCACCAACGTGGCGGCCCGGCTGTGCGCCGCGGCCACGACCCGCCAGGTCCTCATCAGCCCTCGGGTGCGGGCCGGCCTCGACGACAGCTTCGAGACCCGTTCGCTCGGCCCCGTCGAGCTGCGCGGGATCTCGCGTCCCCTCGAGGTCCACGAGGTGATCGGCACGATCGGGCAGGAGGCCTTCCCATGAGCTCACCCACCGGAGCCCCGACGTCCCCGACGTCCCCGGCGCACGCGGCGCCCTCGGCACCCACGGCGGCGTCGGCACCCACGGCGGCGTCGGCCGGTGCCCTCGCTGACCTCGACGAGGCCACCCGCGACGCGCTCTTCGACGAGCTCCAGGAGCGGCTGCCCGCGGTGTGGCGCCTCATCCGGCAGGGGGACCCGCTCGAGTCGGTCGTCGTCGTGCCGTCGATGAGCGCCGACAAGCTCGCCCCGTCCGCCGGCGCCGTGAACCAGGCGATGGAGGAGCGGCTGCTCTTCCTGCTGCTGCTCCTGCGCCAGCCGCGCCTCCGGATGGTCTACGTCACCTCGATGCCGATCAACGAGCACGTCGTGGAGTACTACCTCTCGCTGCTGCCGGGCGTCATCCCGAGCCACGCCCGGTCTCGCCTCCAGCTCGTCTCGGTCGGCGACTCGTCGGCGACGCCCCTGACCGACAAGCTGCTGGCCCGTCCCCGGCTGGTGGCACGCATCGCCGGGCTCGTGCCCGACGTCACGCGCTCCCACCTCGTGCCCTACACGAGCACGACTCGCGAGCGGGACCTCTCGCTCCTGCTCGGGATCCCGATGTATGCCGCCCACCCGCGCCTCTACCCGTTGGGGACCAAGACGGGCTGCCGTCGCGTCTTCGCCGAGGCCGGCGTCGACCACCCGTTCGGGGCCGAGGACCTCCACTCGGTCGACGAGGTCGTCGATGCCGTCCTCGACCTGCTCGCGGCCCGGCCGGGGGTGCAGTGGGCGATGGTCAAGCTCAACGAGGGGGTGTCCGGGTCGGGCAACGCGCTCGTCGACCTGTCGGGCCTGACTGCGGGACAGGGGAGCTCGAGGATCGGTGGTCCGGCTGATCTGCACGCCGACCTGCACGCCGGTCTGCGCGCAGAGGTCGAGGCGCGGGTGCGCGCGATGCAGCTCGAGGACGTACGCGTCGGGATCGACGCGTACCTCGCGAAGCTCGAGGAGCGGGGCGGGATCGTCGAGGAGCGGGTCGTCGGCGACGAGGTCCGCAGCCCGAGCGTGCAGCTGCACGTGACGCCCCTCGGTGAGCTCGCGGTCCTCTCGACGCACGACCAGGTCCTCGGTGGGCCCACGGGGCAGATGTACCTCGGGGCGCGCTTCCCCGCCGACCCGGCCTACGCCACCACGATCAGCCGCGAGGCCGAGAAGGTCGGTCGGGTCCTCGCCGACAAGGGCGTCCTCGGCCGGTTCGCCCTCGACTTCGTCGTCGTCCGGCAGGGCGACCGCTGGCAGACCCACGCCATCGAGGTCAACCTCCGCAAGGGCGGCACGACCCACCCGTTCCTGACGCTGCAGTTCCTGACGGACGGCGAGTACGTCCAGGAGGAGGGCCGCTACCTGACGCCGTCCGGGGCCGAGCGCCACCTCGTGGCCACCGACCACCTCGAGGACGAGTCGCTCATGGGCCTCGGTGTCGACGACCTCTTCGACCTCGTCGCGCGGGCCGGCCTGCACTTCGACCAGTCGCGCCAGACCGGAGTCGTCTTCCACATGATCAGCTCGATCACCGAGTGCGGCCGGGTGGGCATGACGGCGATCGGGGACACGCCAGACTCCGCCCAGGATGTGTTCGACCGGGCGGAGTCGGCGTTGCTCGCCGAGGCGCGTGCGTCGCTGGAGCCGCTCCCGGTCCCCCTTCGGGTGCGCCTCGACGAGGGCTTGCGGTGAGCCCTCAGGGCGAGATCGAGGCAGAGTGGATGAGAGCGCCGACGTATGCCTGGTGCCAGGTCAGGCGAGCCACGACCGACCGGGCCGAGGCGCCTCCACAGTCGCACTCCCAGGTCCAGCCGCCCAGTGGGAGCCGGGTAACCCGGGGGTGGTGGTGGGCGAGGTCCGGGTGGACCCGCCGTGTCGTCGTCGTCATCGAACTGCCTTTCCTCCACGAGGGGTTCGCTGCCCCCCGCCCTGTGGATGTGCTCACGGACGACGATCCCGCGTGCTCGGGCGCGCGTCTGTGCGCACCACGACACCCGGGACGTGTCCGCGAGCACGCCCCGACCACACCGTCGCTGCCGTGAACGTCGACGTGGGGCTGCTCTCCGAGCTCGCCGCCGAGGAGCGCCGGGAGGTGCTGGCGACCATGCACCGGCACTCGTACGTGGCGGGCGAGGTCGTCTTCCACGAGGGTGACGCCGCCGACTCCGTCCACTTCGTCGTCGAGGGGCGGGTCGTGGCGCGCCGCTCCTCCGAGCACGGTGACCGGCTCGCCTACGCCGTCATGGGCCCCGGCCAGGCGTTCGGTGAGCTCGCGATGATCGTGCGGGCGGGACGCCGGACCGCGACGATCGAGGCCGTCGAGCCCACCGTGACGCTCGCCCTGCGCTACGCCGACTTCGAGCGGCTGTGCGCGCGCCGCCCCGAGGTCAGCCGGCTGCTCGTGCGGCTGCTCGCGGCTCGGGTCAACCGGCTGACCGAGGCCCTCATGGAGGCGCTGCACACGTCGGCCGACACGCGTGTCGTCCACAGCCTCGTGTCGCTGTGCGGTGTCTACTCCACCGGCGCGCAAGGACACTCACCCGTCTCGGTCCAGTTGAACCAGACCGTGCTCGCGGAGCTCGCCGGGGTGACGCGCCCGACTGCGAACCGGGTGCTGCGTCGCCTCGAGGCCGACGGCGTCGTCACGCTCGACCGTGGCCGCGTCGTCGTCCTCGACCCCGAGGCGCTCCGCCGGGCAGGCGCCCGCGGGTAGCCGTCCCGCGCGGCCACACAACATACGCCCGCTGGGTTCGTGCTCCGGCGAGCTGGTCTCCATCGTGCGGGTCACTCGTGGATGAAGGCCTCGAGGACGCTCGCGAAGCGGTCGGGCTGCTCCAGGTGCGGGAAGTGGCCGGCGCCCTCGAAGAGCACGACCTTCGCCCCCGGGAAGATCTCGTGGGCCCGCTCGGCATGGCCGACCGGGATCATCCGGTCCCGGGTGCCCCAGATGACGAGCGTCCGGATCCGCTCGGCGGCGGGCAGGTGGTCCAGCGCGTTGACCGTCTGGCCACCCGGGTCGATGACACCGCGGGTCGTGGCGAGGAAGGCGCGACGGCTCTCGGCGTCGGAGAGCGACGTGAAGCCCTTCCACGCCGCCGACGCGTCGGCGCTCGGCCGCCAGCCGAGCCCACGCACGGCCCGCCCCAGCGACTCGACGCGCTCGCGCACCCAGCTCGACGCGATGACCGGCAGCACGAGCTCGGCGCCGGGCAGGGTCGCCGAGCGCAGCAGCGGGCTCACCGTGCGACCCAGCCCACCCGTCGACACGAGCACGAGCGCCTCGACCCGCTCCGGGAAGAGGTAGCAGAACTGCATGGCGATGCCGCCGCCCAGCGAGTGGCCCACGAGCGTGACGCGCTCGATGCCGAGCAGGTCGATGAGGTCGCGCAGGATCGCGGCGTGCGAGCCGAGCGAGTAGTCGCCCACCGGCTTGGCCGAGGCGCCGTGCCCGAAGAGGTCGGGGATGACGACGCGGTGGTCGGTGTCGAGGCGGTCGACGAGGTGCGTCCAGTTCTCGTGCGAGCCGAGCAGGCCGTGGATGAAGAGGATCGCCGACCCCTCGCCGGTGTCGACGAAGGAGAGGTCGTGCCCGCGCAGGCTCGCGACCCGCGGCGGGTAGCGCAGCCCGGCGTCGTCACGCGGCTCCTGCGTCCTCGTCATGCTCCCTCGACCTCCTGCCGTGCGTGCGGCCGAGAACGGCTGGTCCGCAACGGTCCACACCACCAGCGTCCCTCGCTCCGGGGGAGTGGCGCTGGACCTGAGACGCACCTCACCGCACCTGCTGCGGGCTTGGTAGCGTCGCGCGCCATGATCTACCACCTCGCCGAGCAGGCCCACTGGGAGCAGGCGCTCCGGGACGGCACCTACACCCGGTCGACGCGTGGGCGCTCGCTCGCGGAGGAAGGTTTCGTGCACGCATCCTCGGGGCAGCAGTGGCCCGTCGTCCGCTCGCGGTTCTACGCCGACGTCACCGAGCCGCTCGTCCTGCTCCACATCGACGAGACGCGCCTCTCCTCCCGCGTCGTGCACGAGGTCGGCGACCCGGCGACGGGCGAGACGTTCCCGCACGTCTACGGACCCATCGAGGTGGACGCCGTCGTCGGCACGACGCTCCTGCCCCCGCCCCACGCCTGACCCCACCCTCCAACCGTCGAGAGGCCACGAACGGCCCACCCCCGATCGTCGAGAGGCCACGAACGGCCCACCCCCGACCGTCGAGGGGCCACGAACGGCCCGTGGCGGAGGCGGTCACTCGGGCTGGACCCGACCCCGCCCCGACTTGAGCTGGGACCGGCGCTTCTTGCCCTCGACCCGTCGCCGCTGCGAGCCGCGCGTCGGCTTCGTCGCGCGGCGCGCCGGGGGTGGGGGAGCGAGACCCTCGCCCAGCAGCGCGACCAGCCGCTCCCGAGCTGCCGCGCGGTTGCGCAGCTGGGACCGGTGCTCGGAGGCGACGACCGTGACCCGGCCACCCACGAGCCTCCCGGCCAGGGCCGTGACCAGGCGCTCGCGCTGGGTCGGGGTCAGGGCGGTCGAGGCCTCGACGTCGAGGACGAGCTCGACCCGGCTGTCCGTGGTGTTGACGCCCTGGCCGCCCGGACCGGACGAGCGGCTGAACCGCTCGACGAGCTCGACCGCCGGCACGACGAGGCCGCGACGCAGGCCGGGTCCCGGCGGGACCACGAGATCACCGCCCGGCTCGTTCACGTCCTCATTGTGCCTGCCTGCCGCCGCGGTCGAGCCGATCGGCTCCCAGCCGCGGGTCAACCTGGGACTCAGCGAGGCGGCATACGCACCAAGCGAGGCGGCATACGCGCTCAGCGAGGCGGCATGCGCAGGGCGCCGTCCAGGCGGATGACCTCGCCGTTGAGCATCGGGTTGTCGACGACGTGGCGCACGAGGTTGGCGTACTCCTCCGGTCGGCCGAGGCGCGACGGGTGCGGGACCTGCTTCTCGAGGACCTCCTTGACCTCGCCGGGCAGGCCCGCGAGCATCGGCGTCTCGAACGTGCCGGGGGCGATCGTCATGACGCGGATCGCCTTGTCGGCCAGGTCACGGGCGGCCGAGAGCGTCAGGCCGACGATGCCGCCCTTGCTCGCGGCGTAGGCGGCCTGGCCGATCTGGCCGTCGAAGGCCGCGATGCTCGCCGTGTTGACGATGACGCCGCGGTCGCCGTCGAGGGGCTCGTTGCCGAGCATGGCGGCGGCGGCGAGGCGCAGCACGTTGAAGGAGCCGACGAGGTTGATGTCGACGACCGTCCTGAACGTCTCGAGCGAGAGCGGCCCCCCGCGGCCGATGACGCGCCCTGGGGTGGCGACACCGGCGCAGTTCACGGCGATGCGCAGCTCACCGAGCTGGGTGGCGCGCTCGATCGCGGCCTGCACCTGGGCCTCGTCGCGCACGTCGGCGGCCATGAAGACCGCACTGCCCTCGCGCTCACCGTTGAGCTCGTCGACGAGCGCCGGCGCCGTCGAGGACTCGAGGTCGATGATGACGACGGTCGCGCCGTCGGCGACGAGGCGACGGGCCGTGGCCCCGCCGAGGCCGGAGCCACCCCCGGTGACGACGGCGACGGTGGACGAGTTCAGCTGCATGGCAGGCCTTTCGGGAGGTGTGGGTCAGCGGGCGAGGAGCTGACGCGAGATGACGAGGCGCTGGATCTGGTTGGTCCCCTCGAAGATCTGGGTGACCTTGGCCTCGCGCATGTAGCGCTCGAGCGGGAAGTCCTCGATGTAGCCGGCGCCGCCGAGCACCTGCACGGCGTCCGTCGTCACCTTCATCGCGGCGTCCGTGGCGACGAGCTTGGCGACCGCCGCCTCCTTGCCGAAGGCGCGGCCGGCGTCCTTGAGCCGCGCCGCGTGGAGGTAGGTCGCGCGGGCGGACGTCACGGCCGCCTCCATGTCGGCCAGCAGGAACGCGAGGCCCTGGAAGTCACCGATGCGCCTGCCGAACTGCTGGCGCTCGTTCGCGTAGTCCGCGGCGGCGTCGAGAGCAGCCTGGGCGAGTCCCGTCGCCGCCGCGGCGATCCCGAGGCGACCGGCGTCGAGGGCCGACAGCGCCGTCTTCATGCCGTCGCCCTCGCGGCCGATGAGGCGTGCGCCGTCGACGGGGACGTTGTCGAACATGACCTGGGCGACCGGGTCGCAGTGCAGGCCCATCTTGCGCTCGGGCTCGGCGAAGGACAGCCCTGCGGCATCGGCGGGCACGATGAACGTCGAGAGGCCCTTGCCGCCGTCGTCGGAGGTGCGGGCGAAGGTCGTGTAGTAGTCGGCGTGGCCGGCGTGCGAGATCCACGCCTTGGTGCCCTTGAGCGACCAGCCGTCGCCGGTGCGGGTGGCGCGCGCCGTCATCGAGGCGATGTCGGAGCCCGCGAGCGGCTCGGACAGGCAGTAGGCGCCGAGCTGCTCGCCGGAGAGCATCCCGGGCAGCAGGTCCGCCTGCTGCTCAGGGGTGCCGAAGGTCGCGACGGGGTATGCCGTGAGGCCGTGGACGCTGACGCCGACCGCCACGCTCATCCAGACGGAGGCGATCTCCTCGACGACCTGGAGGTAGACCTCGTAGGGCTGCCCGGCGCCGCCGTGCTCCTCGGGGTAGGGCAGGGAGAGCAGCCCGGCGCGGCCGAGGGTGCGGAACGTCGCCTCGGGGAAGGTCCGGGCGCGCTCGGCGTCGTCGACCTTCGGTGCGAGGTCCTTGCGGCAGATCTCGCGGGTCAGCTCGATCAGGTCGGCGGCTTCGTCGGTCGGCATCAGCCTCGTCGCTGGCATGGCTAGATACTAGGACGTCCGAGCATTTCGTCCAAAGTGTGAGACGCGCGGGGCTCGACAGCGGGCCGCTCCGTCACCTCCCGGGTCCCGGCCTCACATCCGGGACCCGGCGCGCTCACATCGTCGTGACGGCGGACGCACAGTCAGGACCCAGCCCTCATGCAGACGGGCCAAGTGGCGCCCAAGTCATGGCGATCCAGATACGGGATCTTTGAAATCCCTTGAACCGCAATGACTCCCGGCGCCCCTACGTTTTCAAGCGCCGCCCGGGCGACCGGTCGGAGGCAGTCCCCTGAGTCGCGGCTCGCCACCCCTGCGCAGCGCTCGGCTCCGGTCCTTCGTCACACCTTTCGAGAGGATCCACATGCTGTCCACGCACACACGCCGCCGAGGCCTCGCCCGGGTGGCGTTCCTGGCCCTGGCGGCCGCGGCGACGGTCGCCGTCGCTGGTTCGCCCACCGCAGGCGCGCTTCAGGCGGGGAGCTCCCACCGCCCGGCGCCCAACCCGTACTCGCCCCAGACGGGCCACACCTACCGTCACGGTGTCGTGCCGACCCAGGCGACGAACGCGCGGATGAAGCAGTGGGCCGCGACCCAGTCGACGACGGCCACCGGCACCCAGACGCTCTCCTACGGCGGTGCCGTCGACGGCATCGGCGTCACGAGCGGCAAGCCGAAGGTCTACCTCGTCTTCTGGGGCACGCAGTGGGGCAGCCAGGGCACCGACGCCAACGGCAACCTCACCTTCTCCAGCGACGCGGCGGGCGGCGCGGGCCGGCTCCAGCAGATGTTCAAGGGCCTGGGCACCGGCGGCGAGCAGTGGTCCGGGGTCATGACGCAGTACTGCGACGGACCGGGCGTCGCCAGCGGAGCCACCTCGTGCGCCACCAGCACGGCGCACGTCGGCTACCCGACCGGAGGGGCCCTGGCCGGGGTCTGGTACGACAACAGCGCCGCCGAGCCGTCGGCCGCGACCGGCACCCAGCTCGGCACCGAGGCCGTCAAGGCCGCAAGCCACTTCGGCAACACCACGGCCGCCTCGAACCGCTACGCGCAGTACGTCGTCCTCTCGGCGACCGGGCTCAACCCCGACAACTACAAGACCGGCGGCTTCTGCGCCTGGCACGACTGGAACGGTGACGTCAGCGTCGCCTCCAGCGTCGGCGACGTGGCCTTCACCAACATGCCCTACGTCATGGACCAGGGCTCGAGCTGCGGCCAGAACTTCGTCAACTCCGGCAGCGCCGGCACGACGGACGGCTACACCATGGTCGAGGGTCACGAGTACGCCGAGACCATCACCGACCAGAACCCTGCTGGCGGCTGGACGAACCACACCGGCAACGCCACCTACAACGGCCAGGAGAACGCCGACGAGTGCGCCTGGATCGCCCCGGGGTCCGCCGGCGGCGCCGGCAACGTCAGCATGGGCAACGGCTCGTACGCCGAGCAGGCCACGTGGTCCAACGACACGAACCGCTGCGACATCTCCCACCCGACGGTCGGCGGCACGACGAGCAACACCGTGACGGTCACCAACCCCGGCAACCAGTCCGGGACCGTCGGCACGGCCAAGAGCCTCCAGATCCAGGCCAGCGACTCCGCATCGGGCCAGACCCTCACCTACTCGGCGACGAGCCTCCCGACGGGCCTGACGATCAACAGCTCGACCGGCCTGATCAGCGGAACCCCCTCTGCGGCAGGCACCTACAACGTGACGGTCTCCGCCAAGGACACCACGAACGCCAGCGGCTCGGCCACCTTCACGTGGACGATCGGCACGTCCGGCACCTCGTGCAGCGGCCAGCTGCTCGGCAACCCCGGCTTCGAGACCGGCACCGCCGCACCGTGGACCGCCAGCACGGGAGTCGTCGACAGCTCGACCAGTGAGCCGGCCCACTCGGGCAGCTGGAAGGCATGGCTCGACGGCTACGGCTCCTCGCACACCGACACGCTCTCGCAGTCGGTGACGATCCCGGCCGGGTGCAAGGCGACCCTGTCGTTCTACGTGCACATCGACACGGCCGAGACGGGCACGACGGCCTACGACAAGCTGACCGTCAAGGCCGGTTCGACGACGCTCACGACGCTCTCGAACGCCAACGCCGCCTCGGGCTACGTGCTCAAGACGTTCGACGTCTCCTCGTTCGCGGGCCAGACGGTCACGGTCGGCTTCACCGGGACCGAGGACAGCTCGCTGCAGACGTCCTTCGTCATCGACGACACCTCGGTGACGCTGGGTTGAGTGCGACGTGGGTCGTCCCGGCGACGGGGCGACCCACGCTCGGGCGGGTGGGGTGCGGACGGGTTCCGTGCCCCACCCGCCCTCGTCGTCGCCCTGGTCACCGAGTGCGGTCACCGAGTGCGGTCAGCGAGGGTAGGTGCGCACCTCGGTCGCCTTGACCGCGGCCCAGACCTCCTGCCCGACCTGCAGCCCGAGCGCCGTCACGGACTCGAGGGTCACCTCGGCCGTGAGGGGCACGTCACCGACGAGCCCGACCCGGGCCGACTGTCCCTGCATCGTCACCGAGGCGATGCGCAGCCGCCAGGCGTTGCGTGGTGACCCCTCCGGCTCGTGCAGGTGCAGTGACACGGCGCTCGGCGGGACCGTCGCCCACACCGGCCCCTCGGTGGGACCGGTCGTGACGATGAGCCCACCGTCCGCGGTGCGCACGTGTCCGTGCGAGTCGCCCTGTCCGGCATACAGGTTCAGCCCGACGACGGTGCCCACGTAGGCGCTTCGTGGTTCGCTCAGCACCTGGGCCGGCGTGCCCGTCTGGGTCACGCGCCCGTGCTCGACGAAGACGAGGTGGTCGGCGAGCGTCAGCGCGTCGAGCGGGTCGTGGGTGACGAGCACGGTCACCCCGTCGTATGCCGTCAGCCGCGCCGCGAGATCGCTGCGCGTGCGTGCGCGCGTGTCGGGGTCCAGGGCGGAGAGCGGCTCGTCGAGGAGCAGCAGCGACGGGTCGGTGGCGAGGGCGCGGGCCAGGGCGACGCGGGCCTGCTGGCCCGACGAGAGCTCGCTCGGCCTCGCTGCCTCGCGGTCGCCCAGGCCGACCCTCTCGAGCTCCGTGCGGGCGCGTTCGCGGGCCTGCTGCCGGGCGACCCCGCGGCTGCGGGGACCGAAGGCGACGTTGTCGACGGCGCGCAGGTGCGGGAAGAGCAGGCTGTCGGCGAGCATGAGGCCGACGTGGCGCGCCTCGGGAGCGAGGCGGTGTCTCCCGTCGTCCCAGAGCTGGCCGCCCACCCTCACGTGGCCCTCCGCGAGGGGCAGCACCCCGGCGAGGGCCAGCACCGTGGAGGTCTTGCCGCCCCCGTTGGGTCCGAGCACCCCGATGACCTGTCCCGGCTCGGCTCTGAGTGCGACGTCGATCTCGGCTGCACCGCGGGACAGGCGAACTCGCGCATCTAGGCCCGCGCTGTGATCGGCCGGAGAGCTCATCGCAGCCACCGGCCGCGCAGCACACCGAGCACGAGCACGCTGACGGCGAGCAGCATGATGCTGATCGAGATCGCCACCTGCGGGTCGCGTTCGAGCTCGACGTAGACGAGCAGGGGGAGCGTCTGGGTGCGACCGGCGAAGTTGCCGGCGAAGGTGATGGTCGCGCCGAACTCACCCAGCGCCCGGGCCCACGCGAGGGCCAGGCCGCTCGCGATGCCGGGCAGGACGAGCGGGATGCCGACCGTGCGCAGGTAGCGCAGGTCGGTGGCCCCGAGCGTGCGCGCCACCGACTCGAGCCGTGGGTCGAGGCCGCGCACCGCGCCCTCGACGGCGAGCACGTAGTAGGGCATCGCCACGAAGGTCTCGGCGAGGACCACGGCGACGGTCGTGAAGGGGATCTGGATGCCGAAGGGGGTCAGGTGCTGCCCGACCACCCCGTTGCGCCCCCAGGTCATGAGCAGGGCGACGCCGCCGACGACCGGTGGCAGCACGAGCGGCACGGTCAGCAGGGCCCGCACCCAGCTCGTCGCCCGGTGCTCCGACCGCGCGAGGAACCATGCCAGGGGGGTGCCCAGTGCGAGGCAGAGGACAGCGGTGACCGAGGTCGTCGTGAGCGAGAGCCGCAGGGCCGGAAGGACGGTCGGCGTCGCAAGGTCCGACGGGAGGCGGGCCCAGTCGGCCCGCAGGAGCAGCGCGACCAGGGGGACGACGAGCAGCAGGAGCGCCAGCCCCGCCGGGACGCCGAGGGCGACACGCGAACGCCAGCCGGCGGCATACCTCATGTCAGGTCATCCTTCCGGTGGCGCGGCGGAAGGAGGTCAGGGCGCGCCGAAGCCGAACGACTGCACCGTCGCCAGACCCTTGGCGCTCAGCAGGTAGGCGACGAAGGCCTTGGTCGCGGCGTCGTCGGTGAGCGTGATGACGGGGTAGGTGAGGCGCGTGTTGAGCTGCGAGGGGATCTCGATGCCCTTGACGGCGTCCTTCGACGCGACGACGTCGGAGTGGTAGACGACGGCGGCGTCTGCCTCGGCGAGCTTGACCTTGGCGAGGGTCGCCTTGACGTCGACCTCCTTGCTCACGACGTTGGGCACGACGCGCGCCTTCTTGAACGTGGCCTGCGCGGCCTTGCCGCACGGCACGGTGTCGGCGCAGAGGACCACCTTGACGGTCGGCTTCGCGAGGTCGGCGAGGGAGGTGACCTGGCCGGGATTGGCTGGTGGCACGGCGATCTCGAGCGAGTTGCTCGCGAAGGTCTGCGTGTCCTTGACCATGCTCTTGTCGAGCGGCTCGGCCGCTGCGGTGCCCGCCAGGGCGATGACGGAGGCGGGTGCGCCGTTGTCGACCTGCTGCACGAGCGTCGCGCTCGAGCCGTAGGAGGTCTCGACGGTGACGCCCGGATGGGCGGCCTCGAAGTCCTTCTTCAGCTGGTCGAACGACTCCGTCAGCGACGCCGCGGCCAGGACCGTGACCGTGCCCTGGAGCGACGTCGTGCCGCTGCCGCCCCCGGCGGACGGGGTCGCGGAGGTGCCGCACGCGGCCAGCACCGCTGTCAGGAGCGCGGCCAGCCCGGTGGCCGCGACGGCCGGAGCCAGCCGCCGGGTCGTGGGGCGGGGGATGCGGGAGCTCATGCGGGCACCTCGACGACGACGTGGGTGGACTTGACGCTGGCGACCGCGACCGAGCCGACCTCGAGGGCGAGCTCGTCGACGGACTCGCTCGACAGCAGCGAGACGATGCGGAAGGGGCCGCACTGGAGCTCGACCTTGGCCATCACCGTGTCCTTGGTGATGGCGGTGACGATGCCGCGCATCCGGTTGCGGGCGGACGCGGCGCCGATGGTCCCGACCGCGGCCGGGTGCGCCAGCTCCTGCGCCACGGCTGCGAGCTGGGCTCCGTCGACGGTGCGGCGCCCCGCGTCGTCCGTGGCCCCGTCGAGCCGGCCGGAGTCGACCATGCGTCGGACGGTGTCGTCGGAGACGCCGAGCAGGGCGGCAGCCTCGGTGATACGCAGATGCGGCATGGAGGTCACCCTACCTCCGCACCTGCGGAACATGAGGTGCTTGGGTATGCCGCGTCCGCGCGTGGCGACGCAGCGCCGGGTGGGCGGATGGCCGGGTCCACGGCCGTCGGGTCTTGACGGGGCGTCGGTGTCGGCGTTTAATCAACGTATTAGTTGATCAAGGAGTTTGTTGACAATGATCCTCACGCCCGTCCCCGAGGCTGACCTCGACCGCGCCTTCGCGGCACTGGCCGACCCCGTCCGGCGCGCCATCATCGCCCGCCTCAGCCGGGGCGCCGCGACCGTCAACGAGCTCGCCGAGCCCTTCGCGATCAGCAAGCAGGCCGTCAGCAGGCACATCCAGGTGCTCGAGCAGGCCGGCCTCGTGAGCCGGACCCGCGACGCGCAGCGCCGTCCCGTCCACCTCGAGGCGGCCCGGCTCGAGGCCATGACGGCCTGGATCGACCGCTACCGGCTCGCCGCCGAGCAGCGCTACCGCTCGCTCGACGCCGTCCTCGAACGCGGCGCCTCACCCGCAGCAACCACACAGATCAGTGACAAGGAGCAACAGCCATGACCAACCCACTCACCCTCGACATCCCCGCCGGCGTGCCGTGGATCGACTTCATGCGCGAGTTCGACGCTCCCGTCGAGGCCGTCTTCAACGCCCACCGCGACCCCGAGCTCGTCCGCCAGTGGCTCGGCCCACGCGGCTACGAGATGGACATCGAGCGCTGGGACTTCACCCCCGGCGGCGGCTACCGCTACGTGCACCGCAACCCCGAGGGGATGGAGTTCGGCTTCCACGGGACGTTCCACACCGTCCGCGACAACGACCTCGCGATCCAGACCTTCGAGTTCGAGGGGGCACCCGACGAGGTCGCCATCGAGTTCATGCGCTTCGTCGACCTCGGCGACGGCCGCTGCCGCCTCGAAGGACGCAGCATCGGCCGCACCGTCGAGGGCCGCGACATGATGGTCGAGAGCGGGATGGAGAAGGGCATGTCCGAGGGCTACGAGCGTCTCGACGAGCTCGTCGCAGCGCCCACGTCCGCTCCCGCGCCGGCTCAGGGATGACCGGCATGGACTGGACGCTCGAGGTCGTCATCGTCCCCGTCAGCGACCTCGCCGCGGCCATCGCCTTCTACCGCGACCAGGTCGGCTTCGACCTCGACCACGAGACGCGCAACGAGCACATGCACGTCGCCCAGCTGACGCCGCGGGGCTCCGGCTGCTCCGTCGTCGTCGGCGACCTGCCGTCGCAGCGGGCCATGGAGCCGGGCTCGCTGCACGGGGTCCAGCTCGTCGTCGCCGACGCCGAGGCCGCGCGGGCCGAGCTCGTCGGCCGAGGCGTGGAGTGCTCCGAGGTCCAGGTCATCGACCCCCGCGACGGCGGCACCTTCTTCGGCTTCTCCGACCCCGACGGCAACTCGTGGGCGGTCCAGCAGCTCACGGTCCGCGCCGACCGTCCGCTCATCCCGCACGAGGCCCGCGGCCGTTTCGGCGAGGACGTCGGCAGCTGACGGCGCGGCGGGGCGCCCGCGTTCGGGGCAGCGCTGCCCCAGAGGCCGTGCCGACGGGTCTCCCAGCCACTTCCGATGATCCTCGGAGGGAGTCGGGATGCGTCAGGAGGGGGCACGCCGTCAGGTTGCCGTAACATGTTGTGGCTGTGCCCATGCTCGATACGCCCTCCCCACGTCCGCCCCAGGATGCCGCACCCGTTCCGGTCTTCCTCGACGCGACGGGCCGTCGCCTGAAGCGCGCCCGCGTGGCGGGGGGAGCGGTGACGGCACTCGTCGTGGCCTACGTGGCCCTCCTGCTGAGTGCAGCCCTCGGCGGACCGAGCATCGACGCCCCCTTCCTGCCACGCCCTGCCGCTCCCACCAAGGGACTCGCCGCGATCCCGCGCGCGAGCCTGGCGGTCACCGCCACGGGTGCGTCGACGGGCGGAGCGTCCACGTCGGCAGGCGCGAACACGTCCGGCGCGACCGCCGCGACGGGAGCCGCAGGGGCGGGCAACGGCGCGGCTCCGGGGGCCACGTCCGTCCCGTCCGGTGTGGGCGCCACCGCCGGCACCACGGCGGCGACGGGACCCGTGGTGAGCACCGGCACGCCGGCGCCGCCCACGACGACCGCTGTCCCGACTGCCACCGCGACGTCACGCCCCGGGCGCAGCGCGAGTGCTCCCGGGCGGACCGCCCACCCGACGCCGTCCTCCACCTCGTCCCCGACCGTGTCCCGGACGCGCTGACCATGAGCCGACACTCCGGCGAGGGCCGACGGTCTCCCCAGCGGCGGCGTCAGGTGGGGCGCCACCGCGTGCCGCCCTCCAGGCTCGTCCGCCCGCGCACGCACTGGATGACGCTGGCCGCGGTGCTCGTGGCCCTCGGGCTCGCCCTCGTCGTGCAGGGATACGTGCGCCACCTCTACAGCGTCGGTGACGACGCCGCCGTGGCGCAGGGCCCGGCGGGCAGCGTGCCGGCCGCCCTGATGCACGGCGGACCCGTCGTGGACGCCCGCGGGGCGCCTTGCGCACGGCCCGCCCTGCCGACGGCGTCGTGGCCCTCACCTTCGACGACGGTCCGGACCCGACCTGGACGCCTCAGGTGCTCGACGTGCTGCGCCGGCATCACGTGAAGGCCACCTTCTTCGTCGTCGGGACGCAGGCCCTGGACCACCCGGACCTCGTGCGCAGGATCCTCGCCGAGGGTCACGAGATCGGCCTGCACACCCTGACGCACGTCGACCTCGGCACCGCGCCGGAGTGGCAGCGGCGGCTCGAGCTGCGGGAGGCGCAGCAGGTGCTGGTGGGGGTGACGGGCGAGACGACGGCCCTGCTCCGACCGCCGTACAGCTCGGACAACTCCGCAGTGGACGACGCGCTCCTGTCCGCCATGAGGAGCGCGGCCGACGGCGGCTACGTCACGGCGCTCGCCACGCGCGACGGCGAGGACTGGCGCCGCCCCGGCGTCGACGCCATCGTCCGCAACATCACCCCGTCCGGGCGTGCCGGTGAGGTGGTCCTGCTCCACGACGCGGGCGGTGACCGCAGCCAGACCGTCGCCGCCCTCGACCGTGCCCTGCCGGTCCTGCAGGCCGACGGCGTGCGGTTCGAGACGCTGAGCCAGTCGGTCGGCATGGCCGGCGCGATGAGCCCCGCGTCTCCTCTCGACAGGCTCACGGCCGACACGCTGGTGGGTGTGCTCCGGTTCAGCGACTGGCTCATCGCCGTCATCGGCGCGGTGCTCGTGCTGAGCGGGATCGTCACCGCCCTCCGGGCCGTGCTGGTCGTCGGGGCCGCCGCACGCCACCGCCGCGACCGTGCCCGCCACCAACCGGGCGAGCCCGTGCTCGAGCCCGTCAGCGTCCTCGTGCCCGCCCACAACGAGACCGCCGGCATCGAGGCCGCCGTGCGCTCGATCGCGGCGTCGACCCACCCGGTCGAGATCATCGTCGTCGACGACGGGTCGACCGACGGCACGGCCGACCTCGTCGAGTCGCTCCGGCTGCCCGGGGTCATCGTCGTCCGCAAGGAGAACGGCGGCAAGCCGTCCGCCCTCAACGAGGGCCTGCGCCACGCGTCGCACGACCTCGTGGTGATGGTCGACGGCGACACGGTGCTCGAGCCCGATGCCGTCCACGCCCTCGTCCAGAGGTTCGCCGACCCCCGGGTGGGTGCCGTGTCGGGCAATACGAAGGTGGCCAACCGCGGCGGGATCCTCGGCCGCTGGCAGCACATCGAGTACGTCATCGGCTTCAACCTCGACCGGCGCCTGTTCGACATCGCCGAGTGCATGCCCACCGTCCCCGGGGCCATCGGCGGCTTCCGCCGATCGGCCCTCGCGCGCGTGGGTGGCGTCAGCGACGACACCCTGGCCGAGGACACCGACCTGACGATGGCGCTAGCTCGCGACGGGTGGCGCGTGGTCTACGAGGACACCGCCCGCGCCTGGACCGAGGCGCCGGCGTCGCTCGGCGCGCTCTGGCGGCAGCGCTACCGCTGGTGCTACGGCACGCTTCAGGCGATGTGGAAGCACCGGGGGGCCCTGGTGCAGTCGGGGGCTGCCGGCAAGCTCGGTCGCCGCGGGCTGACGTACCTGCTGGCCTTCCAGGTCCTGCTGCCGCTGCTGGCGCCCGCCGTCGACGTCTTCGCCCTCTACGGACTCGTCTTCCTCGACCCCCTACGCGTCCTGCTCGTCTGGCTCGTCTTCCTCGCCGTCCAGCTCGCCATGGCGGTCTACGCCTTCCGCCTCGACGACGAGCCCATCGGCCCCATCTGGACGCTGCCGCTGCAGCAGGTGGTCTACCGGCAGCTGATGTACCTCGTCGTGGTCCAGTCGGTGTTCACCGCCGCCGCCGGCACCTACCTGCGCTGGCACCGGATGGATCGTTACGGCAGCCTTCGCGTCCCCGTGGCTTCGCGCGTCGACGCCTGACGCCCGTCCTCGGGCGTCGGACGAACGACGCGTTCGGTGGCGAATGCGGCGGCACACCGCTGGGTTCGTGACCGAACGTGGCCTTCGGCTGCGGAATGCGCACCCAAGCGACCTCCCGACCCGGGTTCCGTCGGGGCCCGGCCGGACGGCATACTGACCCCCATGAGCAACGTCCCCCAGCAGCGGCTCCTGCAGACCGCGATCCCCGGCCCGAAGTCGGCCGCGCTCCAGGCCCGCAAGACGGCGGCCGTGTCCGCCGGCGTCTCCACCGGCCTGCCGGTCTACGTCGAGCGTGCCGGCGGCGGCATCCTCGTCGACGTCGACGGCAACCAGCTCATCGACTTCGGCTCCGGCATCGCCGTGACGACCGTCGGCAACGCGGCTCCGCGGGTCGTCGACCGCGTCACCGCACAGGTACAGGACTTCACCCACACGTGCTTCATGGTCACGCCCTACGAGGAGTACCTCGAGGTCGCGGAGGCCCTCAACGACCTGACGCCGGGCGACCACGAGAAGCGCACCGCGCTCTTCAACTCCGGGGCCGAGGCCGTCGAGAACGCAGTCAAGGTCGCCCGCCACTTCACCGGCTGCAACGCCGTCGTCGCCTTCGACCACGCCTACCACGGGCGCACGAACCTCACGATGGCGCTGACGGCCAAGAACATGCCCTACAAGCACAAGTTCGGCCCCTTCGCCGGCGAGGTCTACCGCGCGCCGATGAGCTACCCCTACCGCTGGCCGGGCGGCCCCGCCGACTGCGCCAAGGAGAGCTTCGACGCGTTCGTGAGCCAGGTGCACGCGCAGGTGGGGGAGGACAACCTCGCCGCCGTGATCCTCGAGCCGATCCAGGGCGAGGGCGGATTCATCGTCCCCGCACCGGGATTCGTCAAGCAGGTCGCCGACTGGTGCACCGACAACGGCATCCTCTTCATCGCCGACGAGGTGCAGACGGGCTTCTGCCGCACCGGTGACTGGTTCGCCAGCGAGCACGAGGGCGTCGTGCCTGACCTCATCACGACGGCCAAGGGCATGGCCGGCGGCCTCCCGCTCGCCGGCGTCACCGGCCGCGCCGACGTCATGGACTCGATCCACGGTGGTGGCCTCGGCGGCACCTACGGCGGCAATCCCGTCGCGTGCGCGTCAGCCCTCGGCGCCATCGAGACGATGAAGGAGGAGGACCTCTGCGCCCGCGCCAAGCAGGTCGAGGCCCTCTTCGTGCCGCGCCTGCAGGCGCTCGCCGAGAAGTACCCGCAGATCGGCGACATCCGCGGCCGCGGCGCCATGCTCGCCGTCGAGCTCGTCAACGGCCCCGGCGACCTCACGCCGAACGCCGCCCTCACCGGCGCCGTCAACAAGGCCTGCCACGCCGACGGCCTCGTCACCCTGACGTGCGGCACCTACGGCAACGTCTTCCGCTTCCTGCCGCCGCTCGCCGCGAGCGACGAGCTGCTCTCCGAGGGCCTCGACATCTTCGAGAAGGCCTTCGCCGCGAGCGTCTGAGACCCCACCGAACCGATCACGTATGCCGTCCCGCTGACCCAGCGGGACGGCATACGTGCGCTGTGGGCCCGGTGGGGACGGCCGGCTGGCAGCTCGTGTCGCTCTGAGCGTGTTCTCCGTCGCGAGGCGTCCCGCTGCCAGCCCGCCGCCCCGAACGGCCTGTGGACGACGACCCACGGGGTCGCGCGTTGCAGGCCATCGTGGGCGTATGGACGCCGCCGAAGCCGTGCACAGGCTGGGCGGGGTCTGCACCTGGCGCCAGCTCCGGCGCGCCGTGCCCTGGCGCAGCATCGGGAGCGCCGTGGAGTCGGGTGACGTGGTGCGGCTGCGTCGCGGCCTCTACGGCCTGAAGGGCGCCGACGAGGCGCCTGCCACCGCCCGTCGGCTGACGGGCACGCTCTCCCATCGCTCCGCCGCCCTGCACTGGGACTGGAGGGTCAAGACCACGCCACGCCTGCCCGACGTGACCCTGGCCCGGCACCGGCGACTACCGCAGGGAGCACGAGACGTCGCCACCCTGCACTGGCGCAACCTGCCGGCCGACCACGTGTGGTCACACGTGACGAGCCCGGCTCGAACGGTCGTCGACTGCTGTCTCGACCTGCCCTTCGACGAGGCGCTGTCGGTCTTCGACTCGGCGCTGCGCTCGGGGCTGCGACGTCGCGAGGTCACCGCGCTCGCGGTGGCCCTGGGTCCACGACAGCGGGCACGCGTGCTCCGCGTCGCCCGGCACGCGGACTCTCGCGCAGCCAACCCGTTCGAGTCGGTGCTGCGCGCGATCGCCCTCGGCGTCCCCGGCCTGACCGTCGAGGCGCAGGTGCGACTGCGCTACGACGATCTGTACGCACGCGTCGACCTCGCCGATGAGCTGCTCCAGATCGTCATCGAGGCCGACAGCCATGAGTTCCATGCCGAGCGCCGCGCCTTCGACCGCGACTGCCGGCGCTACGACGAACTCACGGTGCGTGACTGGATCGTCCTGCGCTTCACCTGGGAGCAGGTCATGTTCGAGCCCGGCTGGGTCTCCGACGTGCTCGCCCGTGCTGTCGCGCTTCGCCGGGAGTCCCGGGCGAGGCTGCGCCCGGCCGCCTGACTGGGGACGTCCGGCTGGCAGCTCGCCGCGGCTGCCGCACGAGGGTCGCTCATGGACCGCCTGCTGCCAGCCGGCCGTCCCGGTCGTCCCTGGCGACCGCGGGCGTATGCCGGGTGGCTGAGCCCGCGACGCGGCATACGTCAGCGGGCGGCTGGGTTCACGGCTGGTCGAGCGGAGCCACGTCGGGGCGCTTGGCCTGACGGTGGTCGCCCGAGCTGCGGCCCGTGAGGCGGCGGTGCACCCAAGGGCCGACGTACTCCTTGGCCCACTGCGCGTTGGCCTGCAGGGCCTCGCGGCGGCCGATCGGCGGCGCGGGCTCGAGCGGCGTGGCCCAGTCGGTCTCGGCCGGCGTGTGGCCGAGCGCCTCGAGGGCGGCGAGCGCGACGCGGCGGTGGCCCTCGGTCGTCATGTGGATGCGGTCCTCGCTCCACATCCGCCAGTCGCGCAGCGCGTGCAGGCCCCACTGGTCGATGACGTGGGCGCCGTTGCGGCGGGCGATGCTCCAGATGTTGGCCGTGTGGATCGCGGCTCGCCCGCGGGTGGCCTTGACGAGCGGTGCATCGGCCGGGTCGACCGGCGTCGCCATGAGCACGTCGGCGCCGGTGGCCCGGATGCGCGCGACAGCCGCCTCGAGGCGGGCGGCCAGCCCGTCGAGGTCCGCCTTGGGGCGCAGGATGTCGTTGCCGCCGCCGACGATGCTGACGAGGTCGGGCTGCAGCGAGAGGGCGTCCTCGAGCTGCGGTCCCACGACGTCGGCGAGCTTGCGGCCACGGACGGCGAGGTTGGCGTAGCCGAAGTCGACGCCCTCGGCCCGGGCGATCCCGGACAGGTGTGACGCGAGCCGGTCGGCCCAGCCGGCGAACTCGCCGTCGTGGCCGAAGTCCGGGTCGTCGTCGCACATGCCCTCGGTGAACGAGTCGCCGATCGCGACGAACCGGGTCCAGACCGTGGGCCCGGAGACCTCGGGGGTGGGCTGGGTCATGTCAGCCTCCAGTCGATGGGTGCCGCGCCCTGCTGGGCGAGGAAGTCGTTGGTGCGGCTGAAGGGCCGCGAGCCGAAGAAGCCGGAGCGTGCCGAGAGCGGCGACGGGTGCGCCGACTCGATGCGCGGCACGTCGCCGAGCATCGGGGCGAGCGACTGCGCCTGACGGCCCCAGAGGATCGCGACGAGCGGGCCGCCGCGCTCCACGAGGGCCGAGATCGCCTGTGCCGTCACGGTTTCCCAGCCCTTGCCCTGGTGGCTGGCGCTCGCGCCGGGTCGCACGGTGAGCACCCTGTTGAGCAGCATGACGCCGCGGTCGAACCAGGGCGTCAGGTCGCCGTTCTCGGGCGTCGGCAGGCCGAGGTCCGTGCCGAGCTCTGCGTAGATGTTCTGCAGCGACCGGGGGACCGGTCGCACGTCCGGCGCCACGCTGAAGCTCAGCCCGACCGGGTGCCCCGGCGTCGGGTAGGGGTCCTGCCCCACGACGAGCACCCGCACGTCGGGCAGCGGCAGCGAGAAGGCCCGCAGCACGCGGTCCCCGGCCGGGAGATAGCCGCGTCCGGCCGCGACCTCTGCCCGCAGGAACTCGCCCATCTCGGAGATGGTGTCGGCCACGGGCTCGAGCGCCGGGACCCACGTCGGGTGGACGAGGTCGGGGAGGGGGCGGGCTGGCACGCCCACACGCTACCCCCGCCGGGTGTGCGACAGAATCGACCCTGATGAGCCTCACACTGCGCGGACCCGCCCTCGTCGACGACGCCGTGCTGCCCGACGTCCTCGTCCACCTCGACGGCGAGCGCATCGCGGCGGTCACCCCGGTCACGCCCGGGGCCGAGCCTCCGCCGGCCGCCCACTCCGCCCAGCGGGTCAGCGGGACGATGCTGCCGGCCTACGTCGACGTGCACTGCCACGGCGGCGGCGGGACTGCGTTCACCGACCTGCGCGAGGACGCCGCGGTCGCGGCCGCCGAGCACCACCACCGCGCCGGGTCGACGAGCCTGCTCGCGAGCCTCGTCACGATGAGCCCGCGCGACCTCGAGCGGGGCGTCGCGATGCTCGCCGAGCTCGCCGACGACGGGCTCGTCGACGGAATCCACCTCGAGGGACCGTGGCTGGCCGAGGCGCGCTGCGGTGCGCACGACCCGACGCTGCTGCGCGACCCGTCACTCGCCGAGGTCGAGCGCCTGATCGCCTTGGGCCGCGGGCACATCCGGCAGGTCACGCTCGCCCCCGAGCGTGATCACGGGCTCGACCTCGTGCGCTGGCTGACCTCCGCCGGCATCCATGCCGCGGTCGGCCACACGACCGCCACCTACGCCCAGGTCGAGCAGGCCGTCGCGGCCGGCGCCGACCTCGCCACGCACCTCTTCAACGGCATGGACCCGTGGCACCACCGCAACCCGGGCGCCGTTGCGGCACTGATGCGCTCGGCTGCGCGCGGTCAGGTCACGGTCGAGCTCATCGCCGACGGCGCGCACCTCTCCGACGACACGGTGCGCACCGTCCTCGACCTCGTCGGCGTCGACCACGTCGCATTCGTCTCCGACGCCATGGCGGCGGCCGGGGTGGGCGACGGCAGCTACGTCCTCGGCGGCCTCTCGGTCGTCGTCGACCGCGGCATCGCCCGTCTCGCCCGCGACCCCGACGGCACGACGCCCGGCTCGATCGCCGGCGGCACGAGCCACGTGGCCGACATCGTCGCGCGGGCCGTCGCCTCCGGAGTCCCGATGGCGTATGCCGTCCGCCCCGCCACGCGCACCCCTGCCCGCGCGCTCGGGCTGGCAGACCGCGGCGCGCTGGCCGCCGGGTCACGCGCCGACCTCGTCGTCGTCGACGGTGACGCCCGCCCGACCCGGGTCATGAGACGCGGGCGGTGGCTGGAGCCCCTGCTGCCCTAGGCTCGGCCGGTGACTTCTCCCCGCTGGTCCACCGCCGTCTTCGACCTCGACGGCACGCTGGCCGACACGATCAACCTCATCGTCGAGTCCTACCAGCACGCGTTCCGCACGATCCTCGGGCACGAGGAGGACCCGGACGTCATCCGGTCGTGGATCGGCCGGCCGCTCATCGGAGCCTTCCGCGACCACTCGCCGGAGCACGCCGACGAGCTCTACGCGACCTACCTGACGTGGAACGCCGACAACACCGAGCGACTCATCCGCGGCTACGACGGCGTCGTCGACGTGCTCGGGGACCTGCGTGCGGCGGGCGTCCACGTCGGGGTCGCCACCTCGAAGCGGCGCGAGTCCGCGCAGCAGGCCATGGACATCCTCGGGATCAGCGCGCACGTCGACGTCCTCGTCGCCATGGAGGACACCGAGCGGCACAAGCCGGACCCCACGCCGCTGCTGCTCGCGCTCGACCGGATGGGCCGCGGGTCCAACGACGCGGTCTACGTCGGTGACGCCGTCGTCGACGTGCTCGCCGGCAAGGCGGCAGGCATGGACACCGTCGCCGTGACGTGGGGCGCCGGGCAGCCCGAGGCCCTGCACGGGGTGCGCCCCACCGCCGTCGCCTCGAGCGCGGACGAGCTGCGCACCACCCTGCTGGGCTGACCGCACGCCCCACCCGTCACGCCGCCCACAGGCGGTCGGTGGCACCCGGCCGCAGGGCCTAGCATCTGTGCGTGCACAGCTTCGACAAGGACGCCGACCACGTCGCCGTCGACAAGGTCCTCAGCTACGCCCGCGAGCGGCTCCTCATGGACCCGATCCCGCTCGACGGGGCCCAGACCGAGGACTACCTCAAGGCGGCCGCCGGCCAGACGATCACCGCCGAGGGCCTCGGCTCGACCCGCGCCATGGAGCTCTTCGAGCACACCCTCGCGCCGGCCTGCCTGTCGACGGACCACCCGCGCTACCTCTCCTTCATCCCGTGCGCCCCGACGCGTGAGGCCGCGGCCTTCGACGTCGTCGTCGGCGCCTCGTCGATCTACGGCGGCTCGTGGATGGAGGGCGCCGGCGCGGTCTACGCCGAGAACCAGGCGCTGCGCTGGATCAGCGACCTCGCGGGCCTGCCCGGGTCGGCGGGTGGCGTCTTCGTGCCCGGCGGCACGGTCGGCAACCTGTCGGCGCTCGTCGTGGCACGGCATACGGCCAGGGCGAACGCCAAGGAGGCGGGCACCGGCGCCCGTCCCTACCGGATCGCGGCGACCGACAACGCGCACTCGTCCGTCGTCTCGATGGCTGCCGTGATGGACGCCGAGGTCTGCGGCGTCCACGTCGACGACAAGCTGCGCCTGACCGGCGCCGAGCTGCGGAAGACGTTGGAGGAGAACGGTCCCGAGACGTTCTTCGCCGTGGTCGCGACGAGCGGCACCACGAACTTCGGCGTCGTCGACGACCTCGCGTCGGTCGCCGAGGTGTGCCGTGAGTTCGGCCTGTGGCTGCACGTCGACGGCGCCTACGGCGGCGCCGGCCTCGCCGCGCCCTCGGTCCGCCACCTCTTCGACGGCATCGAGCACGCCGACTCGTTCATCGTCGACCCGCACAAGTGGCTCTTCGCGCCCTTCGACTGCTGCGCGCTCATCTACCGCGAGCCGGAGCTCGCGCGGGTGGCGCACACGCAGGAGGCGGGCTACCTCGACGTCATCACCAAGTCGGCCGAGTGGAACCCCACGGACTACTCGATCGGGCTGACGCGCCGCGCCCGTGGGCTGCCGCTCTGGTACTCCCTCGCCGTGCACGGCACCGACGCCTACGTCGAGGCCATCGAGAGCACGCTCGAGGTGACCCGCTTCGCCGCCGACGAGATCGGGCGGCGCGACTACCTCGAGGCGGTCCGAGAGCCCGACCTGTCGGTCGTCGTCTTCCGCCGGCTCGGCTGGGGGCCGGAGGACTACCAGGCGTGGACCGACCGGCTGCTGGGGGAGGAGTTCGCCTTCGTCGTGCCGACGACCTTCCGCGGCGAGACGCTGACGCGCTTCGCCATCGTCAACCCGCACACGACGAAGGAGGACGTCAACGCCATCCTCGACACGATGGCCTGAGGGGGCAGGACCGCCCTGGACGGCCCAGGTGAGGCCCGCCCAGCGGCCTGACGATGGGTCGCGAGGGGCTGGTGTGACCGGTGTTCCAGACGGTGTTCCAGCCGGCCAGACCGACATGCCGCGCCACGCCGAGGCTGAATGACACCCCTGTCATTTGGGTCTAGGGTGTGACCGGAGCCAACGCGCGACGACGCAAGCGCACGAACGCAGCGAGACGGGGACATGAGCACAGAACACGCCACGGCGCAGCCGCACCGCCACGAGTCCGAGGACGGCCTCAGTGCGCGCGACCTCGAGATCCTGGCGTTCGAGCGCCAGTGGTGGAAGTACGCCGGCTCCAAGGAGCAGGCCATCAAGGAGCTGTTCGACATGAGCTCCACGCGCTACTACCAGGTGCTCAACGCCCTCCTCGACAGCCCGGAGGCCCTCGAGGCCGACCCGATGCTCATCAAGCGCCTGCGCCGCATGCGCGCCAGCCGCCAGCGGGCGCGCACCAGCCGCCGTCTCGGCATCAACGTCTGAGCCGTCCAACCCGCTGGGTCTCCCCGCGCCGTCTCCGGCCGGTTGCGCCGGGTTGCGCACCCTTTGATCGGCCCCGTGGTTCACTTCCCTCATGGCCGAGGTGACGATCCGTCGCGCGTCGGCCGACGACGCCCTCGTCGTCGCCGCGCTGCACCTGCAGTTCGCCCGTGAGCTCGGTATGCCGTCCGAGCCCGGCTACCTCGACCGTTTCGTCGACGCGTGGCTGGCCGAGCGGCCCGACCGTCCGACGTGGATCGCCGAGAGCCGGGGCGAACACGCCGGCATCCTCGAGACCCGGCGCATCCGCGCCCTGCCGTGGCCCGGGCGCAAGGACGTCTCGTGGCTGCACGTCGGCGGCCTCTTCGTCGCTCCCGGCTGTCGGGACCGCGGGGTGGGCCGGGCCCTGACCGAGGCGATGATCGAGTGGTCGCGCACCACCGACGTCAAGTGGATCCGGCTCAACGCCCCGGACGACCGGGCCCAGGAGTTCTACGAGCGGCTCGGCTTCAGCTCGCCGGGGCGGCTCATGGAGTTCGACCTCCGGGACCCGCAGTGAGCGGAGCCGTCGAGGCTCCCCGGCCGGGACCGACCAACTCCCTCGTCGACGTCGCCGGCCTGCGTGTCGGGCACTGCACCCGCGACGAGCCCGGCTGGCTGACGGGCGTCACCGTCGTCGTCGCTCCGCCCGGCGGGGCTGTCGCCGGGGTGGACGTGCGCGGCGGCGGTCCCGGGACCCGCGAGACCGACCTGCTCGACCCCCGCAACCTCGTCGACCGGGTCCACGCGGTCGTCCTCGGCGGCGGGTCGGCCTTCGGGCTCGCCGCCGCCGACGGCGTCATGGACGGCCTGCTCGACGACGGGATCGGCTGGCCCATGGGCGAGCCCGGCCGGGTTGTGCCCATCGTCCCGGCCGCGATCCTCTTCGACCTGGGCCGCGGCGGCACGTGGGGTCACCGTCCGCGCGCCGAGGACGGCAGGGCGGCATACGCCAGCGCGTCGACGGACGCCGTCGAGCAGGGCTGCGTGGGCGCCGGCACCGGAGCCAAGGTCGGGGGCTTCAAGGGCGGGATCGGCTCTGCCAGCGTCGTGCTCGCATCGGGCACGACCGTCGCGGCGCTCGTGGTCGTCAACGCCGTCGGCTCGGCCGTCGACCCGACAACGGGTCTCCCGTATGCCGTGGGCCTGGGTCTCGGGGACGAGCTCGCCCACGTCTCGGCCCCGAGCGCGGACGAGCTAGCCGAGTCGCACGCCCGGGCGGAGGCACAGCCCGAGAGTGCCGGACGGCCTGGTCTGGCCACGACCATCGGGGTCATCGCGACGGACGCCACGCTGACGAAGGCGCAGTGCCAGAAGGCGTCCGGCGTCGGCCACGACGGTCTCGCGCGGGCGCTCAAGCCGGTGCACACGCTCTTCGACGGCGACACCCTCTTCACGCTGGCGACCGGCGACCGGCCGGCGCCCGACCCCGTCGAGCAGACGCTGCTCATGGAGGCAGGCGCCGACTGCGTGGCGCGGGCGGTCGTGCACGCCCTGCTCGCGGCCACCTCGGTCGACCGCTCGGCCGCCGGAGGCGTGGCTCTGCGCTCCTGGTCCGACGCCTTCCCCTCTGCAATCCGGGGCTGAGCCGACCGGTCAGAGCCAGCTCTCGAGTAGGTCGTCGCGGAACCGTCGGGTCAGCAGGGGTCGCAGACCGGCGAGCTCGGCGTCAGCCGCCCCGACGAGCGCGTGACGGGCCTCGAGCCCGGGGGCGTCCGCCGTGGTCGGGTGCGCCTGGAGCACGCCGATGCGCAGGTCGTCGCGGGGGTGGGAGGCGTCCCAGCGCAGGTCCTCCTCCCGGGCACGCGTCCGGGCCCGGGCGACCTGGCCCGCGGTCAGTGCCACGCGGTCGCGGACCTGAGCCAGCGCGTCGAACGGGTCCTCCCGCCGTCGCGCGGCCGCACCCGCGAGCGTGTGCAGGCCCGAGATGCCCGTCGTCGTGAGCAGCAGGCGGAGCATCGCCGGGGTGCCGGCCACCTCGGCGGCGCGCAGGTCTGCGGCGTACTCGCGCACCTGGCTGTCGCGGGCGGCGCCCCGTTCGAAGGCCAGGAGCAGCAGCAGCGTCGGCAGCGACACGACGGTGAGGACGGCCCGGCCGACACCGTTCACGACGGCGTTGGAGCGCCCGACACCGAGCCGGGCGTCCTCGAGGTCGGAGACGGCGTCACGGGGGAGCGGAGTCAGCAGGGTCGCCAGCCGCTCGAGCAGTCCGTGGGCGTGGCCGACGAGAGCGGCGTGGCCGGTGTCGCGGGAGCGGAGGTGACCGAGCTCGTGGCAGAGCAGGGCGATCCGCTCTTCGTCGGTGAGGCACGTCCAGAGCGGCAGGCCCACGACCAGGGCCGGTCGCTGCGCCCAGCCGGTGCTGACGACACCTGCACCGAAGTCGGTGTCGACGTGCACGGTCGCCGGCGGGGGCGCCCCGACGGCCGAGGCGAGGTCACGGACCAGGCGGTGCGTGGCAGGGAAGTGCGCGGGGTCGAGCTCCGTCGCGTCGTGCACCCGAACGGGCCGGGGCGCCAGCGCAGCCACGAGGGCCCAGCCGGCTGCGACGCCCACCCAGCCCCACATCCCCTTGGGCGTCACGGTCGCCAACGCCAGCAGGAGAACCGCTGCGACGGCAGCCACGAGGACGAGGACAGCCAGCAGGGTCACCGCGCTCGTGCCTCGCGACGTCGCGGCATCGAGCCCGCGCGCGACGAGCTCGTCGTGGGTGCGGCGAGCTGTGGCGTCGGTCGCGGCCAGGCGGCGCCGGGCGAACCACGACAGGTCGGATCGGGCAGGGCTGGACGGAGACGGGTCGGGCACGGTGAGAGTCCTTCGGCGACGAGCGAGTTGCCCGGATGCTACGGCCCGCACGTCCCGGCGCGGGCGGTATGCCCGGATAGGGTCGGCGTCGTGCCACAGGTGACAGCTGACGCGTGGGTGCCCGTGCCTCCGGACGTCGCGTTCGCGGTGTCGCAGACGACGGGCGAGCTGCGGCTGCGGTGGGACCCGTTCATCCGCAGCCAGCACCTCGTCGACGCGGCGCGTCCCGCCAAGGGCGTGCGCACGGTGACGCGGGCACGCATCGGGCCGCGGATGGTCAGTGAGTACGCGTCCTACCGCCCGCCGACCAGCGTCGGCATGACGATGGTCGAGGGACCGTGGTTCTTCGAGCGGTTCGGTGGTGGGTGGCGGTTCACGCCCCAGGAGCGGGACGGTGGGGCGGGCACGCTCGCCGTCTGGAAGTACACGTATGCCGTCCGCCCCGCCTGGCTGCGCCCGGTGGCCGAGCCGATCGGGCAGTGGCTGCTCGGGCGCGAGATCCGGGCGCGCATCGCAGCCTTCGCGCGAGCCTGCTCCGACGAGACGGTTCTCACCGCGGCCACGCACGACACCGCCTGATCTCCGTCTGTCGCGGCACCCGGTCGGCGTCGCCCGGTTGCCCACTCGCATCGATGTGCCCACCTCACCCTGGTGCTGCAACTCGGGTCGTGGAGATCTTCCGGCGCGTGGTGCCGAAGAACCTCCATCGACGGCGCCGGCGCCGATGGAGAGGGCAACGGCGTCGGTGAGGGCAGAGGCCAGGACGCGACTGTCCACATCCCCGCGCCGCAGGGTTTGCTCGCCCACAGGTACGACGGCCCTCCGTCTGCCGAAGGCGCGAGGGGTCAGGCTGAGGCGCATGGACTTCTCAGCGGTGATGCACGTGCTGCGCTCGCAGGACGGTGTGTTCTCGAGAGCACAGGCGCTGGAGTGCGGTCTCGACGACAACGACCTCGAGCGTCACCTGCGCCGGCGCCGGCTGGCTCGGGTCCATCCCGGTGTCTTCGTGGACCACACCGGCATCCCGACGTGGTCCCAGCGGGCCTGGGCGGCCGTCCTCTTCCACTGGCCGGCTGCACTCGCGGGCCCGTCAGCGCTTCGCGCCCACGGCCTCAGGTCTGCCAACGGCGGCGAGCTGTCGTCCGGATTCGAGCGCTGGCGGCCTCGCCTCGAGCCTTCGGCCCAGGACCCGATCCACGTCGTCGTCAGCGCGTCCAGACGGCTCCGGCCACCGCCGGGGGTCGCCATCACCCGGCGGACTGATTTCGAGAGCCAGGTGCAGATGCACCTCTCCCCGCCGCGGCTTCGGCTCGAGGAGGCCCTGCTCGACGTCGCGTCCTCATCCGGCCGCGAAGCGGATGCCGTTGCGCTGCTGGCTGACGCGTGCCAGGAGGGCGCGACGACGGCCGCTCGGCTGCACGAGACCCTGTCCGGGCGTGCACGACTGTCCCGACGGCGACTGCTCCTGTCCATCCTCGACGACGTGGCGACCGGGTCGATGTCTGTCTTCGAGCGCCGCTACCTCCACGAGGTCGAGAGGGCGCACGGGCTGCCGACGGCCCGGCGCCAGGTGCGCCGGGTCATGAGGCACGGGGTGACGTTCCGAGACGTCGAGCACTCCGACTTCGGCGTCGTCGTCGAGCTCGACGGACGGCTCGCTCATGCAGGACCGCGACGGTGGACGGACCTCGAGCGTGATGTCGAGGCGGCTGTGCGGGGTGAGGCGACGGTGCGCTTCGGCTGGCTGCACATCTTCGAGCCGTGTCGGGCAGGTGGTGCGGTCGGCCGCCTGCTGCGGTCGCGCGGTTGGACCGGCTCCGTCACCGCCTGCGGACCGGGCTGCACAGCAGTCGAGTCGTCGCAGCGGGGCGCTGCCTGAACCAGTCCGAGCGGCGTGGCGCGAGGTCGTGGAGATCTTCCGGCGGCAGGTGCGGAGAGATCTCCATGACCCGGGATGGAGGGCGGCCCCGGTCCGGAGGCCAGGGTTCAGGGGGTGGGTGGGGTGAGGTGGTCCCAGGCGCGGCGGAAGGCGGACTCGAGGTGCTCGAGCGGGTAGGGCAGGCGCGGGTCCGGGTCGCGCATCGCCTCCTCGAGCGCGGCCCCGCCCAAACGGCGCTCGCGGATCACGGCGGCCACGGCCGCGACCTCGTCCCGCTGCCGCCTCACGAACGCCTCGTCCACCGGGCGACCGTGCCCCGGCACGACCACGGTGCGGTCGGACACCTGCACGAGGTGCGAGCCCAGGGTGTCGGCCCACTCGAGCGGCCAGCAGTCGTCGCCGAACGACGGGGGCGCGCTCTCCTCGACGAGATCGCCGAGGAACATGACGTCCGTGTCGGGCACGAGCACCGCCACGTCGCCGTCGGTGTGGCCGCGGCCGGCATACGCCATCGTCACGACGCGGTCACCGAGGTCGATGGTCGCGTTGGAGCCGAAGGTGCGGTCGGGCCCGCGCACGACGGTCGCGAGCACCTCGGCGGCGTCGCGCTCGGTGTAGCCGTACTCGGGGGCGGGCCCCGGGTCGGCGCGGACGAGGGCCTTGATGTGCTCGGCTGCGGTCTGCGTCTGGCGTCCGACGTTGTCGTGGGCGTGCACGATGGCCGTCTCGAACGCGGCGTTGCCGAACGTGTGGTCGAAGTGCACGTGCGAGCTGATGACGTGGCGCACCTCGATGTCGCGGCCCAGCCGGCGGATGTCCTCGAGCACCTGGGCGCCCTGACGGTCGCTCGCGCGGGTGTCGACGACGACCGCGCCGTGGCGGCCCAGGACGAGCCCGACGTTGACGTCCCACTGGCGGTAGCGGGCGACGAAGACGCGGTCGGCGACCTCGACGAAACCGCTGGGCGAGGGGTCCCGCTCGGCCTGGTTCCCGGGGGCGGTCATGCAGGCCGCTGCGGTGTGATCCACGTCTCGACGGGCATGGACCCACGGTAGCGGCCCCGCTGCGAACGGGCGCGCGACGCCGGGTTCGTCTACGTTGGTGACCCATGTCGACCGAGTACCGCACCTCCACACCCGGCTCGAAGTCCCGCCGCAAGCTCGTCGTCGCGGCCGTCCTCGCGGCCGTGGCCCTGCTCACGACGGGCGCCGTCGCCTACTGGTCCGGCGACAGCTGGAGCGACGAGGCGATGGCCTCCGGCGGCTTCCCGGGCCTGCCCGGTGGGAGCTGGGCGAGCACGTCGACCGACGACGGGTGGGGGTCCGCAGAGTCGTCCTCCGGTTCGGCGAGCGCCACCACGGCACCCGGCGCCACCGGACCGGCGTCCAGCAGGCCCCAGGCCACCGCCGTCGTGGACCCGGCGTCGGCCCCGACGTCATCGGTGCCGACGACCACTGCTGCGCCGCCCTCGCCGAGCACGGCCTCGACGGCGCCCCCGGCGCCTCCCGCGCCGACCTCCACGGCGGCGCCGAGCCCGACCAAGGGCAACCCGAAGCCCAAGCCGAGCAACACGAAGCAGCCGCCTCGCCCGACCCCGTCGCCCACCTCGAGCAGCGGCGGCTGCGTCCTGCTCATCTTCTGCCACTAGCCGGCGTCGGCGGGTCGGGCCGTCGGCAGCGCATGGGAGCCTGACGGCATGGACTGCGTCTTCTGCTCGATCGTCGCCGGTGACACCCCTGCCGACCTCGTGCTCGACGAGCCCGACCTCGTCGCCTTCCTCGACCGGCGCCCCGTGTTCAAGGGGCACGTGCTGCTCGTGCCGCGGCAGCACGTCGACACCCTGCTCGACCTCCCTACCGACCTGCACGCCCCGCTGCTCGGGGCGGCCCAGCGCCTGGCCGCAGCGGTGGTCGAGGCCCTCGGCGCCCAGGGCAGCTTCGTGGCGATGAACAACGTCGTCAGCCAGTCCGTGCCGCACCTGCACGTCCACGTCGTGCCGCGCACCAAGGGCGACGGGCTGCGGGGCTTCTTCTGGCCGCGCACGACGTACGCCTCGGAGCGGGAGTCTGCGGAGTATGCCGCCCGGATCGCGGGAGCGCTGGCGCCCGCCGTCGACGCCTGAGCCGAGCGGGCGGCATACGCCCTCCCGTGCGTGGCGGAACGTTTGCACTCTCACCCCGAGAGTGCCAATAATGGCGTTAGCACTCTCGTCATGGGAGTGACAGAAATGGGCCGTATGCCGAGGGGCTGGGTTCGCAGCGACATGAAGCTGGGGAGACCGGTCCCGTCCGTCGCGGGCGTCATGCGGTCCACCACCAACGTTTCGTGTGGGAGGAACCACCCGAATGGCCAAGACCATTGCTTTTGACGAAGAGGCGCGCCGCGGTCTCGAGCGGGGCATGAACATCCTCGCCGATGCCGTCCGCGTCACGCTCGGCCCGAAGGGCCGCAACGTCGTGCTGGAGAAGAAGTGGGGCGCCCCCACGATCACCAACGACGGTGTCTCCATCGCCAAGGAGATCGAGCTCGACGACCCGTTCGAGAAGATCGGTGCGGAGCTCGTCAAGGAAGTTGCCAAGAAGACCGACGACGTCGCCGGTGACGGCACGACGACGGCCACCGTGCTCGCCCAGGCCATGGTGAAGGAAGGCCTGCGCAACGTGGCCGCCGGCGCCAACCCGATGGCGCTCAAGCGCGGCATCGAGAAGGCCGTCGAGGCCGTCACCGCCCGCCTGCTCGAGCAGGCCAAGGAGATCGAGACCAAGGAGCAGATCGCCTCGACCGCCAGCATCTCGGCGGCCGACGAGGAGATCGGTGCTCTCATCGCCGAGGCGATGGACAAGGTCGGCAAGGAAGGTGTCATCACCGTCGAGGACTCCAACACCATGGGCCTCGAGCTGGAGATGACGGAGGGTATGCGCTTCGACAAGGGCTACATCTCCGCCTACTTTGTCACCGACACCGAGCGCATGGAGGCCGTCCTCGACGACGCCTACGTGCTCGTCGCGAACTCCAAGATCGGCAGCATCAAGGACCTCGTCCCGCTGCTCGAGAAGGTCATGCAGTCCGGCAAGCCGCTGCTCATCATCGCCGAGGACATCGAGGGCGAGGCCCTCGCGACGCTCGTCGTCAACAAGATCAAGGGCACGTTCAAGTCCGTCGCCGTCAAGGCCCCGGGCTTCGGCGACCGCCGCAAGGCCATGCTCACCGACATCGCCATCCTCACCGGCGGCCAGGTCATCTCCGAGGAGGTCGGTCTCAAGCTCGAGAACGCCACCCTCGACCTGCTCGGCAAGGCTCGCAAGGTCGTCGTCACCAAGGACGAGACGACCATCGTCGAGGACGCCGAGGACCGCAGCCAGATCGAGGGCCGCATCGCCCAGATCAAGGCCGAGATCGAGAAGTCGGACTCCGACTACGACCGCGAGAAGCTCCAGGAGCGCCTCGCCAAGCTCGCCGGCGGCGTCGCCGTCATCAAGGCGGGCGCGGCCACCGAGGTCGAGCTCAAGGAGCGCAAGCACCGCATCGAGGACGCCGTCCGCAACGCGAAGGCTGCCGTCGAGGAGGGCATCGTCGCCGGTGGTGGCGTGGCGCTCATCCAGGCCGCCAAGGCGCTCGACGAGCTCGCGCTCGAGGGCGACGAGGCGACCGGTGCCAACATCGTGCGTGTCGCGACCGAGGCCCCGCTCAAGCAGATCGCGATCAACGCCGGTCTCGAGGGTGGAGTCGTGGCCGAGAAGGTGCGCAACCTCGAGGCCGGTCACGGCCTCAATGCTGCGTCCGGCGAGTACGTCGACCTGCTGGCCGCCGGCATCATCGACCCGGTCAAGGTGACGCGCTCGGCGCTGCAGAACGCAGCCTCGATCGCGGCGCTCTTCCTCACGACCGAGGCCGTCATCGCCGACAAGCCCGAGAAGTCGGCCCCGGCCATGCCCGGTGGCGACGACATGGGTGGCATGGGCGGCATGGGCTTCTGAGCCCTCCTGCTCCACCTGCGTCACAGCACGTTCGAAGGGCGGCTCCTCCTCGCGGGGGAGCCGCCCTTCGGCGTGCGGGCGGGAGCAGTGCGCCGGGGGCGGGCTCGACCGTAGGGGCGGGAGCCCGCCTCCGGCGCGGACCCGGCGCCGTCCAGGGGTCTGGCGACGGGTCGTCGGGAGGTCTCGGGCGGCTCAGTGGCTCAGCGGCTCAGCGGGCGAAGAGCGCGCGGGTCGCGTTCTCGTGCTCCGCGTAGGCCGCCGAGGCCTTGAGGGTGAGCCGGCCGACGTCGGCGAGGGCCTCGGTCATCTGGGCCTGGATGCGCTGGTAGTCGTGCATGACCCGCTCGAACTCGACCTTGGCGGGGCCCTGCCAGTCCGCGCCCATGCCGGCGAGACGGCCGCGCAGCTCGGACGTGTTGGACGTGATGGTGTCGGCGAGCCGGTTGATGTCGGCGGCCGCGGCGGCGATGCGCTCGGTGTCAACGACGGAACGGGACATGGGTCTCCTCCTCGATCGGTGGGCCGACCGGACGGTGGCCACGTGCGTTCGAGGCTAGGTGGGGTGGGGCAGCGGCAGCCGGCGTCGTCCACAGGGGGAGGGGGACGGCAGGACCGGGCGGCCTCGCCTAGGCTTCGGGTCATGACCGTGTGGATCGACCAGCCGATCTGGCCCGCCCACGGTCGGCTCTTCGCCCACCTCGTGAGCGACGCCTCCTACGACGAGCTGCACGAGGTCGCGCGCGCAGCGCGCCTGCACCCGCGCTCGTTCGACGGCGACCACTACGACGTGCCCGAGGGCCGGTGGCAGGACGCCGTCGACGCCGGCGCGACCCCGACGACCGGTGTCGACCTCGCGCGCCGTCTCAACGCCTCCGGGCTGCGGCTGCGCAAGCGCAAGCGCGACCGTGGCGTGCGCCGCATCCTCGACGTCAGCTTCCCCAACGGCGCCAGCGACGTCGACCTCGTCGCGTCCGACGAACCTCTCGACCCGGCGCGCGTCCTCGCCGCCATGGTCTTCGTGCGCGACCGTCGGGGCGACTTCGTCGTCGTGCACAGCGTCCGTCGAGGTGAGTGGGGCTCGCCCGGCGGGTGGCGCGAGGAGGACGAGACACCCGTCGAGAACGCCGTCCGGGAAACGCTCGAGGAGACCGGCCTACGGCTGCGCCACTCCGACGTGATCCCTTGCGGCTACGAGCGATTCACGCCCCGCACCGACGACAACGTCTTCGCCCGCGACAAGCCGTTCCTGCAGGTCTTCCGCACCCGTCTGGACGACGCGCGCCCCACCATCACCGACGGTGACGACGGCATCCACGAGACGCGCTGGGTCACGCCGCAGGAGTACGCCGAGCTGTGCGGCCACCTCTTCTGGTGGCCCCTGGCGGTCGAGGTCTTCCCGGACCTGCGAGACCTCGCCCGCCCCCTCTGAGACGCACGTATGCCGCCCGGTGGCCCGGGCGGCATACGTGGTCTGTCGTCGTGGTTCGCCTGTCTGACAAGCGAACCCAGCGGGTCAGCGCTGGTTGGTGAACGTCAGCGCGACGTCGAGGTCGGCCTCGCGCAGCATGCGCTGCACGGCCTGCAGATCGTCCCGGGACTTGCTCGAGACCCGCAGCTCGTCGCCCTGGATCTGGCTCTTGACGCCCTTGGGGCCCCCGTCGCGGATCAGCTTGTTGATCTTCTTCGCGTTCTCCTGGGAGATGCCCTCCTTGAGGGGCGCGTCGAGGTGGTACTCCTTGCCCGAGAGGCGCGGACCGGCCTCGGGGACGTCGAGGTGCTTGAGGCTGACCTTGCGCTTGACCAGGTGCGTCTGCACGACGTCGAGCACGGCGAGGCAGCGCTCCTCGGTGTTGGCCTTCATCTTGATGACCTCGCCGGCGAGGTCGACGGACGCGCCGACGTTCTTGAAGTCGTAGCGCGTGGCGATCTCCTTGCTCGCGCTGTTGACGGCGTTGGCGATCTCCTGCTTGTCGAACTTGCTGACGATGTCGAACGACGAGTCGGCCATCGGTGGGGTCCTTCCGCATGCTGTTGGCTGGTCTGTCGGGCGGGTGCGCGGGTGTCGGGGGACGCGACGAAATCTCCGTCGCGGCCCCGATTTCGGGCCGCGCCCGATCTCTTGCTATCCTTCCAGACGCACCAAGGCAGGTTGTCCGAGCGGCCAATGGAAACGGACTGTAAATCCGTCGCGAGAGCTACGAAGGTTCGAATCCTTCACCTGCCACCCAGTGCTCAGAAGGGCCTCTGACCAGCGGAAACGCCGGTTCGAGGCCCTTCTGCTTCCTCCAGACGGTGTCGGCCTTCCCTCGAGCGCGGGACGGACGCGTTCGTCAGCTGTTGAGCGCGGGACGCTCGCGTGCCACGGTGCTTGGGTCCGCTGTCTTCCCATCAAGCCTCACGGTCGGGAGCAGGACAGGCATGGGGTGAAAGGGTGCGCTTGCGGCTCTCGCTGGCTAGCGGACCACCTCGAGCGGTCCCTCCTCGGGCGTTGGAGGCTCGAACCGCTCGAAGTACTCAGTCGCCGTCTGCTCGGTGAGCGGCCAGTCATCCGCCCACCGGCCATGCCGATCACCCACTCGGCTCAGAATGGTCTCGAGAGTCGTTGCGATGTAGACAGTCTCCGCCACTATGCCTTGGGGTTCGAGCAGCTCGCGGAACTCATCGCGCTGTCGCCGGAACCAGAATCCGAAGTCGAGCACGACATCGTCTCCCGCTGCGACAAGGCGCAGCAACCGGGCCCTGAGGTCTGCGGCTACCTCGGCGACAACCTCAGGGGAGGGCATCGTCTTGATGCCGCGATCCCAGAACTCCACCTCGAACGACAGGCGAGTCCAGCCCTCGCGCTCCAGGCGCTTGGCGTAGGTGGTCTTGCCTGCACCACCCGGACCGCACATCATCACGACACGGGGTGCTCGAGTCATGTTCGCTGTCACCGGAGCAAAGTTATGCTCGACCGCTGACATCGAGACTCGTCACACGTCGTACCGCCTCGGCGATCGCGTGGATCCCGGAGACGAGCTGGCCCTCGGTGATGTTGCCGAACGAGATCAGGAGAGCAGGATCCGCAGGCGATGGGGCTGACAGGTATCGCCCGAGGCCGCTGACGCGGACCCCAAGCGTTCGAGCGACGTCGACGACGACGTCCTCGTCGACATCGGTTGGCAGCAGGAGCACGGCGTGGCAGCCTGCGGCGAGGCCCCGCAGGCTCGCGGGTCCGAAGAGCTCAGTGACTTCACGAACCAGGACGTCGCGGCGGCTGCGGTACAGCTCGCGCATGCGCCGGAGGTGGCGGTCGAAGCGGCCGGACTCCATGAACAGCGCGAGGGCCTCCTGGTCCAGGCCGGGGGCGCCACGGCTGCTCAGCCGTTTCTCTTCGATCAACGCGTCCCGGAAGCGGTGCGGCGCCAGGATCCAGCCGATACGGATAGCCGGAGCCAGCGTCTTGCTGACCGAGCCCAGGGCGATGACCCGTTCGGGCGCCAGCCCCTGCAGGGACCCGACGGGCTGTCGGTCGTAGCGGAACTCGGCGTCGTAGTCGTCCTCGAGGATCACCCCGTCGACCTCGTCGGCCCACGCGACGAGGGCGCGTCGCCGGGCGGGGCTCAGAGCGACCCCGGCGGGGCATTGATGTGCCGGGGTGACCAGGACGGCCCGCGCCGGGGTCTTGTGCAGCGCGGCGACGTCGAGGCCGTCGGCATCGACAGGGATCGGAACCGCCACCAGGCCGGCCCGCTCTGCGATCCGATCGTGATCACGTGGCCCGGGATCCTCGAGCCCGACGGCCCCGATGCCCGTGCGTGCGAGCATTCCCAGTGCGAACGCCAGCCCTTGGCGGAAGCCGCCGACCACGATGGCGTTGTCGGCTGTGGCGCACCCGGCGCGGACGCGACGGTGGTAGGCGGTGACCACGTCACGCAGGTGAGGGGAGCCGGCAGGCTCCTCGTCCCCGAGACTGGCGGTCGGCAGTGTCCTGGTGGCCTCCGCGACGGCCCAAGCCCACTCCCTCAGGGGCACCGACCGGAGATCGGGGATCCCGTACTCGAAGTCGAACTGGATCACGGACCTGTCTGGTGGCGCCGAGGTCGGGTGCTTCTGCTGAGGACGGTCTTGCCCCAGATGCTCGGTGACCCGAGTACCGGATCCGACGACCGAGTCGAGGTACCCCTCGGCAACCAGCTGCTCGTAGACCTCGACCACGGTGCCGCGTGAGACCCGCAGGTGCTCGGCCATCCGCCGGGTGGACGGCAGCCTCTCGCCCGACTTCAGCCGACCTTCGCGGATGGCGGTGCGCAGGTGCTCCTGGATCTGGACGAGGAGCGGTGTGCCGTTGCGATCCAACGTCATCATCAGGTCCGGACCATTTCGGCCCCAGTCGACGGGCATTGCTCCAGTCAACCAAATGGTCCACTCCATCAGCGCCCGAATGGATCTCCTGACTGGACCGCTGAATCGGCAGACTCAACCCAGCGGCGTCGGACGTGTCCGGCACCCGACTCAGTCCCGTCCGACCGGCGCTCACCGACCGCTGGGTGTTCCGGCGTCGGCAGCCTCGCGTCGCGATGCCCGTGACCAAGGACCACCCGAAACCACCAAGGAAGAGTTCCATGCGAAAGCTCATCGTCCTCATGCAGGTCACCCTTGACGGCCGGATCAGCCACGCGGACGGAGGATTCTGGCAGCCATTCGCGTGGGGTGAGGAAGAGACGGCCTACGTCAACGAGGCGTACGCCCGAGCGGATACCTTGGCCGTGTCTCGCCGGCTGTACGAGGTCGTCGTGCCCTACTGGGAGCAGGTAGCGGCAGGCACCTTGCCCGACGCCGAGGTCCTCGAGAGCCCGGCCAGCGTCGAGTTCGCTCGACTTCTGAGCGGAATGAGGAAAGTGGTGCTCTCGCACACGCTCGAGGACGACCCGAACACGCGTCGCGAGGTGAGGCGAGGGGACGCCGTTGCACACCTCGCGCAGCTCAAGAACCAAGACGGCACGGACATCATCGCCTGCTTCGGCCCTGAGACACTCGGCCCGCTGGCCGACGCACCGGGCCTGATCGACGAGTACTTCCTCATCATCCACCCCGCCGCCCTCGCGTCAGGGCCCCGCCTCTTCGACCACATCACCCACGACCTGGGTTTCACGCTCGACTCCGCTCGCATCTTCGACAGCGGCGCGGCGATGATGCGCTACAGCGTCCTGAACGCGCCGCCAAAGGAACGGTCGTGAACTACGCCCAGTTCGTCAAGCCGCTACGCCTTCCGCCCGGCTTTGCGGCCCCGACGCGGCTGCGGTTCGAAGAGCTCGAGGCGCGCGCGATCAGCCGCGCAGACCTCGACGATGACGTTCGCGGCATCAACCAGAGCATCGAGCTCATTCAGAGGACAAGGGGCGGCGGCTGGCCAACCGAGCCGGTCAGCGAGGCGTACAACTACGTCGACCTCGTCTGGCACGAGCAGGAGTTCCGCGAGCAGACCTCGTTCACCTACGCGGTCTACGACGAGGCAGGCGGCTACGTCGGCTGCGGCTACCTGGCGCCGGTGGGGTGCCGCACCCCGCTCGACGAGCAGCTTCTCGACTGCGATGTCGACATCTCCTGGTGGGTCACCCCCGGCGCCTACGCCCGAGGTCACTACACCACGCTCTACCGGGCGCTTCACCACTGGGCCGAGAAGGAGTACCCCTTCGAGGCTCCCCACTACTCCAACCGTGAGATCCCGCCCCTCCCGCCTCGTACTCAGCTGTCTCGAACGGCGAGTACGACACACGACTGGGGACGTACCTCGGTCGGCAACCCTGAAAAGGAGAAGCTGTGACTCGGGTCCGCATCGACATGTTTGCCTCGTTGGACGGCTGTACCGCTGGAGAACCGAGCCCGGAGCACCCGATGGGCGCCGACTGGAACCGCTTGACGGAGGCGCACATCGCGACTCGGACGATGCGCGAACGGGTCTTCGGAGACACCAGCGGTGGCGGCACTACTGGCATCGACGACCAGTACGCCGCGGCCCAGTTTGCAGGTGTCGGCGCAGAGATCATGGGCGCAGGAATGTTCGGCCTTCACGCCAACCCCGACCCCGACTGGAAGGGCTGGTGGGGCGACCGGCCTCCGTTCGGCGTCCCGGTCTACGTCCTTTCCAACACGGCACCGCGGCCACCCATACCGATGGAGGGGAGCACCACCTTCCACTTCCGAAGCGGGAGCATTCAACGTGTCCTGCTCGAGGCCTCCGATGCTGCGGGAGGACGCGACGTGCGGGTGGGGGGAGGAGTCGGGACCGCCCGCGCGTTCCTACGAGCCGGAGTCGTCGACCACCTTCACGTGGCCATGGCGCCAGTACTCCTCGGCAGCGGTCCCCGACTCTGGTACGACCTTCGCAGGCTCGAAGAGACCTACGAGGTCACCTCTGAGGTCGCCGAGAGCGGCACCATCCACGTCACCTTCGCGCGCTAGCCCAGCTCCAGCGGAGACGCGAGTCAGGGCCTCTCGTACGTCGGGGGTGTCGCCCCGTGCCGCAATGCCCGGAGGCCGGAGCGTGCCACCCACCCCAGGACCGATGCCGTGGGCAGCTCGACGAGCAGGGCCATGGTCAGCGCCTGCCCGAGCCCGGTGCTCGTCGACGCGGTCATGATGTCGAACCACGCGTCCAGCACGAAGAGCGGAAGGGTCAGCAACGCGCTGACCGTGGCACTCCAGTGATGGCGACGGAGCGCGATGCCGGTGGCCAGCAGCCCGGCGACCTCCAGGGCGTCGAGCCCGACCCACGTCAGCCGCCAGCTGCCCAGGCCTGCCCCTGACGACGACCAGCTCTGGGGGAGCCCGGAGACCGGGAGTGAGGCGCCGAGCCAGCAGGCCCACCCGATGAGCACCACGGCGGCGCAGATGAGGGCGGAGCCGACCGCCGCCCGGGTCGAAACCGGGGTGGGCCTCACGTCCGCAGTTGCCCCCACGTCCGGAGGGGCACCGACGTCAGGAGCAGCTCGGTGCAGGGACACGTGAGTCATGCCGAAGCCTTCGAGGTCGGGCGGCACCCGGGGACCGCCCGCGGGTGGGGGGGCCACCGTCATAGCAGTGCCGTCCATGGCGACACCCCGCTTCCTCCGGCTCGTTCGATGGCCGGCCAGCTGCCCGGCACCCGCTGATGGGCGAGCACCACGATCGTCGCCGTGACGCCTGTGCCTGGCGCTGCTCCGTGCTGTGCGCCGGCTGTGCAGTGCACTCACAAGCTCCTCGTACCGCTTCCCGTCGAGCTCGTTCATGACGAGGTCGAACCACGCATCGTTGTCCGTCGGTAGTGCAGCAGGCGCCCGGTGTTGGGTCACGCCCCGACGGCAGCCGAGGTCACATCATGGAGAGGATCGAGTCCTCGGTGCGTCTCTCGATGAACAACCTCGCGGCCGGGGCGATGACCTCGCTGTAGCCGAGGTCGGTCATGGCGGCCGAGGCGGCGGCCTCAGGGTTCTGGTGCTTGGCCACCAAGGCGGTCCGGTCGAGTCTGATGGTCCTGGCGTCCCCTTCGGACCACACGAGCCGTATGCCGTGTCGTCCGCTCACCGTCGCACCGTGCGGGTGACGTCGGGTAGGGCCGAAGGGCCCGGCGCGCCGGAATCACACCACTCGGCGCCCTCGAGGTGAGATGCCTCAGATGGCGTCGCCGTCGCGCTCGCCGGTGCGCACCCGGACGACGGTGTCGACCGGGACGACCCACACCTTGCCGTCGCCGATGCGCCCCGACCGGGCCGTGGTGACGATGGTGCGCACGACGTCCTCGACGTCCTCGTCGCTCGTCAGGACCTCGAGACGAAGCTTGGGGACGAAGTCCACGACGTACTCCGCGCCGCGGTACACCTCCGAGTGGCCGCGCTGGCGCCCGTAGCCGCTGGCCTCGCTCACCGTCATGCCCTCGATGCCGAGTGCGCTCAAGGCCTCTCGGATGTCGGCGACGGCGTGGGGTTTGACGACGGCGGTCACGAGCTTCACGAGTGGTCCTCCCGGTGTGAGTGCAACGAGCCGAGCAGCCCGTGGGTCGAGGCACGACCGCCCGCGGTCGTGTGCAGGTCGTAGGCGGTCTCCGCGTGGAGGGCCAGGTCGATGCCGCCGGTCTCGTGGTCGCGGTGGACGCGGAAGCCGATGGTGCGCTCGATGAGCAGCCCGAGCACTCCCGACACGACGAAGGCGTACACCAGCACGGCTCCCACGCCGATGACCTGGCGGCCGAGCAGGGCGGCGCCGCCGCCGTCGAGCAGGCCCGAGACACCTGTCGGTGCGATCCGGGTCGCGAGGATGCCGACTCCCAGGGTGCCGACGATCCCGCCGACGAGGTGCACCCCGACGACGTCCAGGGAGTCGTCGTAGCCGAAGCGGTACTTCAGGCCCACCGCCCAGCTGCACACCCCTCCGGCGACGGCCCCCATGACCAGGGCCCCCACCGGGGAGAGCGACCCGCAGGACGGCGTGATCGCGACGAGGCCGGCGACCATGCCCGACGCCGCGCCGAAGGAGGTGTAGTGCCCGTCGCGGAGCCGCTCGACGGCGAGCCATCCGATGACACCCGTGGCTCCGGCCAGCGTCGTCGTCATCAGCACGACCGCGGCCTGGTGGTTCGCCCCGAGGGCGGACCCGGCATTGAAGCCGTACCAGCCGAACCACAGCAGCCCGGCGCCGAGCATGACGTAGGTGAGGTTGTGCGGACGCATCGGCTCCTTGCCGAAGCCGATCCGGCGTCCGAGCACGAGCGCCAGCGCCAGGGCCGAGGCGCCGGAGCAGGTCTCGACGGCGGTACCGCCCGCGAAGTCGACGAGGTGCACCTGGCTGCTCAGCCATCCTCCGGCCCGGGTGCCCGAGGTCGCGTCGAAGACCCAGTGGGCCACGGGCGCGTAGACGAGGACGACCCACGCCGCCACGAACACGAGCCAGGAGGTGAACTTCGCCCGGTCCGCGATGGCGCCGGAGATCAGGGCCGCCGTGATGACGGCGAAGAGCCCCTGGAAGACGACGAAGAGGATGACGGGGAAGCTCGAGCCGGCATCGGCCGACGGCGCCAGGAACTGGGCCAGACCGGCATACTGCCTGGGGTCACCCAGCAGGCCGCCTCCCAGGTCGTTGCCGAACGCCTCGGAGTAGCCGAACGCGACCCAGATGACGAGCACCACGGCGGTGGCGCCGAACGTCATCATCATCATGTTGAGCACGCTCTTGCTGCGGACCATGCCGCCGTAGAACAGGGCGAGCCCCGGGGCCATCAGCATGACCAGTGCGCACGAGACCAGCATCCAGGCCGTCGTGCCGGTGTCGGTCGTCGTCGACCCGAGCGCATGCACCATGGTGCACGACCGTACGACGCCCGGGCCGAGTCCGGAGGGGCGTCTTAGCCGTTGGAACCGGGAGGGGCCGCCCGCCACGGACGCCGGTCCCCACCTGGAGGAACGCGTCTCAGTCCACCCGGAACACGCGCATCTGCAGGGCGAGCGTGGAGTAGTAGCCGACGATCGTCGTGAGCTCGAAGACGGTTGCGGCGCCGACGAGCTCGGCGTCCTCGCGCCACATGGCGTCGGAGACGTCTCCCCGGGTCATCGCACGCGCCAGGCGAGCGCAGGCCGCCTCGTGGGCGTCGGCGAGGGACGGGACGTGGCCCGCGCGCAGAGCCGTCAGCTCCTCCTCGACCAGCCCGCTCGCGCGTCCCACCGCCTCGTGCGACTGCTGCTCGAAGGTGCTGTCCCAGGCGGCCGCGACGGTGAGGATCGCGATCTCGCGCGAACGGGCCGACAAGGTGCCGCGGTAGCGCAGGGCCGCGCCCAGCTCCTGGAGCGCGTGCCCGATGCCGGGACTCAGCAGGAACGCGTTGAACGGGCCGTTCAGGCCGCCGTCCTCCCCGGTCAGCGGGAAGTGCTGGGGTCCGGAGGCGCGTGGCCCCGCGGTGATGGCGTCGTAGAGATCTCGCGCCTCGGTGCCCAGCAGGGCGGGCGAGACGGGTTCGAGCCGGCTCATGACGCCTCAGGCGCCGTCGCAGCGTGGGTGCCGAACCCCGACGGCCTGCCGCCGGACGTGCCCGACGCGTCGAACGGGTTCCGCACCGAGGTCAAGGCGAGTGGGCTCACGGTTTCGAGCCTAGGGGAGGGGAGGCGCCCCGGCAGGTGGTGGCCGCCGCGGGCTCCGAAGGTCGTATGCCGCGTCGCGCCCTTCAGCCCATGGTGGAGGTCCGGGCGACCAGCTCGGGCGTGAAGGTGACCTGGGTGTGCGTGTGGTCGGGGTTGTTCGCCTCGTCGACGACGAGCTCCGTGGCCGTGCGGCCGAGCTCCTGCCGGGGCTGGCGCACCGAGGTGAGGGGGACCGCTGCGGCAGCAGCGAACTCGATGTCGTCGTAGCCGACGATGGCGAGGTCGTCCGGCACCCTCCGGCCACTTGCGACGGCCTGTTGCAGCAGCCCGAGGGCGAGCAGGTCGTTGGCGCAGAAGGCTCCCGTCGGCCGGCGGCGCGACGGCAGGCCGACGAGGCGCTCGCCGGCCCCGCGCCCCTCCCCGACGGTCAGGGTGGAGGTGGGGAGCAGGTGGAGCGCCTCGGGTGGCAGCCCGGCCTCCGACCAGGCCTGCTGCGCGCCCTTCCAGCGGTCCTGGACCTGTCCGATGCTGAGCGGGCCGCCGATGAAGGCCACCTGGGTGTGGCCGCGGTCGATGAGGTGCTCGACGGCGAGCCGGCCCCCGAGCACGTCGTCGACCGCGACGGAGCACAGGTCGAGACCCTGCTGCGTCCGGTCGACGACGACGAGGGGGGTGCCGCGTCCGGCGACGTCGCGCAGGTGCTCGGCCTCGGGGTCGACCGGGGTGATGAGGATGCCCTGGACACGCTGCTGCTGGAGGAGGTCGAGGTAGGCCCGCTCGCGCTCGGTGCTGTTGTCGCTGTTGCAGATGAAGAGCCAGAGGTCGGTCTCCGCCGCCTCGAGCTCGACGCCCTGGGCCACGTCGGTGAAGAAGGGGTTGCCGGCGTCGAGCACGACGTAGGCCAGGACCCGGCTCTGCCCGGCCCGGAGCTGGCGCGCCGACTCGTTGCGGACGAAGCCCAGCTCGCGCATGGCGTCCTCGACGCGCACCCGCGTCGAGGCGCTGACGCGGTCGGGGCGGTTGAGCACGTTGGACACGGTGCCGAGGGAGACGCCTGCGCGCGCGGCGACGTCCTTGACGCCGACGGCGCGTGACGACAGCGTCATCGGCGCGCTGGAGACGGCTGATTGAAACGAGACACATCGTGAGTCTAGTCATGGGCAAAGGGTTGACAGCCGATGTGACCCTCTTTACATTGAGCGCAGTTGAAACCTTTCAATGTTGCAAGGGACATCATGACCTCCACCTCTGCGGGGACCCAACCACCCCCGACGCTGACGCTCCGCGACGTCGCCAAGTCCTTCGGGCAGGTGGCCGCCCTGCGGTCCGCGACCCTCGTCGCGAGGCCGGGCTCGATCCACGCCCTCGTCGGCGAGAACGGGGCGGGCAAGTCGACCCTCGTCAAGATCGTCGCCGGAGTCCACCGGCGCGACAGCGGGGAGTTCCTCCTCGGGGGAGAGCCCGCCGACTTCGGCTCCACCGCCGAGTCGAAGGCCGCCGGCGTCGCCGTGATCTACCAGGAGCCGACCCTCTTCCCCGACCTGTCGGTGACCGAGAACATCTTCATGGGCTGCCAGATCGTCCGTCGCGGGCGACGCATCGACAGGGCCGCGATGTATGCGGAGGCCGCCCGCCTCTTCGCCGGGCTCGGCGTGCACATCGACCCGAGGCGACCGGCGCTCGGGCTGTCCATCGCCGACCAGCAGATCATCGAGATCGCCAAGGCCATCTCGCTCGACGCCCGCCTCCTCATCATGGACGAGCCGACCGCGGCCCTGAGCGGCGTCGAGGTCGAGCGTCTCTTCACCGTCGCCCGCCGGCTGCGTGACGAGGGCCGCGCCATCGTCTTCATCTCCCACCGCTTCGACGAGGTCTTCGACCTCTGCGACACGGTCACCGTCATGCGCGACGGGGAGTACGTCGCGACGAAGGCCATCGGTGAGACGAGCGTCGAGGAGATGGTCGGCCTCATGGTCGGCCGCGAGGTGGCCGACCTCTTCCCCAAGACGCCCTGCGACATCGGAGATCCGGTGCTCGAGGTCTCGGGCCTCACGTCGTCGGGCACCTTCCACGACGTGACCTTCGAGGTCCGGGCCGGCGAGATCCTCGGTCTCGCAGGCCTCGTCGGCGCAGGGCGCAGCGAGATCGCTCGTGCCGTCTTCGGCGTCGACGCCTACGAGAGCGGCTCGGTGCGCATGAACGGGCGCCCCGTCCGACGCCACGACCCGGGCGCAGCCATCGACGCCGGCATGGCCTTCGTTCCGGAGGACCGGCGCAAGCAGGGACTCGTCACCGACGCGTCCGTGACCGACAACATCGCCGGCGTCATCCGCGGCGGCCTGGCGCGCTTCGGCCTGCTCACCAAGCGGATGGAGAACGCCGCCGCGGGACCGTGGGCCGGACGCCTCGAGGTCAAGACCGGCGCGCTCGACATGTCGGCGAAGACCATGAGCGGCGGCAACCAGCAGAAGGTCGTCATCGCGAAGTGGCTCGCGACCAACCCGTCGCTCCTCATCATCGACGAGCCCACCCGGGGCATCGACGTCGGCACCAAGGCCGAGGTCCACCGCCTGCTCTCCGAGCTCGCGGGCCGGGGGATGGCCATCCTCATGATCTCGTCCGAGCTGCCCGAGGTCCTCGGCATGGCCGACCGGGTCGTGGTCGTGTGCGAAGGACGACTGACCGCGGACCTTCCCCGTGACCGGGCCACCCCGGAGACCGTGATGCTGGCCGCCACGCGCACCCGGGACGCCACGAGGACCGACCCGTCCCCGGCAACCACCGACCCGACAGCCGCAACCACCGACACGACAGGCCTCGCGTCATGACCGCCGCACCCGCACCGACCGATCACTCCGACGTGACCTCGCACGAGACCACCACCGACGTCCAGCTGCTCGTCGAGCCGAGCAGCCTGTCCCCGCGACGCCGACTCGTCCAGGGACTGCTGCGATCCCGCGAGTTCTCCATCCTGGCAGTCCTGCTCGTCGTCATCGCCGCTGCGACCGCCAGGAACCCGAGCTTCCTGCTCAGTGGCACGGGCTGGCGCGACCTGCTCCTCACGCCCTCGATGCTCATCCTGCTCGCCGTCGGGCAGGCGGCTGTCATCATCACCCGCAACGTCGACCTGTCCGTCGGCTCGGTTCTCGGCCTCACGGCATACCTCACGGGGCGCCTGTTCATCGACCACCCGGGCGTCCCCACCGTCGCCGTGTTCGCGGCGGGCCTGGCCGTCGGGGCCGTGCTCGGGCTCGTCAACGGGCTGCTCGTCGCCGTCGGGCGGGTGCCGGCCCTCGTCATCACCCTCGGCACGCTCTACGTCTACCGGGGCGTCGTGCTCTCCTGGGCGGGCAGCAGCCGCATCAACGCCTCCGACCTGCCGTCGGGCTTCCTCGACCTCGGGACCGCGCAGGTGCTCACCATCCCGCTGCTCTTCGTCGTGTCGGTCCTCGTGCTGGCTGCCGTCGGCTACTACCTCCACACGGCCCGGAGCGGTCGCGAGTTCTATGCCATCGGCTCGGACCCCGAGGCGGCGGTCCTCTACGGCCTCAACGTCCGACGACGCGTCATCGGGGCGTTCGTGCTCTCCGGCGCGCTGGCCGGTCTCGCCGGCGTCGTCTTCGCCGCCCGCTACGGCTCGGTCAGCTCCGACGCCGGCACCGGCATCGAGCTGCAGGCGGTGGCCGCGGCGGTCATCGGCGGGGTCGCCATCTTCGGCGGCAGCGGCACGGTGTGGGGCGCCGCCATCGGAGCGGTCCTGCTCGTCACCATCAACCGCGCGCTGCCGATGCTCGGCATCCCCGACTTCTGGCAGCAGGCGCTCGTCGGGGCCCTGATCCTTAGCGCCATCGTCCTCGACCGGGTGCTGAGTGCCCGCCAGTCACGCCGTCTCGTCGAAGCGAGGGACCAGTCATGAGCCGCACGTATGCCGCCTACGCGCACCGCTGGTGGCGCCGCACGCTCGTCTCCCGCGAGGCCGCCGTGGTCGCGCTCGTCGTCGTGGTCTCGATGTGGGCCTACGGCAACGTCCCGTACTTCGGGGACCAGCTGACGCTCACCTACCTGCTGCTCGACGTCACCCCGATCCTGCTCATCGCACTGCCCATGACGCTCGTCATCATGACCGGCGAGATCGACCTGTCCGTCGCCAGTGTCGTCGGGCTCAGCAGCGTGCTGCTCGGCGTCCTGCACGAGCGAGGGGTCTCGATCCCCGTGGCAGCGCTCGTCGCGCTCGTCGTCGGCGCTGCGTGCGGCGCCCTCAACGGCTACCTCGTGGCCCACGTCGGACTGCCCTCGCTGGCCGTGACCATCGGCACGCTCGCCCTCTACCGCGGGCTGGCCGTGGGCATCCTCGGCACCAAGGCCGTCACCGACTTCCCCTCCGACTGGACGCAGCGCGCCTCCAGCACCCTCGGCGACACCGGCATCCCCACCGTCATGTGGGTCTTCCTGCTGCTCGTCGTCGGCTTCACCCTCGCGCTGCACTTCTCACCGTTCGGGCGGGGCATCTACGACATCGGCCTCGGCAGCGAGGCCGCCGTGTTCACCGGGGTCAAGGTCAAGCGCACCAAGTTCGTGCTCTTCGTCCTCGCCGGCACCGTCTCGGCCCTGGCCGGCATCTTCTACACGCTGCGCTTCGGCAGCGCCCGCGGCGACAACGCCACCGGCCTCGAGCTGCAGGTCATCGCCGCAGTGCTCCTCGGCGGGGTGTCGATCTTCGGCGGCCGCGGGAAGCTCCTCGGCGTCATCGGCGGCGTGCTCCTCATCGGCGTCCTCTCGAGCGCCCTGCGGCTGCAGGGCGTCACGGTCAACGTCATCAACATCATCATCGGGCTGCTCCTCGTGCTCTCGGTGATCTCCACCACTGTCCTGGCGTGGGTCTCCGACGTCGCTGCCAGGCGTAACCGGGGCGCTCGCCCCACCGAGACGCCCTCAGGCGTCGGAACCCACCGAAAGGAACTCTCATGACTGCCATCCCGCGCCGCGCCGCCGTCTTCGGCGTCGCCGCCCTCACTGTCACGCTCGCCCTCACCGGGTGCACCAAGGCCGCGACCGGCACGACCCCGGCAGGCTCCGGCGGGGTCACGGCCGCGGCGAAGCTCAACGTCGTCTTCATCCCGAAGAACCTCGGCAACCCCTACTTCGACACGAGCGACGCCGGCGGCAAGAAGGCCGTCGAGGCCCTCGGCGGCACGTACTCCGAGGTCGGGCCCCAGACCGGTAGCCCGGACGGTCAGGTGCAGTACATCAACACCGCAGCGCAGCAGCACGCCAGCGCGCTCGTCGTGTCGGCCAACGACCCCAAGGCGATCGGCGACGCCCTCAACCAGGCACGCAAGGGCGGCACGAAGGTCGTGACGTTCGACTCCGACACCGACGCGCAGTACCGCGACCTGTTCATCAACCAGGCGTCGCCCGACGGCCTCGCCAAGGTCGAGGTCGACGGCATCACGAAGCAGATCGGCGACTCCGGCGAGATCGCGATCCTCTCCGCCAGCGCCAACGCGACGAACCAGAACGCCTGGATCGACCTCATGAAGAAGGACCTCGCGGCGAACCACAAGAACGTCAAGCTGGTCGACGTGGTCTACGGCAACGACGACGACCAGACGTCGTTCGACAAGACCGCCGCGCTGCTGCAGACCCACCCCAACCTCAAGGGCATCATCTCGCCGACCACCGTCGGCGTCGCCGCGGCCGCCCGCTACCTGTCGACCTCCGACAAGAAGGGCAAGGTCGCGCTGACCGGCCTGGGCACGCCGAACCAGATGCGCGAGTACGTCAAGAACGGCACCGTCAAGGAGTTCTACCTCTGGAACCCCGCCGACCTCGGCGCCCTCGCCGCGTATGCCGCCGACGCCCTCGTCAAGGGCACCATCACCGGCAAGGAGGGCGACTCGTTCACCGCCGGCTCGCTCGGCAGCTTCAAGGTCGGGGCCAACCAGACCGTCCTGCTCGGCGACCCGTTCGCCTTCAACGCCGGCAACATCGACCAGTTCAAGTTCTGAGCGGTCACCGTCCGGCCGACGCGCACCCGTCGTCGGCCGGACGGAACGCCTGCGACCCAGCCCGACGCCAGCCCGACGAGCACGTGAAGCCCGCCACCCGGCATACGTGCTCGACCGCCACCACCCCAGGGGAGTGCCCGTGCGCGCCTGTTTCCAGCTGCAGGTCCGGCCCGACCGGATCGAGGAGTACCGGGCCCGGCACGCCGCGGTCTGGCCCGAGATGCTCCGGGCGCTCGCCGAGACGGGCTGGCACAACTACTCCCTCTTCCTGCGCCCCGACGGGCTGCTCATCGGCTACGTCGAGACCCCCTCGCTCGAGGACGCCGTGGCGGGCATGGCCCGCACCGAGGTGAACGCCCGGTGGCAGGCGCAGATGGCCCCGTTCTTCGAGGAGCTGGACGGCGTGCCGCCCGACCAGGGATTCCTCCTGCTCGACGAGGTCTTCCACCTCGAGGACCAGATCGACCACCTCGACCAGAGCGACCAGCCCGACCCGCTCGACCAGCCCCCGACGGCTGACGCCGGACCCGACGCAACCCAGAAGTGATGAGACATGACGACATTCAGTGAGATCGCACCGCGGCTCGAGGACCAGGCCATCGAGGTCCCGTCCTGGGCCTACGGCAACTCCGGCACCCGCTTCAAGGTGTTCGGCTCGCCCGGCACCCCGCGCACGGTCGAGGAGAAGGTGGCCGACGCCGCCACGGTCCACCGCTTCACGGGCCTCGCGCCGCTCGTCTCGCTCCACATCCCGTGGGACCTCGTGGACGACTTCGGTGCCCTGCGGCGCTACGCCGAGGACCTGGGCATCGGCCTCGGGACGATCAACTCCAACACGTTCCAGGACGACGACTACAAGCTCGGCGCCCTGACCCACACCGACCCGCGGATCCGCCAGAAGGCCATCGACCACCACTTCGCGTGCATCGACGTCATGCACGAGACGGGGTCGCGCGACCTCAAGATCTGGCTGGCCGAGGGCACGAACTACCCGGGGCAGGGCGACATCCGGGGCCGCCAGGATCGCCTGGCCGAGAGCCTGCGCACGATCTACGAGCGGCTCGGCGAGGAGCAGCGGCTCGTGCTCGAGTACAAGTTCTTCGAGCCGGCGTTCTACCACACCGACGTGCCGGACTGGGGCACCTCCTACGCCCACGTGGCCGCGCTGGGGGAGCGGGCGCTCGTCTGCCTCGACACCGGGCACCACGCGCCGGGCACCAACATCGAGTTCATCGTCGCCCAGCTGCTGCGCCTCGGGAAGCTCGGCTCCTTCGACTTCAACAGCCGCTTCTACGCCGACGACGACCTCATCGTCGGGGCGGCCGACCCCTACCAGCTCTTCCGGATCCTCTTCGAGGTCATCCGGGGTGGCGGCTACGGCCCCGGGAGCCAGGTCGCCTTCATGCTCGACCAGTGCCACAACATCGAGGCGAAGATCCCGGGCCAGATCCGCTCGGTGCTCAACGTCCAGGAGATGACGGCACGGGCGCTGCTCGTCGACGCCGAGGCGCTGCGCTCGGCGCAGGAGGCGGGCGACGTCCTCGCCGCCAACGAGATCTTCATGGACGCCTTCTACACCGACGTGCGCGCCGACCTCGCCGCGTGGCGCGAGAGCCGCGGGCTGCCGGCCCGTCCCGTGCAGGCCTACCTGGGCAGCGGCTACCAGCAACAGATCGAGGCGGACCGCGCAGGCGGCACGCAGGCAGGATGGAACTGACCCATGAGCGAGTCCCCGAACCACACGACCCCGGCCCCCGCGGCCGAGCTGATCGCCCGCTCCAACCGGCTCGGAGCCGACCCCAGGAACACCAACTACGCCGGCGGCAACACCTCCGCCAAGGGCACCGTCACCGACCCCGTCACCGGCAGGCCGGTCGAGCTCGTCTGGGTCAAGGGGTCCGGGGGAGACCTCGGCACGCTCACCGAGAGCGGCCTGGCCGTGCTCCGGCTCGACCGCATGCGCGCCCTCGTCGACGTCTACCCCGGCGTCGAGCGTGAGGACGAGATGGTCGCCGCCTTCGACTACTGCCTGCACGGCAAGGGGGGCGCCGCGCCCTCGATCGACACGGCCATGCACGGCCTGGTCGACGCAGCGCACGTCGACCACCTGCACCCCGACAGCGGCATCGCCATCGCCACCGCCGCCGACGGGAAGGCCCTGACCGCAACGATCTTCGGCGGCAAGGTGGCCTGGGTGCCGTGGCGCCGACCGGGCTTCCAGCTGGGTCTGGACATCGCCGCCATCAAGCGGGAGAACCCGCAGGCCGTCGGCTGCATCCTCGGCGGCCACGGCATCACGGCCTGGGGTGAGACGAGCGAGGAGGCCGAGGCGAGCTCGCTGTGGATCATCGAGACCGCCGCCGCCTACATCGCCGAGCACAGCCGGCCCGAGCCCTTCGGACCCGCCCTCGAGGGGTATGCCGCCCTGCCGGAGGAGGAGCGTCGGGCACGCGCGGCCGCCCTCGCGCCCACGGTCCGGGGCATCGCCTCGCGCGACCGTGCCATGGTCGGCCACTTCACCGACTCCGACGTCGTGCTCGACTTCCTCGCCTCGGCCGAGCACCCCCGGCTCGCCGCGCTCGGCACCTCGTGCCCCGACCACTTCCTGCGCACCAAGGTCAAGCCGCTCGTCCTCGACCTGCCCGCGACGGCCACGCTGGAGGAGTCGGTCTCGCGCCTGCAGGAGCTGGCGACCGCCTACCGCGAGGACTACCAGGGCTACTACGACCGCAACGCAGACGCCGACTCCCCGGCGATCCGCGGCGCCGACCCGCTCGTCGTGCTCGTGCCGGGCGTCGGGATGTTCAGCTACGGCAAGGACAAGCAGACGGCCCGCGTGGCGGGCGAGTTCTACGTCAACGCCATCAACGTCATGCGAGGCGCCGAGGGGCTCTCGACCTACGCACCGATCGACGAGGCGGAGAAGTTCCGCATCGAGTACTGGGCGCTCGAGGAGGCCAAGCTGCAGCGCATGCCCAAGCCCAAGGCCCTCGCCACGCGGATCGCTCTCGTGACCGGCGCGGCGAGCGGCATCGGCAGGGCGATCGCCACCAAGCTGGCGTCCGAGGGCGCCTGCGTCGTCGTCGCCGACCTCGACCTGGCCAGGGCCGAGGCGGCCGCGGCCGAGATCGGGGGTCGCGACGTCGCGATCGGGCTGCAGGCCGACGTCTCGGACGAGGCCCAGGTGCAGGCCATGGTCGACGCGGCCGTGCTGGCGTTCGGCGGCCTCGACCTCGTGGTCAACAACGCCGGCCTCTCGCTGTCGAAGTCGCTGCTCGAGACCACGGTCGCCGACTGGGACCTCCAGCACGACGTCATGGCCAAGGGCTCGTTCCTCGTGTCGCGCGCGGCGGCGAAGGTGCTCATCGAGCAGGGTCTCGGCGGCGACATCGTCTACATCTCGTCGAAGAACTCGGTCTTCGCCGGACCCAACAACATCGCGTACTCGGCGGTCAAGGCAGACCAGGCCCACCAGGTGCGCCTGCTCGCGGCCGAGCTCGGTGCCCATGGCATCAAGGTCAACGGCGTCAACCCCGACGGGGTCGTGCGTGGGTCGGGCATCTTCGCGAGCGGGTGGGGAGCCAACCGTGCAGCCGTCTACGGCGTCGAGGAGGACAAGCTGGGGGAGTTCTACGCCCAGCGCACGCTGCTCAAGCGCGAGGTGCTGCCGGAGCACTGCGCCAACGCGGTGTTCGCCCTCTGCGGTCCGGAGATGACCCACACCACCGGACTGCACATCCCCGTCGACGCAGGCGTCGCCGCAGCGTTCCTCCGGTGAGGCGATGACGACCATGGGGACGTCGACGGCGCACGTCGCCGCGATCGACCTCGGGGCCACGAGCGGTCGGGTCGTGCTCGCGGAGGTCGGTCCGGACCGACTGGAGCTGCGCGAGACGGCCCGGTTCGCCAACGGGCCGTTGCGCCTGCCCTCGGGCCTGCACTGGAACCTGCCGAGCCTGTATGCCGGTGCCCTCGACGGCCTGAGGGGTGCGGCCAGGGCGGCCGGGGCGGGAGGGCTCGCGAGCGTCGGGATCGACGCCTGGGCGGTCGACTACGGTCTGGTCAGAGGCGACCGCCTGCTCGGTCTGCCGTTCCACTACCGGGACGAGAAGCGTTGCGACACAGGCCCGCCGACGGTCCACGACCTCGTCGGCGTGACCGAGCTCTATCGCCACAACGGGCTGCAGTTCCTGCCCTTCAACACCCTCTACCAGCTTGCTGCCGACCCCTGGACCGCGCTCGCCGACCGGGTGCTGCTCGTGCCGGACCTCGTCGCCTGGTGGCTCACCGGTCGCATGGTGGCCGAGCGCACCAACGCGTCGACGACCGGGCTGCTCGACCCACGCACGGGCGAGTGGGACCTCGTGCTGCTCGACCGTCTGGGGCTGCCGCCCAGCCTGCTGCCCCAGCTGGTCGAGCCCGGCAGCACCATCGGACCCCTCACCGGCCTCGTCGCGGCGGAGACCGGCCTTCCGGGTGTCCCCGTCGTCGCCGTCGGGTCGCACGACACGGCGTCCGCGGTCGTCGGCGTGCCCCTCGAGGGGGACGACGCGGCATACCTCTCGCTCGGGACGTGGGGACTCGTCGGCGTCGAGGTGGACCGACCGGTCGTCACCGAGGCGGCGCGAGCCGCGAGCTTCACCAACGAGGGCGGGGTCGACGGACTCACCCGGCTGCTCACCAACGTCATGGGCACGTGGATCCTCAGCGAGACCCTGCGGTCGTGGGAGCGCGAGGACCGGGGCCCCTCGACTCGCAACGACCTTTCCGCCCTGCTCGCGGCGGCCGCCGAGGTCGACCCCAGGTCGGTGCCCGTCGTCGACGTGCAGGACCCCCGCTTCCTGCCGCCCGGCGACATGGGCGACCGCATCGCCTCCTGGTGCCTCGCGCACGACCTGCCGGCGCCGTCGACGCGGCCGGCCGTGGTCCGGACGATCCTCGAGAGCCTCGCCGTCGCCTACGCGCGAGCGGTGGACGCCGCCGCGACCCTGACAGGACGGGCCGTGCGGACCATCCACGTCGTCGGAGGCGGGTCGCAGAACGCCCTGCTGTGCCAGTCCGTCGCCGACCGGTCAGGCCGGGTCGTCGTCGCCGGACCCGTCGAGGCGACGGCCCTCGGCAACGTCCTCGTCCAGGCGAGGGCCGCGGGGCTCGTCGGGCCCGACCTCGCCTCGCTGCGCGAGCTCGTCGCGCGCACCCACGCCCTGCCGCGCTACGAGCCGCGGCCCTGACCGTTGGGGACGTCCGACGGGGTGCGGCCGACCGTCGCAGGCGGTGGCCCATCGATCGGCACGTCTCGGTCACGTCTCGGTGGGGCCGACTGCCACACCCTGGAGGGCCGGGCGCGGCACGCTTGCCGGTGTGAGGGGGACTGGAGGACGCCGGTCGTGGGTCCGCCGCGCCGGCGCCGTCGTGGGCGTCGTCGTGACGACCACGGCCCTGTCCGCGGTCACGGCGTGCACGGCCCCGCACCCCTCGTGCGACCCGTGCGCGGGCCCGTCGACGTCCCGACCGCCGGCTCCGCTGACCACGACGATGTCCGTGGACCTCGCGGTCGGTGGCGAGCTGCCCGCGGACGACGCCGCCGCGCTGTCGGCCGGCTCGTCGCGGCCCTGCCCGCTGACGGTCCACCGGCCCGGCAACCGGCTGGGCCTCGGGGTCGGGAGCGTCGTCCGGTTCACCGCGACCGCGCCGCCCTACGGACGTGCTGCCCTCTCCATCCCGGTCGCAGCGACGGTCACGATCGACAGTGCCGTCACGGCCTTCATCTACGCCGGTCCGCACGTGGACGCGGACGGGAACCTCGTGGGGGCGGGTTGCCGGTTCACCGGACGGGGCGTCGTCCCGAACGCGTCCGAGTGGACGGTGCAGCTGCCGGACGGCACGTCGTTCACGCACCGCGGCGAGTCGCGGTCGGCGGAGGGCCTCGGCGCCACCTTCGGCGCGGGCTGACGCCAGACCCTGACCGCCCCTGACGGCAACCGCTGCCGGCGACCGGTCACGGGTTGCGCAGCACCGCTCCGCCGGAGGTCTCCACAGAGGTCGTCGCCGGACGGCGGGTCAGGGTCAGCACGACCCCACCGGAGGCGGTGCCCTTCAAGGTGCCGCTGACGGTGACCGAGCCCACCACGCCGCCGCTGAGGTCGACGGTGGCGTCCGTCGCGTGCAGGTCGCCCAGCTCTGGCAGGGCGCCACCGCTGGCGGTGAGCTCGAGCATGCCGGCAGACCCGGAGAGGGTGGCGCGCGCCCCACCCGACATCCGGACCACCAGCCTCTCGGAGGTGCCGACCGGTCCGGAAGCGCTCGCGCCGCCCGAGAGCTCCACCCCGTCCAGCTTCGGCACGGTGACGGCGACGACGAGGCCCTGTGCGGACACGTAGCCGCTCGTGGTGTCGACGGTGAGGCGCGACCCGGACACCTCGGTGCGGGTGATGTCGCGGATGTTGGGCTGCGCCGTGACGACGACCGTGCGCGGACCGGTGGCGAGGCGCACCTGGATCCCGGCGCCGGCGCTCACCTCGGTGAACGCCGCGACGTCGCGTGCCTGCGACCCCACGTCGCCGGAGCCGACGACCATGCCGCCGGGCGATCCCAGGTTGCACGCAGCCAGCAGCGCGGCGAGCAGCACGCTGAGCAGGGCGCTCGCTCCGACGGTGCGCCGGCTGACGGTCGACCTCATGGTGCCTCCTGCCACCAGCGTGCGGCGGCGGCGTCAGGGGCAGGCAGGGTCGAAGGTCCCGCAGCAGGTGCGGAGGCAGCGGCGCCCGGGCGGGCGGCAGTTGCTCGCCGGCACGATGACGCCCCGGCCCTCGGCGCCCCTCCCCGAGGGCCGAGAACCGGGGCAGTCGTGGCCCGTCCGCAGTGGGACGAGACTGAGCCGGGTGGCGGCATACCCCCCTGTGGCACGCACACCGCCAGGGCTGTTCGAGACCCCGTCTCCCACGATGGGGCCCCGAGCCAGCAGTCGGCCCTGCCATGGTGCCCTCCGGGCCTGCTGAGTCGGCATCCCCCTGAGGCTGACCATGAGGGTCATCCTCAGGGGGAGGTCTCCGGCTGGGAGACGCGGGACGAACCGCCACACGACCCCCGAAGACGTACTAGCGTGGCCCCGCCTGCCCGCACGGGCGGCAGCAGGCCGGCAGCGGTGGAGAGGCGGTGCGATGGTGCTGAGCGACCCGACGATCCGGGCACTGCGGTTCGCCGACCAGGTCATCCACGAGGCAGACCGCGCCGACGTCTTCACGGTCTACGACGCCTGCCGGGCGGCCATCGGCGCGATCACCGTCCTCGACGACTTCTACGTGGCGCTGCTGCGCGAGGACGACCGGCGGATCTCCTACCCCTACCTCTTCAGCAACGGCAGCTACGCCGAGGCGGGCACCATGACCTACGGCCCAGCCGGGGTCGTGGCGTGGGTGGTCGCCTCCAAGCGGCCCTACCGCTACCAGGACGACGACGGGGCGCTGCTCAACCGGGGCGTCCGGTTCGGTGACGGCGAGCCGTCCGCCGACGCCGTCATGGTCCCGATGCTCACCGAGGACGGCGTGGTCGGGGTGCTCGGGGCCCTGTCGGACACTCCGGGGACGATGACCGACGAGGTCGTGGACGCCCTGACGTGGCTCGCCGCCGTCGTCCGGGACCGGATCCATGCGGCGAAGCCGGGCAGGGGGCTCAACCTCGCGGCGGTCTATCCGGAGCTGCAGGACACCGGTCGCGCGGGCACGCTCATGGCGGTCAACCATGCGGCATCGGCCCTCACCGCGATGGCCGCCGACATCCAGAAGGTGGCGGCGATGGACGACGCGGAGGAGCGCTCCGCAGCCCTGAGCAGCCTGAGTCGCCGCTGCTTCGAGGTACAGGCTGCCCTGATGACCCGCCTCGGAGGGCACGCCGACACCGACTCCGAGCCCGATCCCCGCCCGGACCCGCTCGAGCGGCTCTCACCGCACGAGCGGAGCGTCGTCGACGTCGTGACCGGCCCGGACGGCGACCCTGGCAACGCCGCCGTCGCCGAGACCCTCGGGATCGGGACCGCGACGGTCAAGACCCACATGGCCTCGGTGCTGGCCAAGCTCGGGCTCGAGCACCGGAGCGAGCTGCGCTGGCTCGTCGGGCGCGGCGAGGGCGACTCGGCCCCTGACCCCCGGGCCCGCGGGCGCGGCTGACGGGCCGGCGACGTCCCCGGGTGCACGGCCGATGGCGCCGACCGGGGAGGTGGTCGGCGCCATCGGGGTGCCCGGGTGAGATCAGACCCGGGCCGTGCAGCGGGGCTGAGCCCGGGTCAGAGACCGAGCAGGCGGTTCAGCAGACCGGCCAGGCCGGTGACGCCGTTGCCGTCGAGCAGCCCGGCGACGGCACACAGCAGGTTGCCGAGCAGGTTGCCGGCGCCCGTCTGGCCCGTGATGTTGAGGACGACCTGGTTGAGGTCCACGTTGAGGCCCAGCAGGTTGAGGTGCAGCGGCCCGAGCACGAGGTTGAGGATGTCGCACGAGCCCGCCGTCGTGGCGCTCTGGACCGTCGTGGTGACCGTCTGGCTCACCGGGACCGTCTGGCCCGTGAGGGTCTTGAGGGTGCCGGTGACGAGCCCGGTGACGCCGAGCTGGCCGTTCTGGTTGGAGAAGCCGGTCGGCGCGAACGAGCCGGTGAAGGTGCCGACGCCGGCGATCGCCTGGCTGATCGTCGACGAGGCCGTCGTGCGCGGCGTGCTCGCGGCGGCCGGTGCAGCGGTGGGCGCGGCCGAGGGCGCAGCGGACGCGGCGCTTGCAGGCAGCAGGCCGAGCGCAGCGGTGGTGGCGAGGGTGGCTCCGGCGGCGCACAGCTTGGTGGAGAGCTTCATGGGGTGACTCCTTGATCGGTGTACGAGCGGCCTCGTGGGCCGTCGGTCACCGGTGAAGAGGGCGCGGAGGCTCGGACATGACGTGGCGTCGCGGATCGACGAGGCCTGACCGGGCGCCGCCGCAGCGTGCCTGAGCACGCAGGTCCCGGCCCCTGCCGAAATTTCCGCAGGACCTCCCGCGTCATGCATCCCGGCCCAAGGCGTCCGCCGCCGCGTCAGGGTCCGAGCACGCTCCGATGGGTCATGTCGTAGGCGGCGAGGACGTCCAGGAGCAGCTCGCCCGACTTCGTCAGGATGTCCACGTGGTCCTCCGCGACGGCCGAACCGAACACCTCGAGGGTGAGCTCGTGGTGGACACGGCACACGTCGAGCAGGCTGATGCCGGCGACGAACGCGCGTCGGCCGAGCTCGTAGGCGGACTCGCGGGCGGCTTCGTCGCGCCGCGGGAGGAAGCGCAGCAGGGTGGCCCGGTAGTCCTGGGTGAAGTCGTCCAGGGGCGGTCGGCCGCCCGTTCCGGTCACCTCGGGGCGTCGCGTCGCTCGGACCCGGCGCGCGGCGCCTGGTGGGGCTCAGGTGGCGTCTGGGCAGCCAGCAGACCGAGGCCCTCCTCGAGGTCGAGGGCGGTCGGCACGTTCCCGGTGCCCATCCCGAGCCGCACCATGGTGAAGGCGACCTCCGGCTGGATGCCGACGACGACGGTGAGCGCCCCGCGCAGGCGGGCCATCTCGGCGATGCGCCGCAGCGTCAGGGCCGCGAAGGAGTCGATGACATCGAGGGCGGCGACGTCGATGATGACGCCGCGCGACCGGTGCTCACCGATCTGGTGGACGAGGTCGTGCTCGAAGCGGACCAGCTGGGAGTCGTCCAGGGCAGTGTGGACCGATGCGATCAGGGTCGATCCCTGTCGCATGATGGACACCAGTGCCGGTCCGCCGTTCACGAGCTCGTGCTGCCCTCCCTCCGGGTCACGTAGCCGAGCTGCCGCTCGGCCTCTTCGAGGCCACCCTGCAGGTCGCCGATGGTGTTCATCTTGCTCAGGTCGACGCCGATGGTGACGAGAGTCTGGGCGATCTTGGGCGAGAGTCCCGTGATGATGACGCTCGCACCCATGAGGCGTGACGCGTCGACCGTCTGCACGAGGTGGTTCGCGACCGCCTCGTCGACGTCGGGAGACCCCGTGATGTCGATGACGACGACCTTGGCGCGGTGCTTGCGTATGCCGGTCAGCAGCTGCTCGGTCAGCTGGCGGGCCCTCTCGCTGTCGAGCACACCGATGATGGGCAGGATGAGCAGTCGCTCGCGGACGGGCAGGACCGGCGTCGACAGCTCGCGGATCGCGTCCTGCTGCTGACGGATGACGCGTTCGCGCTCGTCGACGAAGCTGACCGCCACGGTGTTGGCGATGCGGTTGGCGGCGGGTTCGTAGGCGTCGAGCACCTCGTTGAGCAGGGCGAAGTCGCGCTGGTACTTCTCGAAGAGCGACCGGGCGAGCACGTCGCGCAGGAGCAGCACGATGCCGACGACCTCGTGGGTCTCGACGCCTCGGGGGATGATGCGCTCGGAGAGGTCGCGGGCGTAGTGCTGCAGGGCCTCGACGCTCCCGGTCTCGAGGACCTCGACGTAGTTGTCGTAGACGGACGTCGTCTCGGCCGCCATCTCCTGGGGGGTCATCGCCGTCAGCAGGTGGGCCTGCTGGATGCGCTCGGCCCAGTCCCGGCGCAGGCGGGTGCGGTGCTCGCGCAGGTGCGAGACGAGCTGGGAGAGCAGGTGCTCCCCGCCCTCGGGTTCGGCGGGCACCCGCTCCTCGCGGGCCGGTCCCGGCCCCACCTCGCGGCGGTCCTCAGGACGGTCCTCGGGACGGTCCTCGGGGCGGCCCTCGGTTCGGTCATCCATCGTTCGTCCTCTCCCACTTCGTCATGGTGACGGTCGTCCCGTGTCCGGGCTCGCTCGCGATGGCGAACTCGTCCATGAGCCGACGCACCCCGGGCAGTCCCAGGCCGAGTCCGCCGTACGTGCTGAAGCCGTCGCCGAGCGCACGCTCGACGTCGGGTATGCCGGGCCCCCCGTCGCGGGCCACGATCTGGATGCCGCGTCGCGGCGTCTCGAGCAGCTCGACCACGACCTCACCGGAGCCCGCGAAACGGACGATGTTGCGGCACACCTCCGAGACGGCCGTCGCGATGACGGTGAGGTCGGTGGGGCCGAACGCCAGACGGGCCGCGACACCGCGCGCAGCGCCGCGGGCGGCGACGATGTCGGGGTCGCCGGTGACGGCGATGCGCAGGGTGTCCTCACGCTGCTGACCCCGCTCGAGCAACGGTTGGCTCAGGCGGGCGCACGGCTCGCACTCGAGGAGGTGCTGCGCCGCCTGCACCTCGCGCTGGCGCCGGTGGTCACCGCCGCTGAGGGCGATGAGCACGGGTCGGCAGCGCTCCGTCGGAGGCTCCACCTGCTCGACGGCCAGGAGGTACTCCACACGGAGGCGGGCGCGGGTCCGGTTCAGCTGAGCGGCCACGGCGCCGGCGGTGCTGCCGTCACGCGCGGCGAGGGTGCGCGTGTCGGTCCCGGTCACCTCGTGGTCGAGCAGGGTGCGCCGCTCCCGGTCGGTCAGCCGCGCGAGAGCGGTGGCCATCGCCGACTGCTCCTCGTCGAGCACCACCCGGGTCTCGGGGGCGTCGGGAGTGCTGAGGTCGAGGGCGCGGTGCTGGTTGCGGCTGCGGCGGTCGGCATCACGCCACATCGAGGCCACGACGTTGCGCGCCGTCACGATGGCATACGGCTCGAGCATGCCCGGCTCGATCGTCGAGGACGCCGCGAGCACCCGGGTCAGCGTCTCCTGCACGAGGTCCTCGGCGGAGGGGTGCGCGCCGACCCTGGCACGGACGATGCGACGGACCATGGGCAGCAGGTCCGCGACGTCGTCCGCGCTGTGGCCGGGCACGGGCCCGGCACGCTCGGCTGCGGTCACGGCCGCAACGTACCCACACCCGGTCCTGCCACGTCATCCCATCGGCGCGGAGGCGTCGTCTCCAACGACCCGCCTCGTCGGCGGGCCACGACGGAAGGACATGCATGACCGTGATGACCCTCGCTGCACTCGGCACGGGGCTGGCCCTGATGCTGTCGCTCGCGCGCCTGGAGTCCTGGCTGGGCGAGGAGGTCGACGACGAGTCGGAGCCGGTGGCCGGCCGCCCCCGGGGCCTCCCTCGCCAGCACCCTCGCCAGCACGCCGGCCAGCATGCCGGCACCGGCCCCCGATCCCTCGCGGGACGGGGTGGCCGAGATCCGCTCGGGGTGAGGCCTTGCGGGGGCGGCGCGACGCCCCGATCCTTGACTCGTGGACCGCGCCGACGAGATGAGGGCCCTGACCGACGTCAGGGCTCGCCTGCAGGAGCACTTCCCGCAGCTGGATGCCGACGTCGTCGAGGCGGCGGTGCGCCTCGCCCACTCCGAGCTCACCGGCCCGGTGCGTGACTTCGTGCCGGTGCTCGTCGAGCACGCGGCCCGCGACCGCCTCGCCTTCGCGCTGCGCGACGACACCGGTGGTGGTGATCCCACGCCGCCTGCGGCGACGCATGGCTGAGGCCCTGGTCGACCTCTGGGTGCGCGACACCGCCGTCGATCCCGACCCGGGGCAGGACGGCTCCGACGCGGGCAGCCTCGACGAGCACGAGCGCGAACGGTGGTCCCGTCTGACCGACGCGTCTGCGGCCCGCGCCTACCTCGCCCTGCACCTGCTGGCGCGGTCCGAGGTCGGGCGGCTCCTCGGCCGACCTCCGGGGTCGCTGCGCTTCGACCGGACCTGTCCCGACTGCGACCGCCAGCACGGACGCCCGCTGCTCGTCGACGACCCCGGGCTCCACCTGTCCCTGAGCCGGGCCGGGACCGTCGTCGCGCTCGCGCTCAGCCGGTCGGGAGCGGTGGGAGTGGACGTGGAGCAGGGCGCCGGGACGCGTTTCGAGGGTTTCGGGCAGGTCGCGCTGCACCCGTCCGAGCGGGAGGGCGGTGTCGACAACGCGCTCGCGTGGGTGCGCAAGGAGGCGTGCCTCAAGGCGCTCGGCGTCGGCCTGCGCGTCGAGCCAGCGTCGTTCGTCACCCCGCGCGCCGGTGTCCTCACCGAGGTCGTGGGCGGTATGCCGTCCCTGACGGTCGTGGACATCGACGCACCTGCTGGGTGCGCCGCCGCGGTCGCCCTCGTGTCCAGGCCGGGCCCGTTCGAGGTCCGCCACCACTGAGCCTGCCGGTCCTGCGGCCTCGGCTGCGGAGCCGCAGGTCCAGGAGGCGTCGGTCCAGGAGCCGCAGGTTCAGGAGGCGCCGGCGGCCGGCTCGAGCCGCGGCAGGTCGGTGCCCCACAGCCACTGCTCGAGCAGGTCGCGGGCCCGCGCGGCCGCGGCGTCGGCCCGGGCGCGCGAGCGGGGGTGGGAGCGACGCACGTGCACGTCGACGAGGTCGACGAGGTCGTCGGTCGACACCGACCCGTGCCGGTGGGTCGCCGTCCAGTCCCGCAGCAGCCCGAAGAAGGCGGTGTCGCCGACCTCGAGGCGCAGGGCGTGCAGCGTCAGGGCCCCGCGCTTGTAGACGCGGTCGTCGAACATCAGGTCGGGACCCGGGTCGCCCAGCACGAGGTCCTGCGGCAGGCGGGAGAGCAGGGCCCAGTGCGTCGAGGCGCTCGTGGCGGCCGGGACGCCGTCGGCGTGCTCGGCCCACAGCCACTCGGCGTAGCAGGCGAAGCCCTCGTTGAGCCAGATGTCGGACCAGGCCTCCGGGGTGAGGCTGTTGCCGAACCACTGGTGAGCCAGCTCGTGGGCGACGAGGCGCTCGTGCCGGCGCCGCCCGTCGAGCCAGTTGGGGCCGAAGGTCGCCAGGGCGTGCGCCTCCAGGGGGATCTCGAGGTCGTCGGCGGTGACGACGACGGTGTAGTCCGCGAAGGGGTAGGGGCCGAAGAGCGTGCCGAAGAGCGAGGTCATCTCGGGCAGGCGCGCGAGGTCGTGCATGACCGGTCGCTCGTGGGTCGCGGGGAGCAGGACCGTGACGGGGACCTCGGCGGACGGGAGCGTGCGCCGGACGTAGCGCCCGACGTGGACCGTCGCGAGGTAGGTCGCCATGGGCACCTGCTGCTCGAAGACGCGTCGGGTGCGGCTGCCGCGCACGCGGGTCTCGACGAGCGTCCCGGAGGCCACGACGTCGTAGGGCGAGTCGGACTCGAAGGCGATGCGGTAGGTGGCCTTGTGCCGTGGGTGGTCGTTGCACGGGAACCACGTGGGGGCGCCGTTGGGCTGCGCCGCGACGAGGGCGCCCTCGGTGAGCTCCTCCCATCCGACCTCCCCCCAGGGCGTGCGGGCGGGACCCGGCGTGCCGGCATACGTGATCGCCACGCTGGTGCGGGTGCCGCGGGGGAGGGGCACGGGCGGGGTGACGACGACGCGGGGGCCGCGGTGCGTCCACTTGGCGGGCGTGCCCCCGACGGCGACCTTGAGCACCCGAAGTCCCACGAGGTCGATGACGAGCCGCCGCACGTCCTCGAGCACGGTGACGTCGAGGACCGCGCGCCCCCCGAGCCGGTTGGTCGACACCTTGTAGTCGAGGTCGAGGTCGTAGTGCGTGACGACGTATGCCGGGTCGCCGCGGTCCGGCGTGTAGGTGTCGGTGAGTGCGTGGACCTGTGGGGCGAGGATGCCGCTCACGGGGCGTCGGCCACGACGGGTCCGGGTCCCGGCGCCGGGGCGGCGACGGGTGGTGTGGCGACCTCGTGGCCGCTCCACGACGCGATCGGGTTGCCGGTCCAGCGGGTGCCTCGGGGCACGCTCTCACCGCGCAGCACGAGCGACCCCGGACCGACCGTCGCCGCGCGCCCGATGCTGGCCGCGGGGAGGATGACGCCGTTGGGGCCGAGCGTGGCTCCGTCCTCCAGGGTCACCGTGTCCATGCTCATGATTCGATCATGGAAGAGATGGGTCTGGAGCACGCAGCCCCGGTTGACGGTCGCGCCGTCGCCCAGGGTCACGAGGTCCGCCTCGGGCAGCCAGTAGGTCTCACACCAGACACCGTGCCCGATTCGGGCCCCGAGGCTTCGCAGCCAGACGTTGATGGCAGGCGTGCCGGTCGCGGTCCAGGCGAACCACGGCCCGGCGACCATCTCGACGAAGGTGTCGACGACCTCGTTGCGCCAGACGAACGAGCTCCAGAGCGGGTGCTCGACGGCGCCGATGCGGCCGACGACGACCCACTTCGCGAGGGTCGTCACGGCGGCGGCAGCGGCGCCCGCGGCGGCGAGCACGACCCCACCAAGGGCCGCGGCGCCCGCGAGGCCGACGAGGACGACGAGCCACTGGAGCGCGACGAGGACGCTGACGGCGATGGCGACCGTCACCATGACGGGCACGACGCGACACAGCTCCACGAGGCCACGGACCACCTTGAGTCGCAGGGGCGGCGCGAAGGTGCGCTCCCCGTCGGAGCCCTGCGGCGGCCGTCGCAGCCGCACGGGTGGGCTGCCGAGCCAGCTCGACCCCGCCTTGGCCTTGTACGGCGCCGCCGAGAGCACGGCGACGAGCCCGTGCTTGGGCACGCGCCGGCCCGGTGCCGTCATCCCGCTGTTGCCGAGGAAGGCCCGCTTGCCCACCTTGGCCGGGGCGATGTGCACCCAGCCGTGTGCCAGCTCGTAGCCGGCGACGAGGGTGTCGTCCGCGAGGAAGGCGCCGTCGGCGACGGAGGTCATCGACGGCAGCAGCAGCACCGTCGAGGCCTCGACGTCGCGCCCGACCGTCGCGCCGAGGGCCCGCAGCCATGACGGCGTGACGAGGCTGGCATAGATCGGGAAGAGCAGGGTGCGGGCCTGGTCGAGCAGGCGCTCGGTGGCCCACACCTGCCAACCGACGCGGCTGCGCACCGGGAAGTAGCCCTCGCGCAGGCCGACGCCGAGGAGCCGGACGAGCACGATGGTGACCGCGGCCAGGGTGAGCATGCCGAGCACCGTCACCGCGGGGACGGCCGCGTATGCCGTGACGACCGCCGCGCGTCCCTCGGCCCGACCGACCGCGCCGCCGACGAGGAGCACCCCGGGCAGCAGCGCGAGGAACGGCAGGACCGACAGGACGACGCCGGAGAGCCCGTAGACGGCCAGCCACGCGGGCGCGGCCGGCGGGCGCTCGGAGGGCCACGCGGAGCGGCCCGGCGAGGTGACGCGCTGCGCCGGCGACCCGGCGACGACCCGACCGGGCCGCACGGACCTCAGCACCGTCGAGCCCGCCTCGACGACGACGTCCCGGCCGATGTGGACGTCGGGGCCGATCGTGCTGCGGGCGCCGACGACCGCCTCCCGGCCGACGTGGACCGGACCGAGGTGCACGAGGTCTCCGTCGATCCAGTAGCCGGAGAGGTCGACCTCGGGCTCGATGCTCGCGCCCGCCCCGATGGTCAGCATGCCCGTGACCGGCGGCACGCTGTGCAGGTCGACACCGGGTCCGATCGAGGCGCCGAGCATCCGGGCGTAGTAGATGATCCACGGGGCGCCCGCCATGGTGATGGCCCCCATCGCGTCGGCGAAGCGCTCGGCTGCCCAGAGGCGCAGCTGCACGCTCCCGCCGCGCGGGTAGGTGCCGGGGCGCACGCCGGCGAGCAGCAGGCGAGCACCCAACGCGGACAGGCCCATCCGCCCGAGCGGGCTGATGAACGCGACCCACCCCACGGCGATCACCCACCAGGAGACCGGCACCGACCACGGCGCGAGCCCGGAGAGTCGCAGCAGCTCGGTCAGCGTGACGAGGCCCACCAGCCACTGCAGGCCCTTGACGGTGAGGAGCACGACGGAGACGACGGTCTGCACGAGCTGGGTCCGGCGGGGGATGCGTCGCACCGTGCGGTCGACCCGCGACGAGCCGCCGGTGTCCATGCTGTCGAGGAGCTCGGCCTGGGCGCCGAGCCGTGGGTGGGCGTGCACGTCGGCCACGGTGACGGTCGGGAAGCGCTCGCGCAGGAGGGACACGAGGCGGGCCGAGGAGAGGCTTCCGCCGCCGAGGTCGAAGAAGTCGGCCCCGGCGGAGCGCGCCGGCGTGCCGAGCACCGCCGTCCACTGGACGGCGAGCCAGGCAGCGGTGCCGGAGAGCTCGCTCGGCTCGTCGTCGGCGGCGCCCGGCAGCGGCCACGGCAGGGCGGCCCGGTCGACCTTGCCCGAGGTGCGGGTCGGGAGCGTGTCGACGACCGCGAGGAGCGGTACGAGGGCGGACGGCAGCTCCTCGTGCAGCCGGGCCAGCGCGTCGGTCTGGTCGAAGGCGTCCGGGGGGTCGGGCACGACGTAGCCGACGAGGACCTGGCCGCCGGCCGTCGTCGTCTTGACGGCGGCGGCCGCGCCCGAGACGTGGGGGAGGGACTGCAGGGCCGCGTCGACCTCGCCGAGCTCGATGCGCCGCCCGCCGAGCTTGACCTGCTCGTCGGCGCGACCGACGAAGACGAGGCCGTCGGGGTCGTTGACGACGAGGTCGCCCGAGCGGTAGGCGCGGTCCCACCCGAGGGTCGGCATGGCGGCATACTTCTCGGCGTCCTTGGCCGGGTCGAGGTAGCGGGCGAGCCCGACGCCGCCGATGATGAGCTGCCCCGTCTCGCCGACACCGACCGGCCGCTCGTCCGGGCCGACGACCGCGAGGTCCCACCCGTCGAGCGGCAGGCCGATCCGGATCGGTCCCGTGCCGTCGAGCCGCGCCCCGCACGCGACGACGGTCGCCTCGGTCGGGCCGTAGGTGTTCCACACCTCACGGTCGGGCGTCACGAGCCGCTCGGCGAGGTCCGGGGGGCACGCCTCCCCGCCGAAGACGAGCAGCCGCACCGGCTCGAGGGCCTCGGCCGGCCACAGCGCCGCGAGCGTCGGCACCGTCGAGACGATGGTGACGTCCTGGGCCACGAGCCACGGGCCGAGGTCCATGCCGGTCCGGACCAGGCTGCGGGGCGCCGGCACGAGGCAGGCCCCGTGGCCCCAGGCCAGCCACATCTCCTCGCACGAGGCGTCGAAGGCCACGGAGAGACCGGCGAGCACCCGGTCGCCTGGTCCGATCGGACTGTCCTGCAAAAACATCCGTGCTTCGGCGTCGACGAAGGCAGCCGCCGAGCGGTGCGACACGGCCACCCCCTTGGGCACGCCCGTCGAGCCCGAGGTGAAGATGACCCAGGCGTCGTCGTCGGGGCCCACCGCCGGGAGGACTCCGCGCGGGGGTCGGGTCGTGGGGCGTCGCGACGACCGGACGCCGGGAGGCACCGTGACCTGTCGACGGGCGCCCACCACCGCCGTCACGGCCGCCTCGGAGAAGACGAGGTCGGCACGCTCCGGCGGGTCGTCGACGTCGACGGGGACGTAGGCCGCGCCGGCGTGCAGGATGCCGAGGACCGAGACGTAGAGGTCGGCCGTCCCCGAGGGGGCCCGCACGCCCACCCGGTCCCCACGGCATACGCCCGCGGCTGCCAGCTCGAGCGCGAGTCGCCGTGCCCGCTCGGTCAGCTCGGCATAGGTCAGGACCGTCCTGGTGTCGTCGAGCGCCGGCGCGTCGGGGTGGCGCGCCGTGACGTCGGCCAGCACGTCGAGCAGCGTCCGCGGCGCCGGGGCACGGTCACCGGCCAGCAGGGGATCCACCACGCGCACTCCTCGTCCGGGCCGCCGCCCGACGCGGCGACCGGCTCCCTGCCGAACCTAGCGCCGTCGGGTGAACGGACGGTGCTGCCCGGCCCGACCGGACCGCGTGCGGACGCAGGGGAGCGTGGGGTGGCTCGGTTCAGCGCGGTTCAGCGCGGGTCGTCGCCGCTCACCCCGAGGCGGACCTTGCCCTTGCTCGGGCAGTCGTCGACATGGGCGAGAGCGTCCTTGCGGGCCTTGTCGCGCGCCCGGCGCGCGGGCCCGGTCCAGTCACAGCTCTTGCAGTAGCCGAGCACGAAGGCGCCGTCCTCGTGCGTGTTGTCCGCGTCGACGGGCTCGAGCACCGCGCGGTGCTTGTGCCCCTCGCCGTCCTTGACCGTCAGGTCGTCGCCGCTGCGCTTGAAGAACCGCGGGCCTCGTCCTGACTTCGCCATGGCGACATCGTCCCCCACCGCTGCCGGCGGCGACCAGCGAGGGCCCAAACCGCGGATGCGAGGGGGCCAGACGGAGATCTGGCGGGCGCGGCGCCTCCTTCGTAGGCTGGGAGGGAGCCCGGTCCCGGACTCGTCGCCCTCGACCCCTGACCGGTCGACCGAGACCACAGGAGTATGCCGTGAACCAGCGCCGTGCATCTGTGTCGCAGTCCCAGCGCGCCCCGGCCGTGCCCGCGGAGCGCTTCCCGCCCGAGACCACCGAGGAGTACCTCCTCGACGCCCTCGAGCGTCTCGACGCCTCCGAGATGCGCGCCGACCAGCTGACCCATGCGCTCGTCCACTCGCGGACCATCGGTGCGGCCATCGGGGTGCTCATGGCCATGCAGAAGGTCACCGAGGCCGAGGCGTTCGACCACCTGCGCGAGGCGAGCATGGCCCAGAACCGCAAGCTGCACGTCATCGCCCAGGAGGTCGTGGACCGCGGATCGCTGTAGACCGGTCGCCGCAGACCGGTCGCCGCAGACCGGTCGCTGTGGACCGGTTGACCCCGTCACCGGGTGGGGTAGGTGCCAGCCATGATCGACACCGTCATCCTCGACGTCGACGGCACCCTCGTCGACAGCAACTACCACCACTGCCTCGCCTGGTCGCGCGCGTTCGCCCGGCGCGACCTGTTCCCGCCGCTGTGGCGCATCCACCGGGCGATCGGGATGGGTGGCGACAAGCTCGTCGCCGAGGTCTGTGGGCAGGAGGTCGAGGACGAGCACGGCGATGCGCTCCGCGAGGAGTGGACGAGGCAGTTCGACCCCCTCATCGGCGAGGTCCGGGCCTTCGAGGGGTCCCGCCGGCTGCTCGAGACGCTCAAGGAGCGCGGCCTGAAGGTCGTCCTCGCGAGCTCGGGCCAGCCCCAGCACGTCGAGGTCTTCCTCGACCTCTTCGACGGGCGTTCCCTGGCCGACGCGTGGACCGCGGCGGAGGACGCCGAGGAGAGCAAGCCGGCAGCGGACCTGCTGCTCGCCGCGCTCGAGCGCGTCCACGGCACGAGCGGCGTCATGGTCGGGGACGCGACCTGGGACGCGCGCGCCGCGGGGAAGGCGCGACTGCCGGCGCTCGGGCTGCGCACCGGCGGGTTCGGCGACGACGAGCTGCGTGACGCCGGGGCGACGGAGGTCCTCGACGGGCCGCAGGCGCTGGCCGACGCGGTGACGCACGGGCTGCTGGACCGCCTCTGAGCGCGGGCGGCCGCGGGTAGCCTGACCTCTGCAGACCTCCCCACCAACCCGACTCGGAGACACCAGAACGTGACGTCGCAGCCCGACTGGAGAAGCGGAACCCCCCACCCCACCGGGGGCTACGACAAGGTCATCGTCGCCCGCGGCGACACGCTCTACTTCACGGCCGCGCGGCTGCACCGACTGGACGGGCCTGCCGTGGAGGCCGAGGACGGCTCGGTGCAGTTCTGGGTGCACGGCCAGCAGCTGACCGAGCAGCAGTTCCGCGACCGCGCTGCGGGTCAGCAAGGCTGACCGGAACGGCGGGCGCTCCTAGTGCTGGGCGGCGTTGTAGGCCTGGACGACCGCCTGCGGGATGCGTCCTCGGGCCGGGGCGTGGTGACCGTGCTCAGCGGCCCAGGCGCGGATGAGCGCGTTGCGGGACTCGCCGACGGCGGGCAGCACGGTCGTGGACCGCGTCAGCGTGCGGGCCTCGGTGGGACGCTCCTCGCCGGCCCTGCGGGCCTCGGCCACCCACCCCTCGAGGGACGCCCTGAGCTCGTCCGCGTGCGCGGCCGACAGGTCGATCTCGTAGGCGATCCCGTCGATGCCGAAGGTCACCGTCTCGGTGGCGTCGGACCCGTCGAGGTCGTCGACGAGGGACACGATGGTCTGACGCATGGCAGGAGCGTAGTGGGCGCCGGTCGCGTGTCGGTGCAGCGGTGTCCGTGTCGCCACGGCCTCGATGGACGCGGTCGGGACCACCCTCCGGCGGCATGTAAGGTAAGCCTTACCTACCGAATCGAGCCGTCACCTGCGCACGGCTCCCTCCCCGGATCACGAAGGCAGCTCACATGACCTCCCGTCCTCATTCCTCCCTCAGCGTCGCCGTCGCGGCGGTCGGCGTGCTGGCCCTCGCGGCCTGCGGCTCCGGCGCCTCGACGAGCGGCGGCTCGACCGGCGGCTCGGGCGGCATCACGCTCTACAACGCCCAGCACGAGAGCCTGACCCAGGAGTGGGTCGACGCGTTCACCAAGCAGACCGGCATCAAGGTCACCGTGCGCAACGGCTCCGACACCGAGCTGTCCAACCAGCTGATGCAGGAGGGCGCGGCCTCGCCGGCCGACGTCTTCCTCACCGAGAACAGCCCGGCCATGACCCAGGTCGAGAACGCCGGCCTCTTCGCCGACGTCGACAAGGCGACGCTCGACCAGGTGCCCGCCGAGTACCGCCCGTCGACGGGCAAGTGGGTGGGCATCGCCGCACGCTCGACCGTGCTCGTCTACGACAAGCGGAAGGTCCAGGCCAACCAGCTCCCCGCCTCGATGCTCGACCTCGCCAAGCCGGAGTGGAAGGGTCGCTGGGCCGCGTCGCCGTCGGGCGCCGACTTCCAGGCCATCGTCTCGGCGCTGCTCGAGCTCAAGGGTGAGTCCGTCACCAACCAGTGGCTGACCGCCATGAAGACCAACGCCAAGGTCTACAAGGGCAACAGCACCGCGATGAAGGCCGTCAACTCGGGCGAGGTCGACACCGCGCTGATCTACCACTACTACTACTACGGCGACCAGGCCAAGACCGGCGAGAACTCGGCCAACCTCGGCACGCACTACTTCAAGAACCAGGACCCGGGCGCGTTCGTCTCGGTGTCCGGTGGCGGCGTGCTCAAGTCGTCGAAGAACGCCGCGGCGGCCCAGTCGCTGCTGAAGTTCATCACCGGCAAGGCCGGCCAGGAGGTTCTCCAGAAGGGCACGTCCTTCGAGTACGCCGTCGGCTCCGGCGTCGCCTCCAACCCGGCGCTCGTGCCCCTCAAGGACCTCCAGGCCCCGACCGTCGACCCCGCCAAGCTCAACTCCGCCACGGTCACCGATCTGATGACCCAGGCTGGTCTGCTGTAGTTCTCCGGTGACCACCGACCTCACCGCACCGGGCGCGCACGGCGCTCCCGACACCGGCACGGCTCCCACGCCGGGCCCGGGCACCCGCCCGGGCCCGGCGTCGGGGCGTCGGCGCCCACCCGTCCTGGCCGTGGTCGCCGTGCTCATCGCGCTCTTCTCGCTGATGCCGCTCGGCTACGTCGTCGTCATGACGGTGGCGACCGGCTGGGACACCGCCGTCAAGCTGATCTTCCGCGCCCGCGTCGGGGAGCTGCTGCTCAACACGATCCTGCTCATGCTCGTCTCGATCCCGCTCTGCCTCGTGCTCGGCGTGGGCGGGGCGTGGCTGGTCGAGCGGACGCGGCTGCGGGGCCACCGGTTCTGGGCGCTGGCGCTCGCGGCGCCCCTGGCGATCCCGGCGTTCGTCAACAGCTACGGCTGGGTGTCGGCGGTCCCGTCGCTCGCCGGCCTGTGGTCGGGCGTGCTCATCTCGGTGCTGTCCTACTTCCCGCTCGTCTACATCCCGGCCGCGGCGACGCTGAGCCGCCTCGACCCCTCGCTCGAGGAGTCGGCCGCCTCGCTCGGCCTCGGCCCGTGGCAGGTCTTCCGCAGGGTCGTGCTCCCGCAGCTCCGCCTCGCCATGACCGGCGGCGCGCTGCTCGTCGGGCTGCACCTGCTGGCCGAGTACGGCGCCTTCGCGATGATCCGCTTCGACACCTTCACGACCGCGATCATGGTGCAGTACCAGTCGACCTTCAACGGCGCCGCGGGCAACATGCTCGCCAGCGTGCTCGTCGTGCTGTGCCTGCTCCTGCTCGTCGCCGAGGTCCGCAGCCGCGGCACCGCGCGCTACGCCCGGGTCGGCTCGGGCGGACAGGCCGCACCGGGGCGTATGCCGCTCGGCCGCCTCCACGTGCCGGCGCAGCTCGCGCTCCTGCTCCTCGTCGTGCTGGCGGTCGGGGTCCCGATGTGGTTCGTCGTGCGCTGGGTCGTGCTCGGCGGTGCGGCGATCTGGTCGCCGGGAGAGCTCGTGCCGGCCCTGGTGCAGACCCTCCTCTACGGCGTCGCGGGCGCGGCGGCGACGACGCTCGTCGCCTTCCCGATGGCCTTCCTCGCGGTGCGCCGGCCGAGCTGGTTCACCCGGTCGCTCGAGCTGTCCAACTACGTCACGAGCTCGATGCCCGGCATCGTCGTCGGTCTCGCCTTCGTCACGGTGAGCATCCGGTTCCTGCCGGGGGTGTACCAGACGGCCTTCGTGCTCGTCGCCGCCTACGTGCTGCTCTTCCTGCCGCGGGCGCTCGTCAGCCTCCGCTCGGGCCTGGCTCAGGCGCCGCGCGAGCTCGAGGAGGCCGCCCAGGCGCTCGGCGTGCACCCGTTCGTGGCCTTCGCCCGGGTGACGCTGCGTCTTGCGGCCCCGGCCGCCGCCGGCGGTGCGGCCCTCGTCTTCCTCGCCATCGTCAACGAGCTGACGGCGACCCTGCTGCTCTCGCCCAACGGCACGCGCACCCTCGCGACCGAGTTCTGGGCCAAGAGCAGCGAGATCGACTACGCCGGCGCCGCCCCCTACGCCCTGCTCATGGTCGTGCTGTCGGCACCGATGACCTACCTGCTCTTCCAGCAGTCGAAGAAAGCGGCCGGACAATGACATCCACTCCGACATCCACCCCCTCGACGCCCGGCGACTACCACGACCCCGCGGCGCACGGCCGTCTCGAGGTCAGCGGCCTCGCCAAGAGCTTCGGGCCGCAGCAGGTCCTGCGCGGGGTCACGCTGTCGGTCGACCCGGGCAGCACGACGGCCATCGTCGGCCCGTCGGGATCGGGCAAGACGACCCTGCTGCGGCTCATCGCCGGCTTCGAGCGGGCCGAGGCGGGGTCGGTGACGCTGAGCGGTCGCACCCTCGCGGGCGGGGACGCCTGGGTGCCGGCGCACCACCGCGGCGTCGGCTACGTCGCCCAGGACGGCGCGCTCTTCCCCCACCTCACGGTCGGGCAGAACATCGCCTTCGGCATCGACACCTCGAGACTGCCCCAGGGCCGCAAGGCCACCCGCGCCCGGGTCGCCGAGCTGCTCGAGATGGTCTCGCTCGCCCCGGCCCTCGCGGCCCGGCGCCCGCACGAGATCTCGGGTGGCCAGCAGCAGCGGGTCGCCCTCGCCCGGGCGCTCGCCCGCGAGCCCGAGCTCATGCTGCTCGACGAGTCCTTCTCCGCGCTCGACGCGGGACTGCGGGTCGCGACGCGGCGCACCGTCGCCAAGGTGCTGGGCGACGCCGGCATCACGACGGTGCTCGTCACCCACGACCAGGCCGAGGCGCTGAGCTTCGCCGACCAGGTCGCCGTCATGCGCGACGGCCTGCTCGCCCAGGTCGACAGCCCGCTCGAGGTCTACACCCGGCCCGTCGACCGGGCCACGGCCGAGTTCCTCGGCGACGCCGTCATGCTCGAGGCCTGGGTCGACGGCGACACGGCCACGTGCTCGCTCGGCGCGGTCCGGCTCGCGCCGACGACCCGCCGCGGTCGCGTCCAGCTCATGCTGCGTCCGGAGCAGATCCGCGTCGACGAGCACGGCCCGATCCGGGGCGTCGTCGTCGACACCGACTACTTCGGCCCGGAGAGCACGGTGCGCCTCGAGCTGACCTCGGGCCGCGAGCCCGGTTGTGAGACGTCGGCGCTCGCGCGCGGAGGCGAGATCATCAGCATCCGTCACTCCAACGCGTTCATCGCTGCCAAGGGCACCGAGCTGAGGCTGCGCATCGAGGGCGAGGCCATCGCCTTCCCGCCCGACGCCTGAGCCGTCAGGGCATCGGCACCGGCACGTCGGTGCCGCCCTGCGGCGTGATGCGTGACCGCACGCGGACGACGCTCGGCATCGGCACGAAGCCGCCGGCCAGCAGCGCCTCGCCCTGCCGGAAGCGGGCCGCCTGCGCCAGCAGGCCCTGCGGCACGAAGCCGAAGACCGACGCGAGCTGCGCAAGGTCGTCGCGCGAGTTCATCCGCATCAGGGTCAGGTTGTCGCACTGGGACACGATGCCGGCGTGCACCTTCGAGGGCCGCTGCGTCGACAGCAGCAGCCACAGCCCGTACTTGCGGCCCTCGGCGGCGATCTGGATGAGCCGGTCGCGGACCGCGACGCCGAGCGGCGTCTCGGGGTCGGGCGGGCAGAGGTTGTGCGCCTCGTCGACGACGATGAGCAGGGGCCGGCGCTCGGCGCGCCGCTCCCACAGGTCGTCGAGGACGGCGAGCGCGACGGTCAGCTGCTCCTCGTGCCGGTCGTAGCCGCCGAGGTCGAGCACGGTGGCGGCCGGGCGGCGGGCGATGACGTCGGTCGCCGACGCCCCGCCGAACGCCCACGTCGTGCGCCACTCCACGACCCCGAGGTTCTCGAGGCGCTGGGCCAGCGCCTCGGCGTCCGGGTCGCCCAGCGAGCGCAGGTACGGCACGATCTTCTCCGCCTCGACGGCGTTGAAGTCGCTGTCGAAGAGGCGCAGCAACGCGTTGTACTCGGCCCGGTCGACGACCGGGTCGAGCCGCAGCACGGCGGCCTTGGCGCGCGCGTTCATGTCGGTGAACCTCACCCGCAGCGGCGAGGCCGGGTCGTTCGGTCGCAGGACGACCACCTCGCGCTCACGCAGCGCCCGGGCCTGGCCCGGCTCGGCCTCGCCGGCCTGCTCGTGGAGGCGCACGAAGTCGCTGTTGGGGTCGAGGACGAGCATCGGCAGTCGCGTCGTGAGCAGGATCCGCTCGAGCAGCACGCCGAGGGCGTAGGTCTTGCCCGACCCGCTCTGCCCGCACCAGAAGGTGTGCCGGTTGAGCCGGTTGGGCACGAGCGCGACGCCGACGTCGTCCTGGCCCGCGAGCTGGCCCAGGTAGAGCTCGGGGTCGCTCCCGGAGAGCAGGCGCTGCACCGCGTCGGGACGCGTCGGCCGGACCACGGCGTCGTGCCACGGCGCGTCCGCGGGACGACTCGAGCGCCCCGCGCCGCCGACCGGCACCAGGGTCCCGGAGGCGGAGAAGCCGGCACCGTCGCCCGTACCGCCGTCGCCCGCGACGTCCTCGACGAAGGCGAGCACCCCGTCCTCGCCCTCGATCTCGAGGTAGTCGCCCGGGACCGGCTGCTCCTGGACCGGCCCCCGCGCGACGAACGACCGGCCGTCCGGCGACTCCAGGTGCGTCAGCCCGGGCGAGGGAGCGGTGGGCGGAGCGGAGGACGGGTCGGCGTCGAGGTTCGCGGCCATGTCCCCATGATCCCCACGTGGTGCGGACGCGGAACCCCTTCGGGGCGGTGCGGTCCCCAGGCGCGCCACATTCACCCCCGGCGGGTGAGCGCGGCTCGCCCCGCGGTGACCATGCTCGAACGTGGAGGCGTCCGCGGCCGAGGGTGTGGACCCGCACGCCGGCGGCCGGAGCGCAGGGAGGGATCGTGGAGCAGTCGGACTTCGTGCAGACCGGGCAGAAGGTCGGCCTCGTCATGGCCTCGGTCGTGGCCCCGTCGACGCTGGCGCCGTGGCTGGCGAGCCGCTCGTGGCAGGACCAGGGCCTCATCACCGGCCTGTCGACCGGCGCGAGCTACCTGCTCGCCCTCACCTCGCAGGACGTCATCGACGTCGTCGCCCGGGCGCTGACCGGTACGGCAGCCGCCTGGGACTGGTTCCCGGACGACTGGACCGACAACCGCCGCAGCTCGGTGACGGCCCTCGGGTGCGAGCTGGCGACGGCGCCGCTGGGACTCGGCCTCGCGGCATACCTCGACCGTCGAGGCGTGGTCACCGCCCGGGAGGGACTCGCCCGACAGGCCGCCTGGCGCCTGGGCTCCACGGCCCTGAGCGGGACGGTTCTCATCGGCGCCACGGCGGGCGTGCGACGCCTCGACCGGACGCTCGGCGCGAACGGGCGGCTCGCCGCCCTGCCGCTGTCGATCCCCGTGGGCCTGGCGACATCGGCGGCCATCGAGCGCGCCCGTCGAACCGGCTCGGAGCGAGACCTCGACACGGTCGACGACACGGCCGACGTCCCGACGCTGCGCGGGCTTGCTGCCGGGGCAGGCGTGCTCGCGGTCCTCTACGGCGCGGCCTGGGGGGAGCGGTGGACCGCCCAGCAGGTGCGCCGCCTCGCGCCGGGAGGCGCGCCCGATGCCGGCCTGGCTTGGCAGCTCGCCTCGCACGCGGCCTTCCTGGCCGGGGGCGGCGTGCTCGTCAGCGCACTGTGGACCCGCGTCATGCAGCGCATCGAGGCCGTCACCACCACGGTCGACCCATGGATGCAGGCCGCGCCCGGCGTCTGGACCAGCCCGATGGTGAGCGGCGACCCCGCGAGCCTCGTGTCGTGGGACTCCCTCGGGCGCGAGGGGCGCCGGCACGCCGTCACCTTCGTGCGACCCGCCCCGATCGTGGTGCGCCAGCCGCTCCCGGACGGGACCGTGCCGTCCGACCTGTCGATCGAGACCGTCATGGGCCAGCCCGCCCGCGCCCACCCCGTGCAGGTCTTCGTCGGCCTCGACAGCGCCCCGACGCCCACCGAGCGCGTCGAGCTCGCGATCGCCGAGATGGACCGCACCGACGCGTGGTCCCGCTCGATGCTCATGCTCGTGTCGCCGACGGGCACCGGCTACGTCAACTACGTCGCCATCGCGGCCGCGCAGTACCTGACGCGCGGCGACGTCGCGAGCGTCACGATGCAGTACTCCAAGCGCCCGTCCCCCCTCTCGCTCGGCAAGGTGCGCGACGCCCGTGAGCAGAACCGCCTGCTCTGGCTGCGCATCCTCCAGCGCGTGCGTGCCATGCCGACCGACCAGCGACCCGAGGTCGTGCTCTTCGGCGAGTCGCTCGGGGCGCACACCAGCCAGGACGTCCTGCTCGGCTGGGGGACCCTGGGGCCACAGGCGCTCGGCATCGACCGCGCGCTGTGGATCGGCACCCCGGGTGGCAGCAAGTGGATGCACGAGATCACCGGACCCGGCCGCCCCGACGTCGACGCCTCCCTCGTCGCCGTCGTCAACGACCACGAGCAGCTCGTGGCCCTCGGCGACGAGGCGCGCTCACGGCTGCGCTACGTCCTGCTCAGCCACGACAACGACGGCGTCACGAAGTTCGGGCTCGACCTGCTCAACCGCAGGCCCGCCTGGCTCGGACCCGACCGGCCGGAGCGCGAGGACGTGCCCGGGCGCTCGCCACGCGGCATACCTCCCGGCCTGCGGTGGCGGCCCGTCACGACGTTCGTCCAGACGCTCGTCGACATGAAGAACGCGCAGGTCCCCGGCCCGTTCACCGCGTGGGCGCACGACTACCGCGCCGACCTGCCCGAGTTCGTCCGGGACGTCTACGACCTGCAGTGCAGCGGCGCGCAGATGGATGCGATCCACGACGCGGTCCGTCGACGCGAGGCCTACCGCGAGGGCGCCTTCGCCTGACGCCCCAGCCGGACACCGAGCACGACACCGAGCACGACCAGCACCCGGCCCACCGGAGAAGGAGGCCTCATGGCCAAGTCACGGCCCACCCCCAGCGCGCGCCTGGCGCCGGCCCGTCCCGTGCGTGCGGCCCGCCCACGCCGGACCCTGCTCGCCGCCGGTGCCAGCACCTTCGCGGCGACAGTCATGCTCGTCGCGGGGCTCTTCCAGTTCGCCGAGGGCCTCGTGACCCTCGTCGACGGACCGACGTTCCTCGTCAGCACCCTGAGCTACGTCTTCACCTTCAACGCCACGGCCTGGGGCTGGTTCCACATGGTCATCGGGCTCGGTGCGGCGGTGGCCGGCGCCTTCATCTTCACCGGCAACCTCGTCGCGCGCTCGGTCGGCATCGCGCTCGCCGTCCTCTCGGCGCTCGCGAACTTCCTGTGGCTGCCGGCCTACCCGATCTGGGCGGTCGTCGTCATCGGCCTCGACGTCGTCGTCATCTGGGCCCTCAGCACCGTGGACCTCGGCGAGCTCTGAGCCGGCGGCCTGCGCACGGCTCAGGTGTGCCGCTCAGGTGCGCAGCAGCATCGACGGGCCGAGCTCGAGCAGCTCGGCCCGCAGCGTCTCGTCGTCGACGTCGGCGAGGAGCGGGTCGATCCCGGCCTGCGCGATGCCGGCCCCGACGACGGAGACGGCGATCCGACGGCGCAGGTCGGGTGCCGGCCCGAGCAGCAGCGCGGTCAGCCTCCCGATGAGGGAGTTGAGGTCGTCGTGGGTCGCCATGATGCGCTCGACCTCCGGGTCGCGCATGAGGGCCGCGACGACCTGGCGGTGGCCGATCATGAGGTCGACGAGCCCGCGCAGCGCCGCCCGGGCCGCCTCGTCGGGGGAGGGCTCCGTCTCGGCCGCGGTGATGAAGGCCCGCAGGTCGACGAGCGCCTCCTCGAGGACCGCGAGGACGATGTCCTCCTTGGCGTGGAACTGGTAGTAGACGGCCGCCTTCGTGACCCCCAGGTGGTCGGCGATCATCTGCAGCGACGTGCCGGTGACGCCGTGCTCGCCGAAGAGCTCGACGGCGGCGTCGATGACGCGTCGCCGGCCGTGGCCGCGCGGCGCCTGTGGTCGAGCCATGCCCTCTCCTCCTCGTCGCCGGTCCTGCCGGATGTCGTATGCCGGTTGCGTCCTCGCAGGGACGACCTTGGCGCTCTCCCTGGGGCTCGTCCTCGGACGCCCCTCCCGGTGCTCGACCGGGTGCTCGTCCTGGCGCTCGTCCGCACGTGGTGGGCGTCACCCTATCCGAGTTAGCCGATCGGCTTGTCTCGGACTTAGCCGATCGTTTAACTTGGTTCCGGGCAGCGCCGCCCGCCGACCCGTCAGCCCGCACCGCACCGCATCGCACCTGGAGTCACCCCGATGGCCACCCTGCTCTACCGGATCGGACGCTTCGCGTTCGGTCGTCGCGGCGTCGTCGCGTCCGCCTGGCTCGTCCTGCTCGCCGTCCTCGCCGGGGTGTTGCTGACCCTCGGCAGCGCGCCGACCTCGAGCGTGACGATCCCCGGCACCGAGTCCCAGCGCGCGCTCGAAGCGCTGGCCAAGGAGTTCCCGCAGGCGAGCGGCGCGTCCGGCACCGTCGTCGTCCGCGCGCCCGAGGGCCAGACCGTCGTCGCCCCGGGCTCCAAGGCGGTCCTCGACGACATCGTCGGTCGCGCCGCGAAGGTCCCGGGTGTCGTCGCAGCCCTGAGTCCGCTCGACACCAAGGCGATCAGCCAGGACGGGCGCTACGGGCTCGTCACGGTGCAGTTCGACAAGACGGCCGACGAGCTGACGCCCGAGCAGCGTTCTGCCTACGAGGCGCTCGGCGACGGGGCGCCGGCCGGCTGGGCCGTGGCGGCCGGAGGTGAGCCGCTGCTCGCCACCCCCGAGATCGGCTCGACCGAGGGCATCGGTGTCCTCGTCGCGCTCGTCGTGCTCGTCATCACCTTCGGCTCGCTCGTCGCAGCCGGCATGACGATGGTCAACGCGCTCGTCGGCGTCGGCGTCGGCATGATCGGCCTGCTCATCGTCGGCCACGCCGCCCTGCTCTCCAGCGTCACGCCGGTGCTCGCCCTCATGCTCGGCCTCGCCGTCGGCATCGACTACTCCCTGTTCATCACCTCGCGCTACCGGCACAACCTCGCGCTCGGACTCGAGCGGCAGGAGGCGGCCGGGCGCGCGGTGGGCACGGCCGGCACTGCTGTCGTCTTCGCCGGGCTGACGGTCATCATCGCGCTCGCCGGCCTGTCCGTCGTCGGCATCCCGTTCCTCACCGCGATGGGGCTCGCCGCCGCCGGGACCGTGCTCGTCGCCGTCCTCGTGGCCGTCACCCTGCTGCCCGCGCTGCTCGGCTTCGCGGGCGACCGGGTGCTCTCGCGCCGCCAGCGCCGTGCCGACCGAGACGAGCCGGGCACCGACCTCGACGAGGCCTCGGGCAACCGCGGGTTCGCCTGGGGCCGCTTCACCGTCCGCCACCGTGTCCCCGTGCTCCTCGCCGGCATCGTCGTCCTCGCCGCGGTCGCGGTGCCGGTGGCCGACATGCGCCTGGCCCTCCCCGACGACGGCACCGCTCCGGTCACGAGCAGCAAGCGCGTGGCCTACGACCTCATCTCGGAGGGTTTCGGCGAGGGCTTCAACGGCCGGCTCGTCATGGTCGTCCACGCCGACACCCCGTCGCAGGTGCAGGCCGCCACGGCAGGCGCCGCCAAGGCTGCCACGGGCCTCGGCGACGTCCTCGCGGTCGCGCCGGGCCAGACGAGCGCCGACGGCCGCACGACCATCCTCGCCGTCATCCCGAAGTCCGGTCCGACCGCCGAGGCGACCTTCGACCTCGTCCGCGACCTGCGCTCGGCCCTCGCCGTGACGGCAGGCGCGACCGGCGCCGAGATCTCGGTCACCGGCGTCACCGCCGTCGGGGTGGACGTGTCCGACAAGCTCGCCGCGGCCCTGCCCGTCTACCTGCTCGTCGTCGTAGGGCTCGGCTTCGTCCTGCTCATGCTGATGTTCCGCTCGCTGCTCGTGCCGCTCAAGGCGACGCTCGGCTTCCTCCTGACGATCGGCGCGGCCTTCGGTGCGACCGTCGCGATCTTCCAGTGGGGCTGGCTGCGCTCGGTCGTCGGTCTCGACACCGCCGGCCCGCTCGTCAGCTTCCTGCCGATCCTGCTCATCGGCATCCTCTTCGGCCTCGCGATGGACTACGAGGTCTTCCTCGTCTCGCGCATGCGCGAGGACTTCGTGCACGGTGACACCGCCCGTGAGGCCGTCGTCGCCGGGGTGGGGCACGGCGCCCGCGTCGTCGTCGCCGCCGCGCTCATCATGATGTCGGTCTTCGCGGGCTTCGTCCTCGTCGACGACCCGATCATCAAGTCGATGGGCTTCGCGCTCGCGTTCGGTGTCGCCGTCGACGCCTTCGTCGTGCGCCTGTCGCTCGTGCCGGCTGTCATGTCGTTCCTCGGGGACCGGGCGTGGTGGCTCCCGCGCTGGCTCGACCGGGCCCTGCCCAACGTCGACATCGAGGGCGAGAACCTCCGTCCCGCAACCGAACCCGTCGAGGCTGCCGCAGCCCGCTGACGACGACGATCCCGTATGCCGTGTGCGAGAGGGGGCGCGGCATCCGGGGTCGCGTCGTCAGCGCCGCGCGACCACGACGAGCGCGACGAGGGCCGTGACGGCGAAGCCGACGGCCGTCAGGGCCGTCCGCGCGACGACCGCGCCTGCCGTCCTCGTGTCCTGCGCCGGCGCGTGCGCGGACGCGTCCGGGGAGGCGTCGGCGGTGTCGGGGGAAAGGCCGGGCCGTCCGGTCCCGTCGCGGCGGCGTCGTGCGGTGAGCGCCAGGTCGAGGCTCCAGAGCAGGCCGAGGGCCGACACGGCATACCCCATGACCCCGAGCTGCGCGGGCAGCACGCGCAGCCCGACGAGCGAGCCGATCGCGACCGACATGGCTGTGCGACGCCACGCCAGCGAGGTCCGCTCGACGTGCAGGCCCGGGAGCTCGGGCACGGTCACAGCACCAGGTCGACGAGGACGGCCAGCGCCACGACGCCGAGCAGCACGGCGACCGGCAGCTTGAGGCCGGAGGAGGGCATGGGCGCGAGGTGACGCATGGCGCGCTCGGTCCGCGTCCACGAGAGCCAGGCCTGCACCGTGGCGGCCAACCCGGCGACGGCGAGCACGACCGAGACCGTGACGCGCAGCCACGGGGTCAGCGACACCTGCAGCGCCTCGAGGGCGAGCCCCGCCGCGACGAACGCCAGGCCGGTGCGGATCCAGGCGAGGAAGGTGCGCTCGTTGGCGAGGCTGAAGCGCGGGTCGGGGTCCTGGCCGCCCTCGTAGACCGAGCGCGGGAAGCGCTGGTGCTCGTCGCTCGTCACTGGTTCCCCTCTCCACCTCAGGGCCGCACCACCGCGCGACGAGACGATCATCCCGCGGCGGCCGTCCTCCCTGCCGGATACCGCACCGGTCCCGTCCGAGTGGGTGGACCGGGGACAGGACCGGTGCGGGGCGGTGCGGGGTCGGAGGGGTCAGAAGCCGGACGGCTCGCGCGGCGTGTAGGGCGCCTCGAGCGCAGTGACCTCGTCGTCGGTGAGGTGCACGTCGAGCGCCGCGACGGCATCGGTCAGGTGGTGCTCCTTGGTCGGCCCCACGATCGGCGCGCTGACGACCGGCTGGCGCAGCACCCAGGCGAGCGCCACCTGTGCCATGGGGATGCCGCGGTCCCCGGCGACCTGCTCGACGGCGTCGGCGATCGGCTTGTCGCGGTCGCTGAAGAGCGTCCGGCCGAACTCGTCGCTGCCCGTGCGCGTGGTCTCGGTGCCCCACGGTCGGGCCAGACGCCCCCGGGCCAGCGGGCTCCACGGCATCGCCCCGACGCCCTGGGACTCGAGCAGGCCGAACATCTCGCGCTCCTCCTCGCGCTGCATGAGGCTGTACTGGTCCTGCATCGAGACGAAGCGCGTCCAGCCGCCGAGGTCGGCGGCGTGCTGCATCGACGCGAACTGCCACGCCCACATCGACGACGCCCCGATGTAGCGCGCCTTGCCGGCCCGGACGACGTCGTGCAGGGCCTCCATCGTCTCCTCGACCGGCGTCTCCGGGTCGAAGCGGTGGATCTGGTAGAGGTCGACGTAGTCGGTGCCGAGACGGGTCAGCGACGCATCGACCTGCTCGAGGATCGCCTTGCGCGACAAGCCTGCTCCGCCCGGACCGTCGTGCATGCGGCCGTGCACCTTGGTGGCCAGCACGACGTCCTCACGGCGGGTGTAGGCCTGGATGGCGCGGCCGACGATCTCCTCGGACGACCCGGCGCTGTAGACGTTGGCGGTGTCCCAGAAGGTGATGCCGAGCTCGACGGCCTGACGGAAGAGCGGCTCCGAGCTGGACTCGTCGAGGGACCAGGCGTGGTTGCCGCGGCCGCTGTCGCCGAAGCTCATGCAGCCGAGCGCGATCCGGCTGACCTGCAGGCCGGACTGGCCGAGGCGGGTGTACTCCATGGTGTGTGTCCTTCCGGGCGCGGCTGCCCGGCGCGGTGCCGGACCCCACGGTCCATACCCCGCAGAGCGGTGGCCGGACGGCCCTCGCGCGCCCGAGCGCTCCCTGCGTAGGGTCGGGGGCATGGCGACGACCCCCACGCGCACGCTCCAGGACGGCACGACCCTGCCCGCCACCGGCTTCGGCACCTACCCGCTCACGGGCGAGGACGGCATACGCGCCATGGTGTCGGCGCTCGAGGCGGGCTACCGCCTGCTCGACACGGCGGTCAACTACGGCAACGAGGCCGAGGTCGGCGAGGCGATCCGTCGGTCCGGCGTGCCGCGCGAGCAGATCGTCGTGCAGACCAAGGTGCCCGGGCGCGACCACGCGTTCGACAAGGCCGTTGCCTCGATCGAGGGATCGCTCGAGCGTCTCGGGGTCGAGCAGGTCGACGTCGCCCTCATCCACTGGCCCAACCCCAGCGTCGGGCTCTACGTCGACGCCTACCGTGCCCTCGTCGAGTGCCGCGAGCGCGGGCTGGTGCGCTCCGTCGGCGTCAGCAACTTCACCGAGCGACACCTCGCCGACGTCATCGACGCGACGGGAGTCACCCCCGTGCTCAACCAGGTCGAGCTGCACCCGCTCTTCCCGCAGGAGCAGCTGCGCGCGACCCACGAGCGCCTGGGCATCCTGACCGAGGCGTGGAGCCCGCTCGGCAAGCGCAACGCCCCCTTCGGGGCCGACCCGGTGGCGGCGGCCGCCGAGGCGCACGGCGTCACGCCCGCCCAGGCGATCCTGCGCTGGCACGTGCAGCTCGGCGTCGTGCCGCTGCCCAAGTCTGCCGACCCCGAGCGGCAGCGCACCAACCTCGACCTCTTCGGCTTCGAGCTGAGCGCCGACGAGGTCGCCGCGATCTCCGCGTTGGCGCGCGAGGACGGACGCCTCTTCGGCGGCGACCCCGACACCCACGAGGAGATGTGAGGGGCCACCCGACGCGCTAGGCCAGGAAGCCGCGCACGGCGGCGAGCCCCTCCACGTCGAGACGGAACCACGCCCAGCTGCCCCGGCGCTGACGGGTGAGCAGGCCGGCGTCGACGAGGGTCTTGAGGTGGTGGCTGACGGTCGGCTGCGAGACCTGCACGGCCTCGGTCATGTCGCACACGCAGGCCTCCTGCCCCGGGGAGGCGCTGATGATGCTGAGCAGCTGGAGGCGCACGGGGTCGGCGAGCGCCTTGAGCAGGGCGGCCCGGCGGTCCGCCTCGGCACGGTCGAGGACGTCGACGGGCTCGGTGCCGCAGGCGGAGACCTCCCGCGCCTGCTGGGGGGTCGTGGTCAGCGTGATCGTGCCCAGCGTGGTCGTGCTCACGGGTCCACCCTCCGTTCACCGGCATCGACGATGGTCCATATTGACACACGCTGATGTGGCTGCCAGCGTTGGAGTATCGACCATCGTCGATGCAGCAGCGACGACGATGCCCAGCGTTCGAAGGACACCGGTGAACCACCCGAGCAGCCCCTCCGTCACGTCCACGCCGCCGGTGCCGTCGGACCACGACCCGGTCGTCGCGAGGCTGTCGACGCTCGACCGCTTCCTGCCGGTGTGGATCGGACTCGCCATGCTCGCGGGCCTGCTCCTCGGACGCCTCGTGCCGGGTCTCGGCGACGGCCTGTCGCGGGTCGAGGTCGACGGGGTCTCGCTGCCCATCGCGCTCGGGCTGCTCGTCATGATGTACCCCGTCCTCGCCAAGGTCCGCTACGACCGGCTCGACTCCGTGACGGGTGACAAGCGCCTGCTCGTCGGCTCGCTCGTGCTCAACTGGCTCGTCGGGCCCGCCCTGATGTTCGCGCTCGCCTGGGTCTTCCTGCCCGACCTGCCGGCCTACCGCACCGGGCTCATCATCGTCGGGCTGGCGCGGTGCATCGCCATGGTCATCATCTGGAACGACCTCGCGTGCGGTGACCGCGAGGCCGCTGCGGTGCTCGTCGCGCTCAACTCCGTCTTCCAGGTCGTCGCCTTCGCCGGCCTCGGCTGGTTCTACCTCTCGGTCCTCCCGGGCTGGCTCGGGCTCGAGCAGACCGGCATCGACGCCTCGACCTGGGACATCGCCCGCTCGGTCCTGATCTTCCTCGGCGTCCCGCTGGTCGCCGGCTACCTCTCCCGGCGCATCGGGGAGAGGCGTCGCGGGCGCGCTTGGTACGAGAGCACGTTCATCCCTCGCGTCGGTCCGTGGGCGCTCTACGGGCTGCTCTTCACCATCGTCATCCTCTTCGCCCTCCAGGGACAGGCCATCACGTCACGGCCCCTCGACGTCGCCCGGATCGCGCTGCCGCTGCTCGTCTACTTCGCCGTGATGTGGGGCGGCGGCTTCGGGCTCGGCGCTGCGACCGGCCTCGGCTACGAGCGCACGACGACCCTCGCCTTCACGGCCGCCGGCAACAACTTCGAGCTCGCGATCGCCGTCGCGATCGCCACCTTCGGTGCTGCCTCGGGGCAGGCGCTCGCGGGCGTCGTGGGTCCCCTCATCGAGGTGCCGGCCCTCGTCGCCCTCGTCTACGTCAGCCTCGCGCTGCGTCGTCGTTTCCGGGTGGCCGAGGGCCCGCGGTGATGCCCGCCCTGCCCTTCCTCGACGACCTGCCGCGGTTCCTCTTCTTCACCGGCAAGGGCGGGGTCGGCAAGACCTCCCTGGCCTGCGCCACGGCCGTCCGTCTCGCCGAGCAGGGCAGACGGATCCTGCTGACGAGCACCGACCCCGCCTCCAACGTCGGGCAGGTCTTCGGAGTCACCATCGGCAACACCGTCACACCGGTGCCGGCCGTCCCGGGCCTCGACGCGCTGGAGATCGACCCCCAGCAGGCTGCCGAGGCCTACCGCGGAGCGATCATCGACCCCGTGCGCGACCTCCTGCCGGCGGCGGAGGTCGCGGCGATGACCGAGCAGCTGTCCGGGGCGTGCACGACGGAGATCGCCTCCTTCAACGAGTTCACGTCGCTGCTGGCCGACGAGTCGACCACCACGGCATACGACCACGTCCTCTTCGACACGGCGCCCACGGGGCACACGATCCGACTGCTGCGGCTGCCGGGGGAGTGGACCTCCTACCTCTCCGACGGCAAGGGCGACGTGTCGTGCCTCGGTCCGGTGGCGGGGCTGGACCGGCTGCGCCACGACTACGCCGGGGCCCTGGGTGCGCTGACAGACCCCGCGCGCACCCGCCTGGTCCTCGTCACCAGGCCGCAACGCTCCTCGCTGCGTGAGGCCGCCAGGACCTTCGAGGAGCTGCGCGATCTCGGCATGACGAACGCCCACCTCGTCGTCAACGGCGTCATGCCGTCGTATGCCGTCACCACCGGGCCCGCGGACGAGCTGGCCCTCGCTGTCGGCTCGCGTGAGCAGGAGGCGCTCGCCGCCGTCCCCGACGCCGTGGCAGCGCTGCCACGGACCACCCTGCCGCTGCTGGCCCACGACACCGTGGGCGTGCCCGCGCTCCGCGAGCTGCTCGATCCCGACGAGACGCCTCATCCGTCCCCACTCCCTGAGATCGTCTCGCCCCCAAGGGGTTTCACCGACCTGCGTCGTCTCGTCGACGACCTCGAGGGCGACGGGCACGGACTCGTGATGTGCATGGGCAAGGGCGGTGTCGGCAAGACCACGGTCGCTGCCGCCATGGCCCTCGAGCTCGCGTCCCGAGGTCACGAGGTGCTGCTGACCACCACCGACCCGGCCGCACACCTCGACGACACGCTCGAGGGAGGGGTCGAGCACCTGACGGTCGAGCGCATCGACCCCCGGGTGGCGATCGGCGCCTACCGCGAGCGCGTCATGGCGAGCAAGGGCAAGGCCCTCGACGACGCCGGCCGTGCCGTCCTCGCCGAGGACCTCAAGTCGCCGTGCACCGACGAGGTCGCCGTCTTCCAGCAGTTCTCCCACGTCGTGTTCCGGGCTCGGAAGCAGTTCGTCGTCCTCGACACCGCGCCCACCGGGCACACCCTGCTGCTGCTCGACGCCACCGGCTCCTACCATCGCGAGATCACCCGTCAGATGAGCGAGGGGGCCACCTTCGTGACGCCGCTCATGCGGCTGCAGGACCCCGCCCGGACGAAGGTCGTCATCGTGACCCTGCCAGAGACCACCCCGGTGCTCGAGGCGCAGGAGCTGCAGGACGACCTGGCGCGCGCCGGCATCTCGCCGTGGGCGTGGGTCGTCAACGCCAGCCTCACCGCGGCGGCGCCGACCTCGCCGTTCCTGCGAGCCCGTGCCCGCACCGAGGCCGCGCCTCTCGCCAGCGTCGCCCGGCTGTGCCGGCGCGTGGCCGTCCTGCCGCTGCTGGCCCACGAGCCCGTCGGCGCCGCAGCCCTGTCCCAGCTCACCCGTCCCATCGCGCAACCACCGCTGCCCCCAGCCAGGAGCCACCCATGACCGTACGGCCCGACCAGCCCTCCGTCCTGTTCGTCTGCATCCACAACGCCGGCCGTTCCCAGATGGCCGCTGCCTACCTCGCGCACCTCTCCGGCGGAGCCGTCGAGGTGCGCTCCGCGGGTTCCGCGCCCGCCGACCAGGTCAACCCATCGGCCGTCGCCGCCATGGCGGAGGAGGGGATCGACATCACGGCCGAGACCCCGAAGGTCCTGACGACCGAGGCGGTCAAGGAGTCCGATGTCGTCATCACGATGGGGTGTGGCGACACCTGTCCGATCTTCCCGGGCAAGCGCTACGAGGACTGGGAGCTCGCGGACCCGGCCGGCAAGGGGGTCGAGGCGGTGCGCCCCATCCGTGACGAGATCAAGCAGCGGATCCTGGGCCTGCTGGAGTCCCTCGACGTCACTCCCGTCACCAGCTGACCGCACGCTCGGCGGTGCCCGGGGGCGTCGTCGTCCCGGCTGCGGGGCAGTGGCGGGCGCGAGGCCCGTGGCGGGGCGCGAAGCGGGAGACTGGTGCATGGCCACCACGGCAGCAGCCGACCGGCAGCGCATCCACGACGAACTCGAGAGAGTCCGCGTCGACCTCCGTCGGATCGTCGCCGCCGCCGGCGCCGACGACCTCCGGCGCCGGTCCCGAGGGACGCGATGGACCAACGAGCAGCTGCTGTGGCACATGGCCTTCGGTTTCCTCATCGTGCGGCGGCTGCTCCCGCTGGTCCGGATCTTCGGTCGCCTGCCTGACGGGGCGAGCAGGGCGTTCGCGGCGGTGCTCGACGCCGCGACTCGACCGTTCCACCACGTCAACTACGTCGGCTCCGTCGGAGGCGCACTCGTCTTCCACGGTCCCCGGCTGACCCGACAGCTCGACCGCACCGTCGCCCGGCTGCACCACCGGCTCGATGCCGAGTCGGCCGAAGCGCTCGGCCGACGGATGCACTTCCCGGTCGGGTGGGACCCGTTCTTCAGCGACACGATGAGCCTCGCTGAGGTGTACGCCTACGGCGTCCGCCACTACGACTTCCATCGGCAGCAGCTCACGCTCGACGTGCCACCGCGGTGAGCGGGGGTTCGGCGCGTCCCAGCTCGCGGCGTCGAGGAGTCGCTCACCATCCGGACGGCCCCACTGGCAAGACGCTGAAAGCATGCCGGGACGACGGGGCGAAGGTACGGTGAAAGTGGGCTGAGCGGCCGACACCGCGGAAGCGCGTGGTGCACGGCGGTCGAGCGTTCGGCCCGCACGTGTCGCAGGCGTACCCCTCCCCGAAAGCAGCCCGTGATGACTCTTGAAGCGGCGTGGTCCCGAACGAGCCGGCAGATCGGCGCAGGTCTGCGGCGAGCGAGAGCCTGCGGGCCCGGCGGCGGGCACTGACCATCGTGGACTCGGGGGCCGTCGGGACGGCCGGCACGCGATCCGGGCGCGCCGAGGGGGCCAGGGCGACCGGGCCCAGGCTGTCGCCGAAGCATCGCGCACCGGGACTGTCCGGACGCACCGTGCGCCGGGCCACGATCTCCGCGCCGGCACCCTTGCCGTCCGCGACCGAGCGGGGCAGCGGGACCACGGTGCTCGTGGCCGGGTCGGTGGGCACCGGGAAGACGACGCTCCTCGCCGACTGGGCGGCCGAGCTCGAGGGGCGTGGCGACCTCGTCGGCTGGGCCTCGCTCGACCGCGAGGACAACGACCCCCAGGTCATGGCCGAGACGCTGCTCGGGGCCGTCCGCACCGGCGGGCTGCCCGACGTGCCCCGGCTCGCGGACGAGACGGTGCCGTCGGTGCTCGGGCCGGCATACGTCACGTGGCTGCTCGAGCTCGCCGGGACCGTGCGCCGCAACCTCTGGCTCGTCCTCGACGACCTGCACCTCGTGCGGGACCCGCGCTGCCTCGACCTCGTCGAGCTGCTCGTCCGGTGGGCACCCTCGCACCTGCACGTCGTCGTCGGGACCCGCTCCGAGCCGGGGCTGCACCTGGCCCGGCTCCGCCTCGAGGAGCGCCTCGTGGAGGTGCGAGAGCACGACCTGCGCTTCCGCCTCGACGACACCCGCGAGCTGCTCGCCCGGCACGACCTGGCGCTCGAGGACGAGCAGGTCCGTCACCTCCAGGAGCTCACGGAGGGCTGGGCCGCGGGCGTCGCGCTCGCCGCCGTGTCGCTGGCCCGCGGCCGCGACGCGGACGCCTTCTTGCGTGAGTTCGCGCGGAGCGACCGGGCCATGTCCGGCTACCTCGTCGAGGAGGTGCTGGCCAGCCTCGACGAGTCGACGCGGGAGTTCCTCCTGTCGACCTCGGTCCTCGAGGACCTGACGGCGGACCTCGCTGCCGCCGTGACCGGGCGCGACGACGCGGGAGCCCTTCTCGACGCCCTCTCCTCCGACAACGCCATGGTGACCGTCGACCGGGTCGGCACCCCGACCTACCGCTACCACGTGCTGCTGCGCAGCTACCTCGGCGCGATGCTCGAGGCGGGCAGCGTCCGTGGCGCGCGTGAGGTCCACGCCCGGGCCGCCCAGTGGTATGCCGCCCACGACGTCCCCGGGAGGGCGTTGCGTCACGCGGAGGCCGCGGGTGACCTCGACCTCATGAGTGACGTCATCCACCAGCACGCCCTGCACCTGCTGCTCGACGGGCGGGCCTCGGACGTCGAGGCTGCCGTGCGCACGGTGCGCGCCGGCGACCCCGTCATGACGGCCGTCGCGGCGCTGGCGAGCCTCGACCTCGCCGACCCCGAGGCCGCGCGTCGCCAGCTGTCGTCCCTCGAGACGCGGCCCGGGACGTGGTTCACCGAGCTGTCGGAAGACGAGGACGAGGCTGAGGACCCGGCGGTGCTGCCTCTGGAGCGACTCCTGGCGGTGGGTCTGCGCTGGCTGTCCTTCGTCGGCAGGGACCCCGGGCGGCAACCCGCCGGCGACGACACGGTCGCGGGGACGGCGGCCGGTGGAGCGGAGCGGCTCGCCGCCGGTCTGGCGGCCGAGCTGAGCTCGACCATGACCGCGTGGTCTGCAGGGCCGGCGACTCGTGGCGCCGCCTCGGGGCGGCCGCTCGCGGACGGCCACGACGACGACCCCCTGGCCGCGGACGAACCCCCTGACCACGGCCTGTCGGCCGGGCGCGTGCCGCACGCCCAGGCCGACCTCACCCTGCTCGACGCGCTGACGAGCGGCGACGTCCTGCTCGGTTCGGGACGCTTCGCCGAGGCTCAGGCGGCCTACCGGTCGGCACTGGGCACCGCGCGGGGCGCCGGTCACCCGCTCCCGGCGCTCCAGGCCATGGTGGGCCTCGCCTCGGCAGCCGCCGGTCTCGAGGACCTCGTCGGCCTCGCGACGTGGTCCGAGCGTGCGCTGGCCGAGGCGCAGGGCACACCGTGGGCGACCTCCCCGCGCCTGCTGCCGGCGCATGTGCTGGCGGGCTGGGCGGCCTTCAACGTCCTCGACGACACGGCCGCGCGCTCCCGCAACCGCACGGCGCTCGAGCTGCTCGGGACCGTCGCCTCGACGGTGCTCAGGCTCGCCGAGGGCCAGGACGTGCCCGACGGGGCGGCCGGGGCGCCGGGCGGCGTGCCGTCGACGGCGGCGCGCGGGCTCGAGCAGCTGGCGCGTCTCGCCCGCCTGCTCGACGCCAACCTCGACCTGCTCGAGGCGGGCGCCCAGCCGGGCACCCGGCAGGACGTCGCCGACCGCGTCATGGCCGGAGCCAGAGAGGTGGCGCACCTGACCATGACCCCGCTGCTCGCGGCCGGGGAGCTGGCCCGCGCCCACCGGGTCGTCCTGCTGGCCGGGTTCCCCCGGCTGGCCCAGGAGGTGGAGGGCCTGACCGAGGGGCTTCCCGGGGCCGGTCCCGAGGTCGCCACCATGGCCGCGGTGCGTCACCTGCGTGGCGGCGACGACGCCGCGGCCCGGGCAGCCGTGGTCCCCGTCCTTGCCGCCGTCCGATCGGCCCGACCGGCCGGCCGGACCGCCGTGGGGGCCGCGGTCCCGGGGGTGGCCGTCCAGCCGGTCGGCACCTTGGGTCTGCGCGTCGTCGTGACGGCGCACCTGGTCGCCGCCGTCGTGGCCCACCGCAACGTCCAGCCCACCGTCGCGCACGAGGAGCTCGTCGCCGCGCTGACCCTCGCCGCGCCCCAGCGCGCCCTGCGGATGGTCCTCGAGGTGGCCCCCGAGGTCGTCGACGTGCTCGCCGCCGGCGTCGGTCGCTTCGGCGAGCTCGAGCCCTTCGTGCTCGAGCTACGCGAGCACGCCGGGACGTTCCGGGAGGGCGCCGTCGAGCCGCTCCTCGACGTCGCCCTCAGCGCCCGCGAGCTGAGCCTGCTGCGTGAGCTGCCCTCCCTGCTCACGGTGGCCGAGATCGCCGAGGCGCGCGCGGTGAGCCGCAACACGGTCAAGACCCAGCTGCGCTCCCTCTTCCAGAAGCTCGGGGTGGGTTCGCGGCGTGACGCCGTGGCTGCCGCCCGACGCCTCGGCCTGCTCTAGGGCGACGCTCACCCGCGCGGGGTGACGCCCCGACCGGGTCAGGCGCGGCACGATCGAGCCAGGAGCTTCGCATCGGACCGACCCATGGAGGGGGCAGCGTGCGCTACGAGTTCATCCTGGTCGAGCACATCCCCGATGTCGCCCGCTCCGCCTTCCCGGAGCTCGAGGAGTCGACGGTCGCGACGGGCACGACCGGGTCGGTCATGTACGGGGACGTCGTCGACGCCCCCCACCTGCACGGCATCCTCGACCGCTTCCAGGACCTCGGCTTCACGCTGCTCGAGCTGCGCCGACTCCCGGACTGACCGCCGTGCCGGACGAGTCGGACGAGCCCGAGCCGCCGGAGCCCCCTGGGCCGACGGCGCTGGTGGGCGCGCCGGAAGCCTTGGCGCGCAACGGCCGTCGCCGTCTGGTCACGGCAGCCCTGAAGCTCCTGCTGGCCGGCCTCGCCCTGTGGTGGTTCAGCCGTGTCGTGCGACGTGTGGACTGGCCGGCCGTCTGGGACGCCGTCACCCAGCTCGGCGCGCTGCAGGTGCTGGCCCTGCTCGCCGTGGTCGCCGTGCGCCAGTGCCTCAACGCCGGCCCCCTGGCCGTCTTCGTCCCGTCGCTGGGCCTGCGCCGAGCCGTCGGCAACGACCTGTCGGCCAACCTCGTCGCGACGGTCGCACCGCCGCCGGGTGACGTCGTGCTGCGCATCGCCATGTTGCGCTCGTGGGGGATCGAGGCGACCGAGGGCATCGCCGGCATCTCGCTCAACACGCTGACCTACTACGTCGCGCGTTTCGGTTCGCCGGTCCTCGGGCTCGCGGTCGCCGTCGCCGCGGGTCAGGCCGAGCCGGCGTATGCGTGGACCGCGCTCACGAGCGGAGCGGTGAGTCTCGCCGTGGTGGCGGCCCTCGTGATCGCCTCGCGCGGTGAGCGACCTGCGGCCCGAGCCGCGGAGTGGGTCGCCGGCCAGGCGGCGCGGTTCTCGTCGCGCATCGACCCGCGTGCCTGGTCCGAGCGGGCCGCCGGCTTCGTCCGTCAGGCCGGGCACGTGCTGCGCCGCGGCTGGTCGCGGGCCATGGCGTGCCAGTTCGGGCTGGTCCTGAGTGAGGCGCTGCTCCTGCTGCTGTCGCTGCGCTTCGCCGGGGTGCCGGCCTCCGCCGCGTCGGCGGTCACCGTCGTGGTCGCGCTGCTCGTCAGCTACCCGCTGACCGCGCTGCCCTTCGGTGGGGTCGGCGTCCTCGACGCCGCGGTCATCGCCATCCTCGGTCTGGAGCAGGGCCCTTGGGAGGCGACGGCCGTCGCGGGCCTCGTCGTCTTCCGGGTGTGCTGGATGCTCGTGCCCCTGGCGCTCGGCGGCGTGACCGTCGCGGTGTGGCGCCGCCGGCACGCGAGCGACGCCGAGGCCGTCAGAAGCGCCACACGAGCGGGATGACGGTGATGGCGACGGCCATCCAGACGATGAGGAGCGGCAGTCCGAGCCGCCAGTAGTCACCGAAGCGGTAGCCGCCGGGACCCATGATCATCATGTTGCCCGGCGTCGCGATCGGGGTGAGCAGCGAGGCGGCGCCGGCGACGGCCACGAGCATCAGCACCGGCTGGACCGAGACGCCCGTCTCCTGCGCCGCCGCGACGGCGATCGGCACGACGATGAGCACGGTCGCGGTGTTGCTGACGACCTGTCCCACGACGGCGGTGAGGGCGAAGAGCGCGACGAGCAGCACGTACGGCCGGCCGCTGCCGACGACGTCGATGAGGCCCCGGGCGACGAGGTCGGCGGCGCCGCTCGTCTCGATCGCGGTCGACAGCGGGATGAGGCCGCCGATGAGCACGACGGTCTGCCACGAGACCGCGCGGTAGGCCTGCTTGACGCTCACGACCCTGGTCAGGACCATGGCGGTCGCGGCGGCAAGTCCCGCGATGGCGGGTGGCACGAGCCCGAGGGCGAGCAGCACCACCATGGCGAGGAGGATGACGATGGCGCGCCCCGACCGAGCTCCGAGCGGAACCGCCTGTCGCCGAACGAGATCCGGCGAGTCCACGAGCAGCACGTCCCGGTCGTGCACGAGCTCCTCGATGGAGGTCCAGGTGCCGTGCAGGAGCAGGCTGTCGCCGGCCGTGAGCTCGAGCGGGGCAGCGCCGACGTCCTTGCCCAGACGGCGGATGCCGAGCACGACGAGGTCGGCCTCGCGCATCTGGCCCGGGAAGGACGTCTCGCCCACGAGGGGGGAGCGGGGCGGCACAACGACCTCCGCGACGCCCACCTCGCGACTCATGATGCCGGCGCTCTCGACGGTGATCGGCTGCATGGCGACCGCGAGACGGAGCTCGGGCACCAGCCGGCTGACGGCGTCGCTGGCACCGCTGACGACGAGGACGTCGTCCTCGGCGACCCCGGTGCCACCGGAGACGGCGTGCCCTCCCGAGCCCTGCACGCCGATGAGGGTGACGCCGGGGTAGGCCGTGAGGTCCAACCGGGCGGCCGGGACGCCGACGACGGGGGAGCCGGTTCGCACGCGCAGGCGGTAGAAGCCGTCGTGGAGCTCGTAGTAGGCCGCGAGGCGGCTCGCGTGGCGACCGAGGTCGCGCACGGGCTGGCTCGAGGACCGGCGCGGGAGGACCGTCGGCCCGAGCAGGACTCCGATGACGACGGTGACGATGACGAGCGGCAGCCCGACGACCGCGAAGTCGAAGAAGCGGAAGGGCTGCGCCCCGGCGTCGACGGACGCGGTCGACACGATGACGTTGACGGGGCTGCCCGTCAGGGCGAGGAGCGAACCGGCGCTGCCGGCGAAGGCCATCGGCATCAGCATCAGCGACGGCGAGCGCCGGATCCGGGTGGCGAGCACGAGGACCATGGGCAGCAGGGCGGCCACGGAGCCGTTGAGGGTGATGACGGCCGTGAGGACGGCGCACAGGGCGAGCACCGCCACGGTGAGCCGCACCGCGCCGTCCCCGACGACCTCGATGAGCCGTTGTCCTGCCCAGGTCGTCACGCCGGCCGAGTCGATGGCCTCGCTGACGACGAACAGCGAGGCGATGAACACGACGACAGGATCACCGAAGCCGGACAGTGCGGTGTCGGCGTCGACGAGACCGGTGGCGTAGAGGGTGAGACAGGACAGCACCGCCACGCCGCCGACGGGGAGGCGGTTCCAGACGAAGAGGGCGACGGTCGCTGCGAGGACGACCAGGCTCGTGGTGGCCGGGCTCACGGTTCCCATCGTCCGGCTCGCGGACCACCGCGCGGTCACCCACGACGGGTGAATCGGGATGAACCGCAGGGCGGACATGCTCGGAGGGACCGAACCCATGCCCCCGGAAGGAGCTCGGCGTGAGCACTCCCGCCATGCGCACCGTGGACCCCGTCCCGTCGACCCGGTCGTATGCCGTCGTCGACGTCGTCACGCAACTGCCCGGCGCCGACGAGGTCGGCGCCGTCGCCGTCCCCGTCGCCGAGGGTGCCGAGCCCCCGGCGGAGCTCGGGCACGACGCTTCGGCCCTCGCAGCGGTCGGCTTCACCGGCCGTCGCGGGCAGACCCACGTCCTGCCCAGCGCCGGGCGCGCCCTCGTCGCGGTGGGGATCGGCGCCGTCGACGCGGTCGACGAGGCGGCGGTGCGGGACCTCGCAGCCACCTTCGCCCGCGCCGTGCCCCAGCACACCCGGCTCGCGGTCGAGCTGCCGGAGCGGGAGATCGGGCTGTCCCCGGGGGCGTTCGCGCGCGCCGTCACCGAGGGGGTCCTGCTCGGCCGGTGGCAGTTCCGGATCAGCGACTCCGACGACGGCAGCGCCCTCGAGCGGCTCGTCGTCGTCGCCCCCGCCGCGCACTCCGACGAGGTCGTCGAGGGGGTGCGCCGCGGCGAGCTCCTCGCGCGCGCTGCCGCCCTCGGCCGGGACCTGTCCAACTGTCCGGCCGCGGTGCTCACCGCGACCCGCATGGGGGAGGTGGCGCAGGAGCTCGGACCCCCGGCCGGTCTCGAGGTCGAGGTCGTCGGCAGGGAGGAGCTCGTCGAGCTCGGTTGCGGTGGCCTCCTGGGGGTCAACCTCGGCAGCGTCGAGGAGCCGCGGATGATCCGTCTGCACTACGTGCCGGAGGGTCCGTCACGTGGCCACCTCGCCCTCGTGGGCAAGGGGATCATGTACGACTCCGGCGGCATCAGCATCAAGCCGAGCGACGAGTCGCACGCGCAGATGAAGAACGACATGACAGGCGCCGCGACGGTGCTCGCCGCCATGACGGCCCTGCGCGACGCCGGGTGCCGCACCGAGGTCACCGGCTACCTCATGTGCACCGACAACATGCCGTCCGGCTCGGCCCTCAAACTCGGTGACGTGCTCCAGATGCGCAACGGCAAGACGGTGGAGGTGCGCAACACCGACGCGGAGGGCCGGCTCGTCATGGCAGACGCGCTGTCGCTGGCGGTGGAGCTCGACGTCGACGCGATCGTCGACATCGCCACCCTGACCGGCGCCTGCCTGCGAGCACTCGGCGTCGACATCGCCGGGGTCATGGGCAACTCCGACGCGCTCGTCGAGCAGGTGCGAGCGGCCGGTGCCGCCGTCGACGAGCCGGTCTGGCCGCTCCCGCTGCACCGGGCCTACCGCAAGCAGCTCGACTCACCCATCGCCGACATGACCAACCTGGGCGGGCCCAACGCAGGACAGATCACCGCCGGCCTCTTCCTCGAGGAGTTCGTGGGCGGCAAGCCGTGGGCGCACATCGACATCGCCGGGACCGCCCAGCTGCCCGAGGCCGTCGGCTGGCGCAACACGGGGGCCACCGGATTCGGCAGCCGCCTGCTCGTCGAGCTCGCGTGCGCCTTCGAGCGGCCGACGGAGAGTGGGGGCGCGTCCGGGACCGGGTCATGAGCACCGCCGCTCGGGCCCACGACTCGTCGGGCCAGGGGTCCGACGAGTCGGGCGGCCAGCTGCAGGGGCAGGGGAAGTCGGGCGGCACCCAGCGCTTCCTCGACGCCATCGAGCGGCTCGGCAACAAGGTGCCCCACCCGGCGCTGATCTTCCTCGCGCTCATCATCGGGGTCATCGTGCTCTCGCACGTGCTGCACCTGACGGGTGCGAGCGTCACGACCGACGTCGGCGAACCGGGCTCGGTCCCGGCCGTTCCCGACTACGAGGGCGGCACCACGGTGCCGGGCTACCCCCACCCGCCGACGGGGGCGGTCCCGGACTACCACCTCGAGCGCGAGACGATCACCGCCAACAGCCTGCTGACCGGTGACGGCATCCGGTTCATCTTCACGACGGCGGTGCAGAACTTCAACGACTTCGGCGTCGTCGCGGTCATCCTCGTCGCCATGATCGGTGTCGGTGTCGCCGAGGAGGCCGGCCTCATCGCCGCCCTGATCCGCACGATGGTCAAGGTCGCCCCGCGCGGCGCGATCACCTTCATCATCGTCCTGCTCGGTGGCATCTCGAGCGTCGCGTCCGACGCCGGCTACCTCGTGCTCATCCCGCTGGGCGCAGCGGCCTTCGTCTCGCTGGGACGCCACCCGCTCGCGGGCATCGCGGCGGCCTACGCCAGCGTCAGTGCGGCGTTCTTCGTCAACGTCCTCATCACGCCGGCGGACGGCATCATCACGGAGGTCACGAACGAGACCATCGGTCTCGTCGCGCCGGGCGTCACGCTCAACGTGACGCAGAACTTCTTCTTCAGCACGGCGTCGCTCGTCTTCTGTGCCCTCGTCATGACGTGGGTGACAGAACGGCTGCTCGAGCCACGCCTCGGCAGGTGGGACTCCTCCGAAGCGGCCGAGGAGGCCCCCGCCGAGACGGTCCAGACCGACGAGGAGGTGGCGCTCCAGTCACGCGGCCTGCGGATGTCGCTCATCTGGACGCTCGTCGCGGTCGTCGTCGTGACGCTGCTGACCGCGCTCCCGGACGCTCCGCTGCGCAACCCCGAGACCGGCGAGATCTTCGGCTCCTCACCGTTCATGAGCAGCCTGCTCTTCATCATCTCAATGCTCTTCCTCGCGGCAGGCCTCGGCTACGGCAGGGGAGCGCAGACGCTGACCGGCAGCACCAACGTCATCAATGCCATCGTCAAGACGTTCAACGGGCTGGGCGGCCTGATCTTCCTCATGCTGCTCATCGCCCAGTTCATCGCGTACTTCAACTACTCGAACATCAGCAAGCTTGCGGCGACCGGGCTCGCCGACCTCCTGGAGAGCGCCAACATCGGAGCACTGGCCCTGCTCGTCGGCTTCATCCTGCTCGTCGCCGTCATCGACCTGATCATGCCCGGCGTCATCCCCAAGTGGGCGATCCTCGCCCCGATCTTCATCCCGCTCTTCTACCGGCTCGGCATCGCGCCGCAGACGGTCATCGCGGCCTACCGCGTCGGCGACGGCCCGATGAACGTCATCACGCCGCTCATGGTCTACCTGCCGTTCATCGTCCTCGTCTGCCAGCGGTACGAGCGCAGGTCGGGTCTCGGCACCGTCGTGTCGATGATGATCCCCTACACCGCCATCGTGCTCGTCACGTGGATCATCTTCTTCGTCGTCTGGTACCTCGTCGGGATCCCGTGGGGACCGGGCGCTCCCGTCCACCTCAACTGACACGGGGCGCTGTGGTGGACGTGGACCCGGACGGGCCCTTCGCGCAGGTGTCGACAGGGCAGCTGCCCGAGGACGCCACGGTCCGTGACCTGGTGCGGGCGGCCTACGACCAGCACCGGCACGTCGCGGACGGCCCGTCGCGACCTACATCCCCCAGCTGGCCACGGCGGACCCCGCGTCGTGTGCCGTCTCGGTGGCGTCGGTGACGGGGCGCGCCTTCGAGGTCGGTGACGTCGGGGTCCGCTTCTCGGTCCAGAGCGTGTCCAAGCCCTTCGTGCTCGCCCTCGTCGTCGAGGCCGTGGGAGCAGACCGGGCCCGAAACCTGTTGGGCGCCAACGCAACCGGGCTGCCCTTCAACTCGGTGATGGCGATCGAGCTGCACGACCACCGCACCATGAACCCGATGGTCAATGCCGGCGCCATCGCGACGACGAGCCTGGCGCCGGAGATCGCGGGCACCGGGCGCCCCGACACGACGACGGATGCCGCGTGGGACGTCGTCGTCGACTGGCTGTCGGCGTTCGCCGGGCGCCGTCTCACCGTCGACGACGAGGTGTACGCCTGCGAGTCGGCCACCAACCTGCGCAACCGGGGCATCGCGCACCTGCTGCACAGCTACGGCCGGCTCCACTGCGACCCCGACGTCGCGACCGACCTCTACACGCGCCAGTGCTCGGTGTCCGTCGACGTGCACGACCTGGCCGTCATGGCGGCGACGCTGGCCGACGGAGGCGTCAACCCCCTGACGGGTCGGCGCGTGGTCTCCGACAGGACCTGCGCGCACGTACTGGCCGTCATGGCGACGGCCGGCCTCTACGAGCTGTCGGGCGACTGGCTCTGGGAGGTCGGCCTGCCCGGCAAGAGCGGCGTCAGCGGCGCCGTGGTGACGGTGGCTCCGGGCAAGGGCGGCCTGGCCGTGTGGTCCCCGCCGCTCGACGACGCCGGCAACAGCGTGCGGGGTCAGCTCATCACACGCTCCCTGAGCCGGTCGATGGGGCTCAACGTCTTCGCCTCCGCGGCCGACCCGCACGTCCCACGGCCGGACGCACCACCGGTGCGCGACTAGCTCGTCGCGGGCGCGACGGGCGAGACGGGCGAGACTGGCGAGACGGTGGGCAGGCCGAAGCCGTCGACGAAGACGTTGACGGTCACGCTGCCGGCCTTCTCGAAGCGGAAGGTCACCGGCAGCAGCCGGCCCGCCCGCACGTCGACCTTGAGGTCGACCATCTCGAGGTGCAGGCCCCCGGGGTACTGCAGCGACACGACCCCCGCCGCGGGCACGTCGACCTGCACCGGGCTCTCGGCGCCGTCGGTGCCCTGGCGCATCACGACCTGTCGGGCGTAGACCGTGCTGACCGCTACGAGCCGGTCGGCGGCGGCGCCGTCGTTGGCGAGCGTGGTGAACAGGCCCGTGTTGGAGCCCCCGAGCAGCTTGCGGTCCTCGGGGGCGTCGATGCGGGTCGCGAGCAGGCGCAGGTCCCCGGCCTGTGCGTTGACGCTCGTGCCCCGGGCGGGGTCGGTGATGCGGCCCTGCACCGGGTCCGGCTGCGACGTGCACGCAGCGAGCGGCCCGAGGCTCGCGGTCAGGAGCGCGGCGGTGACGACGGTGCTGGTCCTCATGTCGCCACGCTAGGAGCGAGGCCGGGCGCCCGATTCCCCCGTCGGGGGTGATCCGAGGTGGTCCGGGCAGCCTCACCCCACCGGTCGGCACGACTCAGCACTGCGCATACGGCGTCGTCGTCGGGCTCGGTGTCGGGCTCGGTGTCGGATGCGGTGTCGGATGCGGTGTCGGACGTGGTGTCGGTTGGGCCACGGGTGTCGTCGGCGGCGGTGACGCCGGCCGAGACGCGTCGGGGGTGGTGGACGCCGTGATGCCCCGGCGGACCAGCGCGCGGATCCTGGCGTAGTCGGGGCTCCACGGTCTGATCCCGTCGCCGAGGGTGAGGGAGACGCTGTCGACCGGCGCCCGCTGCGCCCGTTCGGCGAGCAGGGCCATGGCGGGCAGGCTCTGGACGGGGATGTCGATGTAGATGTTGTCGCGGGCGATCCGGGCCAGGCGGGGGTACTCCCGGAGCATCGCGAGTGGGTCGACCTGCTCGACGATGGCCCGGACGACGCAGCGCTGCCGTGCCTGCCGGTAGTCGTCGTTGTCGGCTGCGCGGGAGCGGGCGTACCATAGCGCGTGCTGCCCGTCGAGGTGCTGGCGGCCCGGCCGGAACCACCCGGTGACCCCGACGACGCGGTTGTCGGCCGTGACGTGCCCGCCGATGGGAAGGGGTCCTCCCGTCCCGGCGTCCTTGACGTTGATGTCGAGGCCGCCCATCGCGTCGACGAGGAGCGGGAACCCGCGCAGGTCGATGACGACGACGTGGTCGATGGGCAGCCCCACGATCTGCTGCACGGCGCCACGGACCTCCTCACGGCCGGGCACGATGCCCGGCGCGTAGGCGCCGGGGTGGTCGACGGCATACGCCTCCGCCTCGGCGTAGAGGTTGGTGAGCTGGCACTGTCCCGTCACGCCCGGGGTGTTCTGGGCGCAGGCGCGGTCGGGCTGGCCGAAGTGGCCGGAGGGGTAGCGCGCGCGGAGCGGGCTGTTCGGCGCGAGGGGCGCGTCGAGGAGGTTGCGCGGCAGCGAGATGAGGGTCGTGCGGCCGGACCGGGTGTCGAGGCTCGCGACGATCATCGAGTCGGTGCGGATGCCGACGCGGTCGGCTCCGGCGTCGGAGCCGATGAGCAGCACGTTGAGGCGGGGCTGCCCGGCCCACGGGTCGGCGTCGGGCGAGGTGCTGGGGCCGACTTCGGCGGTGACGCGTGGCCCGGTCCCGGGGCGAGGCGTCGGCGCCGAGAAGACGGCGCCCACGGTGTCCCGGGTGATGAGGGCGTAGTCGACCGCGAGGTACGTCCCGCTCCCGATCGCCCCGACCATGGCCGTGGTGAAGGCGGCGAGCACGAGCGTGCGGCCCCCGCCGAGCCCGCGAGGCCTGGCCTCGACCGCGGTGAGCACGATCGACGCGCACCACACGAGTCCCCAGGCGGCGATGGCGAGCGCCGCCGGGCCCATGAGCTCGGGGTGCGAGACGATCTCGAGCGCGGTGGCGGTGACCCCGCGCGTCAGGACGGAGCGCGCCGCCACGGCGAGGGCGCCCAGCGTGACGACGAGCAGCACCCACCCGAGCCGGCGGCTGCGGGTGCGCGTCAGCCCGGAGCCGGGCAGCACGGTCGCGAGGGCGGTGAGTCCGAGGGCCCGGCCCGACCGCGGCCGCTGCGGCTCCATCGCGCTCCTTCCCCGCCTGCGTCACGCAGGTCACCCACCCTCCATGATGCGCCGGGCAGGCGGGCGGGGCGCCCGAACGGGACGCTCTCCAGGACCTGTGACGGGAGTGTCCTGTTCGTCCTCGCGCCCGCGGGGTACAGGGCACGTGCGGCATCGTCGCCCTTCAACCAGCAGGGGCGGCGGTGTTGTCGGCCCTCGGGCGGACAGCGAGACGGCACCCGCTCGGGGGATCGGGTGCCGCCTCACCATGACCATCGGCGCCCGCGACGATGCGTTACAGACACCCGCGCGCGTATGCCGTCAGGGTCGTCCGCGACGGTCGGCCCACTGGGCGTCGTGTCCCGTGTCGTGCCCCGTGTCGTGCCTGATGTCGTGCCTGGCGTCGTGGTGGTTGGAGTGGTGGTCGTCCTGCTCGGGGTCGTGTCCGTGCTGGGCGCCGTAGACGGCGGCTTGGGTGCGCCGCTCGAAGCCGAGCTTGGCGAGCAGGCCGGACACGTAGTTCTTGACCGTCTTCTCGGCCAGGTGCAGGCGCACGCCGATCTGCCGGTTCGTCAGGCCCTCGGCGATGAGGCCGAGGATCTCCTCCTCCCGGTCGGTCAGGGAGTCGGCCGGCGTCCACGGCCCGGCCCGACCGTTGCGTCGGCCGTGCCCCTGCCGTGCGTCGTGGCCGTCGAGCGACCCGTGCCCGCCGTGGGTCCCCTGGCCCGCGTGGGTCTCGTCGGCCGCGGGTCGGCGGATGCGTTCGAGCAGGCGCTCGACGAGGGCCGGGTCGATGAGGGAGTGGCCGGCGGCGACGTGGGCGACCGCCTCGGTGAGCGACGGGCCGCGGATCTGCTTGAGGAGGTAGCCGGAGGCTCCGGCCATCACTGCCGCGAAGAGCGCGTCGTCGTCGTCGTAGGAGGTGAGGATGAGGCACCGGGTGCCCGGGCTGCTCACCTGGACCTCCCGGCAGACGTCGATGCCGCTGCCGTCGGGCAGGCGCGCGTCGAGGAGGGCGACCTGCGGGGCGAGGGTGGGGATCCGGCGCAGGGCCTCGGCGGCGGTGCCGGCCTCGCCGACGACGCGGAAGCCGTCGTGGGACTCGAGCAGGTCGATGAGCCCGCGCCGGACGATCTCGTGGTCGTCGAGCAGGAAGACCGTGATCGGTGGGGTCAGCTGGTCAGCGGAGCGGTCCATGTGAGCACCGTCCCCCTCTCGTCGGTGGCCAGGGTGCACTCGCCGTGGCGGGCGCGGGCGCGGCTCGTGAGGTTGTCGAGACCGCGGCCGTGGGTGGGCCGGACCGGGCGGCCGGTGCCAGGCGCATCCGTGTGGTCCGCGTCTTCCGGACCCGCTGCGCCCCGCCCGGTGCCCGGCGACATCGCCGACCCGTCGTCGGTGACCTCGACCGTGACGCAGGAGGCGGTCACCGTCACGTGGACGTCGACCTTCGTGCACCGCGAGTGCTTGACGACGTTGGTGAGGCCCTCGCGCAGCACGGCGGTCACGTCGTGCAGCAGCGCCGGGTCGAGTACGGTCGCCACGGGCCCCTCGAGCCGGAGCGCGGGTTCGAAGCCCAGCCCGGCCGTCGAGGAGCGCACGACCTCGAGCAGGACGGCGCGGGCATCCGGGGACGACCGCGCCCCCTGCAGGTCGAAGATCGAGGTGCGGATGCGCCGGATCGTCTCGTCCAGGTCCTCGACGGCCCGTCCCAGGGCCGCGCGCACCGCGGGGTCGGTCGCGCGCCCGGTGACGGCCTCGAGCGTCAGCTCGGTGGCGAAGATCCGCTGGATGACGTGGTCGTGGAGGTCACGCGCGATGCGGTGCCGGTCCTCGAGCATGGCGACACGCTCCTCGTCGCGACGCCCGTCGGCGAGCTCGAGCGCGACGGCGGCGTGGAGCGCGAGCTGCTCGGCCGTCTCGACGTCCGAGGGGCTGAACGGACGGCTGCCGACGCAGCGGGCCACGACGACCGCTCCGCGCACCCCCTCCTCCCCGACGAGGGGGCAGGCCATGGCCGGTCCCCAGATCCCGTCGGCGATGACGGGCGTCAGCGCGGGGTCGAGCGGACCCGTCCCGTCGACGAGCACGACTCGGCGCTCCCGCATCGCCTCGCCGGCCAGCGAGGGGGCGGTGGGGTATGCCGTCCCCTGCAGGTCGTCCGTCTCGACTCCGCGTGCCACCTCGATGACGAGCCGCGACGCGTCCTCCCTGACCTGGTGGGCGGGGGTGGCCGGGTCGCCCTCGGGGAAGTCGAGGGTGACGACGTCGGCGTCGGCGAGCCGGAGCATGGCATCGGCGATGCGCACGAGAACCTCGTCGCCGAGGCCGGGGCGGAGCAGGTCACGGCTGATCTCCGCCGAGGCGCGCAGCCACTCCTGGCGGCGCCGGGACTCCTCGTAGAGGCGGGCGTTCTCGATGGCGACGCCGGCGCTCGCGGCCAGGGCGACGACGAGGTCCTCGTCGTCGGCGCTGAAGTCCGACCCGTCGACCCGGTCGGTGAGGTAGAGGTTGCCGAAGACCTCGCCCCGCGAGCGCACCGGCACCCCGAGGAAGCCCTGCATGGGCGGGTGCGCGGCGGGGAAGCCGGCCGAGCGCGGGTCGTCGCCGATGGTGTGCAGCCGGATCGGCTCGGGCTGCTCGATGAGCGCGCCGAGCACCCCACGACCGGTCGGGAGGTGGCCGATCCGCTCGACGGTGTCCTCGTCCATGCCGGCGTGGATGAACTGCTCGAGCCTGCCGTCGGGCCCGATGACCCCGAGTGCCGCGTATCGGGCACCGGCGATGGCGCGCGCCGCCTCGACGATCCGTCGCAGCACCCCGGGCAGGGCGAGCTCCGAGACCACGGAGCGGTTGGCGGCGAGCAGGCCCCGCAGGCGGTCCTCGGCCGAGTCCCGGGCGCTCGCCGAACCCTCAGGGCCGGCTGCGGTCCCCGGACCCGACGAGTCGGCGGCAGTCCGAAGGAGCGACGAAGACGACGAAGTGGATGAATCGGAGGGGGAGGTGACACGCTCGACCATCAGCGGGCCGTCCGCGAACGGCGCGCTGCGCGCCCGGAACGTCGGGGCGTCGCGCACGTCGACGTCATGTGTCAAGGCTAGGCCCGTGCCCGGCCCCGTGGGGTGTTCTGGGCAGGTTGGTCCCGGCTCTCAGTGAGTGCCTCGCCGGGCCGCGGACGGCACTCGCTGCGAGCCGAAGGAGCGTCCGGTCAGGCGCTCGACCGTGATCCCGATGAAGACGTTGCGCACGCCACCGGCCCAGGGCTCCGCACCGTCCACGGTCCACAGGTGGGTGAGCAGGGCCGGTGAGGCCACGGCCTGGGCACGGCCACGGGCGATGACGCTCCACCCCGTGTGGGCGCTCGCGTCGAGGTCGTCCACCTCGAGCACGACCTGCGTGGGCCGGACGAGCTCGGAGAGCACGCCGAACGGGGAGGTGCGGAAGACGATCATGTCGGCGACGCAGGCGTAGCTGACCGGGAGGATCTGCGGGCCGTGCCCGGCGTTCCAGCCGATGCGTCCGATGTCGCGGGAGTCGAGCAGCAGCTGGCACTCCCCGGGGGTCAGGTCGACGTAGTTGATCCGGCGGTTCGTCCGTGGGGCGTGTGGTCTCTCGGCGTGCTCCGCCGCCCGCGAGCCCGAGGTCGACATGTCAGCTCCCCGAGGCGTGGCCGGCCGCGGCCAGCCGGTGGGTGCGTCGGCCTCCGTGGCCCTCTCGTCCGACGTCCCGGTCGCCGTCCCGGTTGGCCGGCCGGCCGAGCTCGGGGGCCGAGAGCGGTCGGGCCTCGGGCGTGGTGGCCAGCAGCATGACGCGACAGCGGTCCAGCTCTGCGCGGACGCGGGCCAGCTCGGTGCGCAGCTCGAGGAAGTGGACGAGGTGGTCGCCGACGCTTCGGGCCCACGCGTCGACGGCACGCCAGTCGGCGCACCACGTCATCGGGATCGTGGAGGCCTCGTCGTGGTGCTGGTCGCTCTCGAACCGGTCGACGCCGTCCTGCGCTGCTGTCTCCGGGTCGTCCGGGTCGACGGGCAGAGGCCACCCACCGTTCGAGTGGCTGACCCGCAGGCGATGGACGGCGACCACGAGGTCGAAGCCGTTCGTCGTCGTGACGGCCACGCTCGGACGGCACGCCACGCGATGACCGGCTCGGGTCAGCTCGTCGGCGACCGCGGCGGCGATGGCCTCGTCGATGCCGGCCGTCGTGGCGGCGAAGGACGGTGCGGCCGCGGGCGAGGGGGTCGTCGGGACCGACGGCGCGCCGCCCACCTCTGCAGAGGCTCCGGGCGCAGTGGTCTCGTCGAGCGGCTGCGGGGTGGAGTACGTGATGAGGACCGTGCACATGGTGCTCTCCCAGGTCGTAGCCGCCGGTCGCGGCGCTGCGTCGATGGTGCACAGGTCGTGACGCCCGCGGGTACGGCCGAAGGTCGTGCCGCGGACGGGACCAAGGTCCCGGATCGGACAGGACGGATGCACCTGCCGCCCCCCGCGACCCGGGCGCAGGCTGGGAGCAGAGGTGAGCCCCATGGACGAGAGGACACGCCCCGATGGCGGGCCGACGGCTGCCGGCGTCACACCGACGGCAGCACGCGTGGAGGTGGGACCCGACGCACGTGTGCCCGGGCGGAGGGCCCGGATCGTGGTGGGGGTGGACGGCTCGAAGCAGAGCCGCATCGCACTGCGGTGGGCCTGTGCCGACGCGCGCGCCAAGGGTGACCGGGTCGTCGCGGTCGCGGTGTGGCACCTCTACCCGCTGGCGCCGCCCGACCGTGTCGGTGCGTCGCCGTGGTGGTTCACGGCCGACCCCCAGGAGGCCACGGCGGCCTACCTCGGGGAGGTCGTGGACGAGGTCGCCGCCGACTTCCCCGACGTCGAGATCGAGCAGCAGGTGCTCTCGGGCCACGCCGCCGAGGAGCTGATCCACCTCTCGGCCGCGGCGGAGGAGGTCGTGCTCGGCGCGACGGGCAGCGGGGGCTTCGCCGGCATGACGCTCGGCTCGACGAGCAGGGCCGTCCTCGAGCACGCCCTGAGCACAGTGGTGCTCGCGCGCTGACCAGCCGGCTAGCCCGGCGCCGACGAGTGGGCGTGCCAGCTCCCGTCTGGCGTCCGGCGCGCGAGCCCGCGTGCCGCGAACTCCTCGAGCCAGCCCTCCATCGGCCACCACCCCCAGCGCTCGGCGAACCGGTTGGCGTTGGCGACGATGTCGTCGACGTGCTGCACCGGCGGCGAGGAGGTCGGGTGGTGCTGGTGGTGGGCCCGGGCCCCGCCGACCCACAGCAGGCGGCCGCCGGCCGCGCCGAGGCGCTGCCCGAAGTCGGTGTCCTCTCCTCCGTAGCCGACGTAGCCCTCGTCGAACCCGCCGACCGCGTGCCAGTCACGCACGGTGAGGGCGAAGGAGAGGGACCAGAAGAGGCGCAGGTCCGACGCCGGACGCACGTCGTCGGCGGCCAGGACCGGGCGGGCCGGGTGGGGGGAGGCGAGGTCGGTCAGGGCCGCGAGCCCGAGGTCCCGGTAGTCCAGGCCCGCGGGAGCAGGCGGCAGGTAGGCCACCTCGCCGGCGAGGACCGTCGGGCCTTCGGCCGGCGCCACGTCGGGGAGGTGGTCGTCCGGCGAGGCCAGCACCGCGGCATACCTCCCCACCAGCCCGGCCGACGGGATGCAGTCGACGTCGAGGAGCACGACCCGGTCGGCTCCGGCCCGGGCGGCGACGTCGACGCCGAGGTTCCGAGCGGCGGCGAGCGGCAGGTGGCCGTCGTGACGTGAGGTCTCGGCCACGTGCAGGTCCCAGCCGCCCCGGTGCTTCCGGGCGACGGCCTCGACGTGCGGGTCGTCCATCGCGACGACGACGTGGGCGTCGGGCGGGCAGCTCTGCCGGCGCAGGCCCCAGAGCTGGCGCTCGAGGTGCTCGTGGCGCCCGTGCACGATCGTCACGACGGCGAGGCTGCCCCCGCCGGCAGCGGCGGAAGGAGCCGGACCGGGGCTCACGACGCAGCCCGCTCCATCGACCGGCGGTGACGGTCGACGAGCGCGTCGAGCCGCGCGGCCGCGACGGCGGCGCCGTTGCCGGTGGACCACCGGCGCCAGCCCTCACCACCCCGAGCGACGGCGCGGTCGAGCAGCCCGGGCCAGGACTCGGCACGGGGCCAGGTGTCGACGCCGACGGCTGCGCCGAGCCGCTCGACCGCCCGGGCCGTGGCGACCTGCTCGTCGAACGGGCGGGGCTGGGCCACGACGACCGCCGGCCGACCTGCCGCAGCGACCTCGGCCACGGAGTTCTGGCCGCCGTGGGTGACGACGACGTCGGCCGAGGCGAGGTCGGACCACAGGTCGGGGGAGGGCGACCCGGGCCCTCGCTCGACCCACTCCCACCCGGGTGTCGCTGCCCGCGCGGCGGCGACCTCGGCGGCCGACGTCCCGCGTCCGCCACCTCCCCACAGGAGCAGGACGCGGCGCGGACGCCCGGGCGCGCCGGGCCCGTCGGGCAGGGCACCCTCCGGCACGGCGACCCGTCCCGGGGCTCTGCCGTCGAAGCGCGACAGACCGCCGACGGCCCAGAGCTTCGCGTGCCAGGCCGCCGGCCAGCCGTCGGTGTGCGCGCCGTCGGGCCACGGTGCGAGCAGGGCCTCGGCCAGGTCGTAGGCGAGGGCGTGGGGCCGGTCGGTGCGCACGCCCGGCATGGCGAGCACGACCACCGGCACGCCGCAGAGCCGGCTCAGCACGGCGATCTCGACCGACACGTCGACGACGACGAGTGCGGGGTCGGTGCGCCGGATCCACTCGGCCACGGCGGCGCCGCGCCCCGCGAGCCCGCGGTCGTGCCGAGGAGCCCAGTGCAGCACCCCGAGCGCGGTGGCATCGGCCGCCGCGGCGTCGGCGGCCGGCAACGCGTCGTCCCGATCCAGCTGCACCCAGTCCCCGTCCCAGCCGGCAGGCCGCGGCAGCGAGCTGAGGCCGGTCACGGGGGACCGCAGTTGCTCGGCCAGGGCCTGCAGCCGGGTGAGGTGACCGAGGCCCTGGTGGTGGACGTAGTAGCCGATCACGCGGCACCGGCCAGCTCGGCGAGCGACCGGTAGACGTCGAGGTACGCCTCCACCATGCGGTCGACCGAGCAGGCGGCCACCGCGTGCTCACGGCAGGCGTCCCGGTCGAGCCCGACGGCTCGTGCCACGGCCTCCGCCGCCTCGTCGTCACCCGCGCCCTGCGGCACGAGCACCCCGACGCCGGGCACGACGAACTCGCGCAGGCCGCCGCGGTCCAGGGCCACCACGGGGGTGCCGCAGGCGAGCGACTCGGCGGCCACGAGGCCGTAGGGCTCGTCCCACTCGGGCGTGACCAGGGTGGCGGCACTGGAGCCGACGAGGGACACGAGGCCCTCGGTGTCGAGGTGGCCGACGTAGGAGATGTCGTCGTCGAGCTCGCCGGCCACGTGCCGGGCGAAGTAGGCGGCGTCACCCACCGGGCCGGCGATGCGCAGGCGTCGGCCGGCGGCGCGGGCGATGGCGACGGCGCGGTGCGGCGCCTTCTCGGGCACGATGCGGCCGACCCACACGAGGTCGTCACCGCCGGGCCCGGCGACCCAGCGCCGGACGTCGACACCGTTGTGGACGACGTCCGCGGACGCGACGTGCGACCAGGACCTCGCGGTGTGCTGGCTGACCGCGACGTAGTGCCCGCGCCGCGCGACGTTGCGCGAGCGGGCATCGATGGCGATCGCCGGCTCGAGCCAGGGCGTGGGAGGGGTGTGCAGGGTCGTCAGGACCGGTGCGCTCAAGGAGTGGGCCATCGCGACGGGCAGGTGGTGGAGGCTGTTGTTGTGGACCACGTCGATGTCGTCACGGCGCTGGAGGGCGAGCATCACCTGCAGGTAGGCGTGGTGCTCGCGCAGCCAGGCCTCGGGCACCATCGACACGTCGGCGCGAGCCGTGTCGCTGAGGCGCAGCGGCGTGACGTCGAGCTCGGTGGCGCCGAGGGCGGGGTCGCTGCCCGGGCCGGCGAAGAACGTCACGTCGACGCCACGGTCCCGCAGGCCGCGGACGAGGTGCCACGTCAGGGACTCGAGGCCGCCGGCGAAGGGCTCGGCGATGGGGTGCCGCGACGACCCGAGGACTACGACGTGCACGGCACACCTCGCTGCGCGACGTCGGCCAGCACCGCGGCATACACCTGCTCGTGGACGCGAGAGATCTCGAGGCGCTCGCGGCGGCGCTGCTCGGGATCGGCCCGCCACGACGGGCGGTCGCGGTAGGCGCGCAACAGCGCCTCGCGCAACGGCGGGGCGCCCCTCCCGCTCTGCGCCGGCGCCGGGCCCGGCACGGCGTAGAGGATGCAGGGCCGCTGGTCGGCGTAGTAGCCGCAGTCGGGGGCCAGGACGGTCGTGCCGAGGTCGTGGCAGGCCTCGAGCCAGCCGGAGTGCGTGCCGAACCGGTAGGGCAGCACCGACACGTCGAGGGACTGGAGGTAGTCCCAGAGCTCGTCGTCGGTGAAGTAGTCGTGCACGTGCAGGTCGATCCGGCCGTCGTCGGCGAGCTCGCGCAGACGCGGCTCGAGCTCGACGGCGTGGCGAGGGTTCCCCGGTGTCATGACGTCGGTGTGGGCGTCGACGCGCAGGCGGGCGCCCGGGAGCCCGGGCAGCGCGGCGACGATCTCCTCGATGACGGGCAGGGGGTCCATGCTCGCGCGCAGGCTCTTGGCGTGGACGCCGATGACGAACCCGGCGTGCGGCACCCGCCCCTGCGAGAGGCGCGGCTCCTCGACGACGTGCGGGTGGGGGACGACGAGCGCCTCGCGGCCCCATCGCTCCGCGATCTCGGCAGCGGCCCCGGCGGTCAGGGTCAGCACGGCGTCCGCGGCACGGACGAGGACCCCGAGCTGGGCGTCGTGCAGTCCCGGCTCGGCGTGGTGGGGGTTGCGCAGGTCGTGCACGGTGACCACGAGGGGCTTGCCGTGGCGCCGCAGGCTCCCGACGACCTCTGCGAGGTCCTCGGGCGACACGGCGTCGAAGCCGAAGTGCACGTGCATGACGTCGAACTCGTCCGCGTGCCGGTCGACCCAGCCCGGCTCGAGCATCCTCGGGGGCCACCACTGCGCGTCCGGGACGTCGGCGCGCGGGCGGGGGTCGGCGAGGCGGGTCACCGTCGTCTCTCCGTCGGGCGGCGCGAGGTGCCGGACGTAGACGTGGCCTGCAGGGACGGATGCGATGACGGGACTCAACCGGTTGCCTCTCGGTGCACAGCCGACGCTACCGATCGAGGGGGCGTCGGCGCGGGGTCGGGGCCGCTGATCTGGAGCCTCCGTCCAGTCCCATACCCCACGGCGCCGGATGCACACCCGTAGACCCGATCCTGCCGGGATGTAGCGCGAAAGTGCCTGAAATGCGGTGGTATGCCGTGTGCACCGTCCGGGCGCCGAGCTGCGTCGGCGCGGGGCCGGGACCTCAGGCGGGCCGGGCCCGACCGCCCCGCTCCCTGCGGCGCTCGAGGTAGCGCATGACCGGCGTCGCCAGCGTGCCGTGCACCATGACCGACAGCAGGATGGTGAAGGCCACGGTCGACCAGAGCCAGCGCTCCTCGGCGAACGGGTGCTCGCCGGCCGCGAAGGCGAGGTAGTAGAGCGAGCCGATGCCGCGGACGCCGAAGAAGGCGGTCGCGAGCGTCTCCTTGTGGCCGAGGCCGCCCGGCAGCCCTGCCGGACGGGCCCGCAGGCGCAGGCTGACCCAGCCGGAGAGGGGCCGGAGCACGAAGACGAGCGCGAGGGCGATGACGACGCCGCGCCAGTCGAGCTCGTCGAGCACGCCCTTGGTCATGCTCATGCCGAGCATGAGCAGGATGATGAGCGTCAGCAGCCGCTCGAGCCGCTGGACCACCTCGTGCATCGAGCGGTGGTAGTGGTGGTTGCGCTCGGCGGCGCGCAGGGTCATGCCGCAGGCGAAGACCGACACGAAGCCGTAGCCCCCGACGAGCTGGCTGACGCCGTAGGTCATGACGAGGGCCGCGAGGGCCAGCAGCGGCTCGCCCTGCTCGGCGAGACGCAGCGAACGCCGCGGGGACCGGAAGGCGACGCGGGCCAGGCCCCAGCCGACGGCGACACCGGCAGCGACGCCGACGACGACCTTGCCCACGAGGTCCCAGGCGAACCACTCCAGACCCCAGGACCCCACGGACGCAAGGCCGCCGGCGGACGCCATCAGGACCGCGGCCGTGACGAAGGGGAAGGCCAGCCCGTCGTTGAGACCGGCCTCGGAGGTCAGTGCGAAGCGCACGTCGTCCTTCTCGTCGACGGGCTCGCCGAGCGCCTCGCCGTCGTCGTCATCCGGTTCCTCGACGCGGGGTCCCTCCACCTGGACGTCACTGGCCAGCACGGGGTCGGTGGGGGACAGTGCGGCGCCGAGCAGGAGCGCTGCCGCCGGTGCGAGCCCGAGCCCCCAGCCGAGCAGGGCCACGGAGGCGATGGTCAGGGGCATCGCGAGCGCGAGCAGCCGCCACGTCGGCGACCACGTGGCCCAGGCCGCCCGGCTGCGCCATTCGAACGAGCGGTCGATGGCGAGGCCGACGCCCATGAGGGCGACGAGGATCGTGAACTCGGTGATCCGCTCGACCTGCGGACGGATCACGACGGGGTCCAGGCGCATTCCCTCCGGCAGGGGCAGCAGGCCGATCCCCATGCCGAGGACGAGGAGCACCATCGCGGCCGACACGGCATACCGATCGAGCACGGAGGGGAGCACCGCCGCGAGGAACATCGCGACTCCGGCGATGAGGTAGATCAGGTTGACGGACATGACGACACGCGGGTGCTCCTCGAGGTTGGCCTCATTGTGACGTACCCGTCGGGGCAGCACGCCGGTCGCCGTGGCCGCCCGTTCGGCGGAGGGTCTACGTTTGAGGTCGAGGAGAGGCAGGTGCGAGATGGGTGACGACGAGCGGCGCCAGGCGGACGACGAGCTGCGGGAGATCGCCGAGTCCTTCGCCCAGCTCGGGTCCGAGCTCGAGTCCAACGGGCCCGAGGCCACACTGGACGCCGTCGCGCGCATGGCCGTCGAGCGGGTGCCCGGCGCGCGCTGCGCGAGCATCACCAGCTACGAGCACGGCCGCTTCCGCACGGTCGCGTCCACCGACGACCTGGCGCGTCGCGCCGACGCGATCCAGTACGCCCTCGGCTCGGGCCCGTGCCTCGACGCCATCGTCGACGACGCCCTCTACCGCCCCAAGGACCTGCGCCACGACGACCGGTGGCCGGAGTACGGCGCCCGGGTCTCGGGCGAGCTCGGTCTGCTCAGCATGCTGAGCTACCGCCTCGGCCACGAGTCGGGCGACGCCATCGACGGCCTCAACATCTACGCGGACCAGGTGGCGGCGTTCGACGAGCGGGCCGAGCTCGTCGGGCTCATGCTCGCCACGCACGGCGCCCTCGCGGTGGCGCTGGCGGCCAACCGGCTCCAGGTCGAGAACCTCCAGAAGGCGCTCGTCAGCAACCGCGAGATCGGGGTCGCCATGGGCGTGCTCATGACGCGGCACCACGTGACCCGGGACCAGGCCTTCGGGCTGCTGCGGATGGCGAGCCAGAACGCCAACCGCAAGCTGCACGAGGTGGCCCTGCAGGTCGCCGACACCGGCGCCCTGCCGCCTATCGCCGGCGACCGGCGGCAGCGCGAGGACGTCGCCGACTGACGTCCCTTCTCAGGACGCCGTGCTCATCTCCTCGGGCTGGGCGGGGTCCCCGGCCGGCTGCTCGACCAGGTGGTCGTGCAGCCGCACCGTGATCCGGCGCAGGCTCCGTGACACCTGCATCTGGCTGACGCCGCGGGCCTCCCCGATCTCGCGCTGCGTCATGCCCTCGACGTAGCGCATGAGCAGCAGCTCGCGCTCGTCGTCGTCGAGCTCGGTCAGCGCCTCCGTCAGGCAGACGCGGTCGTCCGCCGCCCGCAGCTGCTCGTCGTCGGCCGCGAGGAAGGTCGACAGGCCGGGGCGGTCGTCGTCGGCCGTGCTGCAGTCGAGCGACAGGGGGCGGAAGCCCGTCGCAGCGGATGCCGCCTCGCGCACCTCTTCGACGGTGGAGCCGAGGGCACGGGCGAGGTCCGCGTCGGTGGGCGTGGCGCCCAGCTCCTGCTCGAGCTCGGCGCGGACGGCCGCGAGGTCGGCCCGCAGCTCCTGGAGCCGACGTGGGGGACGCACGACCCAGCCCCGGTCGCGGAACCAGCGCTTCAGCTCACCCGAGATCGTCGGGACGGCGTAGGCGGCGAACGACGGTGCGTGCCCGGGCTCATAGCGTCGGATGGCCTTGACGAGGGCCAGGCGGGCCACCTGGACGAGGTCGTCGTGCTCGACACCGCGTCCGTCGTAGCGGCCGGCCATCGTCGTGCACAGGTCGAGGTAGAGCAGCACGATCTGCTCGACGACCGCCTCGGACTCCTCGGGGGTCGCGCTGGACGCGAGCCGACCGAAGAGCTCGGAGGTCTCTGCGTCCCGTTCGGCGAAGGACTGGCGGGGGCGGGGTGCGGAAGGCGCCATGACTCATCTCCGGATGTCTCGGATGACGGAGTCGGCGCTGTGGTTGGACCGCTCAGACCTTCCGACAGTGCCACGCCGACAGCGAATGCGCAATGGTCCGCGACGGCGGTCGGCCGTCTCCACGGCTTGGAGGTGGGTAGGAGGGGGACGTAGTGAATGTCGATAGGAGGGATAGGCCCGTGTCCGAGATCGCCGACCGCGCCGAGAGCATGGTGCGCCACGACGACAAGGGCGGTTTCCCCGCCCAGCAGCAGGAGCCTCCGGGCCTGACGAGCCGGATGGAGCCGACGCCCGACCACGGTGAGGAAACCTACGTCGGCCACGGGAAGCTCGACGGGAGAAGGGCTTTCATCACCGGTGGCGACTCGGGGATCGGACGTGCCGTCGCCATCGCCTACGCCCGCGAGGGTGCCGACGTCGCGATCAGCTACCTGCCCGGGGAGCAGTCGGACGCCGAGGACACCGCCGAGTGGATCGAGGACGCCGGCGGCACGGCGGTCCTCGTGCCGGGCGACCTCGTCGAACGCCAGACGTGCATGCGTGCGGTGGCCGACGCGGTACGCGGCCTGGGTGGGCTCGACGTCCTCGTCAACAACGCCGGCTACCACTGGGACCGCGGCCCCGAGGGGCTGGAGGGGTTGCAGCCGGAGCACGTCGAGCGCGTCATGCGCACCAACCTGCACGCGGTGCTGTGGCTGTGCCAGGCGGCGCTCCCTCACCTGCGCCCGGGGTCCTCCATCATCAACACGACGTCCATCCAGGCCTACGACCCGTCACCGGCGCTGCTCGACTACGCGGCGACCAAGGCGGCCCTCAACAACCTCACCGTCAACCTCGCGGCGTCGCTGGGCCCCAAGGGAATTCGTGTCAACGCGGTGGCGCCCGGGCCCATCTGGACGCCGTTGCAGCCGGCGACCCGTGACAGCAGGAAGCTCGAGACGTTCGGTGCCGACACGCCATTGGGTCGGGCCGGCCAGCCCGGCGAGGTGGCACCCGCCTACGTCTTCCTCGCGTCCCCGACCGATGCGAGCTACGTCTCCGGCACCGTGCTCGGCGTGACCGGGGGCGGCGCGGTCTTCTGACGGACGACCCCGTCCCCTGGTAGGCGAGGGTTCAGTCGCGCTCCCACGGGGCGTCCTCGCCCATCTTGGCGTAGTACTTCGCGAGGTGGCTCCGGACCCGGTCGCGGTCCTTGTCCGGCAGGTCCACGCCCCCGCGCGAGCCCTGCATGACGGCCGCTGCGGCCATGACTCCCCGCGGGACCGCGCGCAGGCGCCCGTCGACGACGTCGGCGACGAGGAGCTTGTATGCCGTGAAGTTCGTCTTGTGCTCCGCGTCGTACCAGACGTGGGCGTCGCGGTACTTCTCGTTCGGCTCGTCGGTGGCGCCGGCCCACTCACGCACCCGCTTCTCGGCCGCGTCGCCGTCCCACTCCCGCTCGCGGTCCGCGAGCGGCAGGTCCTGGAAGCTCGTCACGCTCATCGTGGTCTCCGTTCTCCTGGGTTGCGTCGGGGGTCCCTCCGACGAGCACCTACCCACGACCACCTACCCACGACGGCCGCGGCGCAACAGGGGCCGGGAGCGGCTAGCCTGCGCTCGGCGTGGGCGGGTGGCCCGGGCCGACGGGCACGGTCCAGGGCCCCATGGACCCTGAGGTGCGCAGCTCGTCGATGACCGCGTTGGCGAGCAGGACGTGCCCGGTCGCGTTGGGGTGGTCCCCGTCGTCGAGCAGGTCGGCCGTGGGGTCACGCGTGCCGGACACGCCCTTGAGGGGGGTGTAGGCGTCGACGTAGACGCTGCCCGTGGCGGTCGCGACCTGCTCGACCGTCGTGTTGACGAGGCGGGTCAGCTCGTCGCTGCCGAGCACGAAGTCCTCACCGAGCCGTCGCCCCACCGAGCCGTCGACGGTGACGTTCCAGTAGCCGAGCAGCGCGATGCGCAGGTCGGGACGGTGGTCGATGCCCCGGATGCCCTGGATGATCCGGAGGAGCCCGTCGTGCAGCCCGGTGATCGTCGAGGCCCAGCAGCTCGATCCCGCGGCGGGGAAGCAGCCCTGGTCGTCGACCCGGTCGAGGTTGAAGTCGTTGGCACCGACCTCGACGAGCACGAGGTCGGCCGACGCGAGGTGGGACTGCGTCGAGGGTGAGCCCAGGTCGTCGGCCACGTCCGCGGTCGTCCAGCCACCCGTGGCGTCGTTGTGCACCACCCAGCTGTGGTGGGTCAGCGACTGGAGCTGGCTGCCCACCTGCTCGACGTAGCCCACGCAGCCGCACGTCTCGGCCGACGGCACCGAGTCGCCGAGCCCGACGACGGTGAGCGGGCCGGGTGGCAGCGGCGGCGTCGTCGCCGTGGCGCCGGGCGAGGTCGTGCTGGTGCCGCGCGTGCCGGTCGTCGGGACCGGCGCGGCGGAGGTGGGGCTGCCCGGGCCGCCCGCCGACGAGGTCGCGCTGAGCCCCGGCACGACGCCGCTCACGGCGAGCGCGGCGAGGACGACGACGCCGAGGAGGGCGACGAGCACGTGGTGAGGCCTCGCGCGGAAACCGCCCGGCCGGGCCCGGTGCGCTCCCGGCCTAGAGCGTGACGGACGGACCTCGGAGGGGTCGCGACGCGGCATACCCTCCCTTTCGTCAGGCACGGAAACCCGGCAGCGTCTGGGCCAGCCACGCCAGCGAGGCGGGGATGAACGGCGTGAACACCGAGTCGCGGTGGCCGCCGTGGGCCAGCACGTTGCCGGTGACGTCGAGGGGTGGTTTGGCCACGCTGAGGAACTTCGAGCTCGTCGGGTAGGACAGCGAGTCCTCCCTCGAGGTGAGCACCCACATGGCGATCGGGGGCGGGGCCGTGTGGGCCAGGGTCACGAGGTCGTAGCCCTTCTCCGCCGCCGTGCTCAGCGGGTCGTAGGCCGCGCTGAAGTCGGGACGGAAGTAGCCGAGCAGCACGATGGCACCACCGAAGACGTCGGGGTGGCGCATCGAGAGCGAGGCCGCGCACCAGGCGCCGTAGGAGTAGCCCAGCGTGGCCCACGATGTGCGTGACCGCTCGACCCGGAAGTGCCGGGCCGTCCACGCGGGGATGTCGTGGGAGAGCCACGTGTCGGTCTGGGGCTGTCCGGGACCCCCGTTGACGCACTCGGTGTCGAGGCTGGCGGGGGTGTCGATGCGGGGCACGACGACGATCGAGGGGGCGAGCCGGTGCTCGGCCGTCAGCGTGTCCACGGTGTTGACGAAGTCGAGCCGGAGGAAGCCACGGGGGCCGCCGGGGAAGCCGTGCAGTCCCATGATGACGGGGTAGGTCCGGGGCGACTTGGGGTCGTAGCCGACGGGCAGGTAGACGAAGACCTGCCCCTCGGCGTTGGAGCGCTTGTCGACGACCGTGTAGCTCTGGGTCCGTGAGCCGGGCTGGGGCAGCGGCGGGAGCACCGCGGGGGTGGCCATGCCCTTGAACCCCGGGCCGTGCACCGCCGCCGTGACGACCTCCGGGGTCGTGCCGCCGTGGTGCACCTGCACGGACGTCGAGTGCGAGCCGAAGAGGTCGGCCCAGCTGGAGTAGAAGAGGTACTGGTCGTTGAGGGCCGCGCCGGCGAGGGCGACGACGAGCACGTTGAGCAGCACGACCTGCACACCCCTCACCGCGGCGCGCACGACGGCGTTGCCCCAGTGCGGCAACCCGACGACGACGAGGGCGAAGACCACGAGCGCCAGGATGCCCAGGAGCACGATGAGGCTGGTGTCGGTCAGTTCCATGCCGGGCTCGATTCGCGGTCGGGGCGGGGTGCGGAGACGGGCCGCACGAAGGGGAAGGTGAGGACCGAGCGGATCGAGGTGTCGGTGAGCAGCATGACGAGCCGGTCGACGCCGAGGCCCATGCCGCCGCTGGGCGGCATGCCGAGCTCCAGCGCGTGCAGGAAGTCCTCGTCGACCTCCATCGCCTCGGGGTCACCTGCGGCCGCCTTGAGCGACTGCTCGGTCAGCCGGGCCCGCTGGTCGACGGGGTCGGTCAGCTCGCTGTATGCCGTGCCGACCTCCATCCCGGCCACGACGAGGTCCCAGCGCTCGACGAGCCCCGCCTCGGTGCGGTGGGGCCGGGTCAGGGGCGAGGTCTCGACGGGGAAGTCGGTGTAGAAGGTGGGCAGCAGGGTCGCGGGCTCGACGAGCTCGGCGTAGAGCTCCTCGATGACGGCGCCGGCCCGCATCTGCGGTCGCACCTGGATGCCGTGCTGCTCGGCGAGCCCGAGGAGCAGGTCCATGTCGGTGTCGATGGTGATGCGGTGCCCGACGGCCTCCGAGACCGCCTCGAGGACCGGCACGACGGGCCACTCGCCGCTGATGTCGACGAGCTCGGTCCGGCCGTCGCCTGCTCCCGAGCCGTCGGCCCCTCGGCGCGAGTCGGCGCGTCCGCGCGGGGTGCCAGGGGCCGGGAGCGGCAGCGCCTCGCGCCCGTGGACGGCGCGGGCGGCCTCGCGCACGAGCCGCTCGGTGAGGTGGCGCATCGTCGTGTAGTCGGCGTGCGGCTGGTAGACCTCGAGCGAGGTGAACTCGGGGTTGTGCGTCGCGTCGGCGCCCTCGTTGCGGAAGTTGCGGCCGAGCTCGAAGACCGGTCCGAGCCCCGCGACGAGGAGCCGCTTGAGGTGCAGCTCGGGGGCGATGCGCAGCGAGAGGTCGACGCCGTAGGCGTTGATGAAGGTGTGGAAGGGCCGGGCGCTCGCACCGCCGTGGACGGTGTGCAGCATCGGCGTCTCGACCTCGAGGAAGCCGGACTCGCCCAGGGTGCGGCGCAGGGACGCGACGACGCCCGATCGGAGCCGCAGCAGCTCGACGTCGCGTGGGTGCACCAGCAGGTCGGTCGAGCGCTGCCGCGCCCGGGTGGCCGGGTCCTCGAACGCACGGAACGGGACGGGGTGGAGGGACTTGGCCTCCATCCGCCAGGAGTGGGCCAGCAGGCTGCGGGTGCCGGTGCGCGAGAGCCCGAGGGTGCCGTCGACGCGGACGAGGTCACCGACGTCGACGAAGGTGGCGAACTGCCCGATGACGTCGCGGCCGATCCGGGCCGCGTCGAGCAGGACCTGCAGCCGGGCGTCCCCGTCGACGAGGGTGGCGAAGACGACGCCGCCGTGGTCGCGCACCTGTCGCACCCGACCGACGACCGACACGACGTCCCGGTCGGGCGTCGGGGCGCCGCCGAGATGGGCGAGGTCGGTGAGGGTGGCGAGGTCGGCGATGGTCGTCGTGGTGACCGACGCGGCGCCGACGGGGTAGGCCTCTAGCCCCGCCTCGCGCATCCGCCCGAGCGTCGAGAGCCGGTGGCGGAACTGGTCGGACCGTCGGGGGCCCAGCGCGGTGACGTCGACCGGAACGGCCGTCAGGGCGGCCACCTGCGCGAGGTGCTCGGCGTCGAGCTCGGCGCGGGGGCTGCGCAGCGAGGGGTAGGGCAGGAAGCCCTCGGCGGCGCCTGCGGCCACCGCCACCTGGGGCAGCGAGACCGCGTCGTCGTAGCAGAGGAAGCGCGGCAGCCAGGTGGGCTCGTACTTCTCGTTGGAGCGGTAGAGGCGCTCGAGCTGCCAGAAGCGGTCGAAGAGCCCGAGCACCGAGGCGCCCATCCGGGTGAGCGACCCGGACCCGAGACGCTCGGCGTCCTCGAACACGGCCCGGAACATGCAGAAGTTGAGGGAGAGCCGCGAGAGGCCCAGCTCGCGCGACTGGGCGAGCAGCTCGCTCACCATGAGCTCCGTGACGCCGTTCGGGGCGTCGGGGGAGCGCCGCATGACGTCGAGGGAGACGCCCGCGCGGCCCCAGGGCACGAGGGAGAGGATCCCGACGAGGGCGCCGTCACCGTCGTGGGCGGTGACGTGGAGGATGTCGTTGTCGGCGGGGTCGCCCGCGCGGCCGAGTGCCATGGAGAAGCCGCGGTCGGACTCGCTGCCGCGCCAGGCCTCGGCGCGGTCGCCGATCTCCTCGAGCTCCTCGAGCCGCAGCTCGTGCTGGCGGCGCACCCGGACGGTGAGCCCGGCGCGGGTGGCGCGGGCCACGGCGCGACGGACGGGCGTCAGGGAGGCGCGCCGCAGGTCGAAGTGTCCGGCGTCGAGCACGGCCTCGTCACCGAGGAGCAGCACCCGCATCCCGCCGGCCACGGCATACGCCCGGGCGCCGTGCTCGCTGGCGCCGAGCACGGCCGGCACCCAGCCGAACTCGCGGGCCTCAGCGCGCCAGGCCTCGATCGCCGGCTGCCAGCTGTCGCGGTGGCCGACGGGGTCGGCCGACGCGAGCGACACCCCGGCGACGACGCGGTAGGTCACGGCGGCGCGTCCGTCGGGGGAGAAGACCGAGGCCTTGTCGCGACGGGTCGCGAAGTAGCCGAGGGAGTCCTCGGACCCGTGCCTGGCCAGCAGCTCGCGCAGCGCCACCTCACGGTCGGGTGACCAGCGGCTGCGCGGGCGCGCCGAGGCGAGGAAGAGCGTGACGGCCGACAGGATCGTCAGGCCCGCGCAGACGGCCACGACGTCGACCACCCAGGTCGGCACCATGGAGAGGGTCTGACGACTCACCCCGCCGAACACCGCGAGCACCGTGTCGACGAGCGGGTCCACCTGCGACCGAGGGGCTCCGACGACGCCGAGCAGGAGCCAGGCGACGCCGACCGTGACGGCGGAGCCGACCACGAGCGCCGCGAGCGCGAGGCCCCAGGAGCCTCGTTGCAGCCGGCCGGTGAACTCGCGGCGGAGCCGCCAGAGCCACCACAGCGCGAGGGCGGCGACGAGCGTCGAGACGATGTCGAGCTCGCGGCCGAGGCTGCCACGGCTGACCCACATGCCGGTCCGGGGGAGCCGGGCGGCCGGGACGAGCGCGACGAAGCCGACGTAGATGCCGAGGACCTGGAAGACGGCAACGAACCACAGGGCGACCCGCTTGCGGCCCAGCAGGGCCCGGGTGGCCAGGGCGAGCACGACCACCGAGACGAAGGTGGGGGCCACCGGCACGTTGAGCAGCCCGAAGAGGTCCTCGGCGAGGAGCGGGTGGGGCCGGCGTCGCGCGAAGAGCGTCAGCAGCAGGGCCACGAGGGTAGCGAGGGCGTAAAGGCCGGTGAGCAGTCGCGCGGGCCGGTGCGAGGCCCGCGCCCGCGGTGTTCGGGTGCTCATGCCTCAGACGATCCCCCGCGTGGCTGGGTGGTTGCTGGACGTCCGCTGCGAGCGCGGTCACAGCGGACGTCCAGCCCGTGCACAGGTTGTGACGCACGCACGGGCTCAGGAACCTCTCAGGTGGGCGGTCCCGTGTCGGGGGTAGGTCTCGGGTGGACGCGAACGACGGAGTGCGCGGGTCCGGATGCGCACTTCGGTAGGCGAGCGGGTCGGCACACGGCCCGCCGGAACGGCGAGGAGGCAGTCGTGGCCAGGAGCAGATGGGTGCTCGGCGGAGCAGGCGTGGGCGCAGCGGGACTCGCGGCCTGGGACCTCCTCCAGAAGAAGCACACGATCCTTCGGCGCTACCCGGTCGCCGGGCACCTGCGCTACCTGCTCGAGGACATCCGTCCCGAGCTCCAGCAGTACTTCATCGAGCGCGACTGGGACGGTCGGCCCTTCGATCGGGACACCCGGTCCGTCGTGTACGAGCGGGCCAAGGGCATCCACGGGGAGCGGCCCTTCGGCACCGAGCTCGACGTCAACGAGGTCGGCTACGAGTACCTCGTCCACTCGGCGGCGCCCGCGGACCCGCCGGACCAGCCCGCGCGCGTCCTCGTCGGCGGCCCGGACTGCACGAAGCCCTACTCGATGGCGCTGCTCAACGTGTCGGCGATGAGCTTCGGGGCCTTGTCGGCCAACGCCATCCGCGCCCTCAACAAGGGAGCCGCCCTCGGTGGTTTCGCCCACGACACGGGCGAGGGCGGCCTGTCGCCCTACCACCTCGAGAACGGCGGCGACATCGTCTGGGAGATCGGCACGGGCTACTTCGGCGCTCGCACCAAGGACGGCGACTTCGACCCTGCGACCTTCTCGGACAAGGCCTCGGGCGACTCGGTCAAGTGTGTGTCGCTCAAGCTGAGCCAGGGTGCCAAGCCCGGGATCGGCGGCGTCCTGCCGGGCGCCAAGGTGACCAAGGAGATCGCCGACATCCGGCAGGTCCCGCAGGGCGAGAAGTGCGTCAGCCCGTCGAGCCACCGCGTCTTCCACACCCCGGTCGAGCTCATCGAGTTCATCGGCCGCATGCGTGAGCTGGCCGGCGGCAAGCCGACCGGCTTCAAGCTCTGCGTCGGCTCACGGGTCGACGTCCTCGCCATCTGCAAGGCGATGCTCGAGGTCGGCACGACGCCCGACTTCATCGTCGTCGACGGGTCCGAGGGGGGCACCGGCGCCGCGCCGCTCGAGTTCGAGGACCACGTCGGCATGCCGCTGACCCACGGGCTGATGACCATGCACAACGCCCTCGTGGGTGTCGGGCTGCGCGACCGGGTGCGCCTCGGCGCGAGCGGCAAGGTCGCCGCCGGCAACGACATCGTCAAGCGCCTCATCCAGGGGGCCGACTACACCAACTCGGCCCGCGCCATGATGATGGCCGCCGGCTGCATCCAGGCGCAGCGCTGCCACACCGACAAGTGCCCGAGCGGGGTCGCCACCCAGAACGCCCGTCGGGCGAGGGCGCTCGACGTCGGCGACAAGAGCGAGCGCGTCCACCGCTACCAGCAGGCCACGGTCGACGAGGCGATGCGCCTCATGGCGGCCATGGGCGTCACCGACCCCTCGCACCTGACGCCGCACCACCTGCGGCTCAACGTCTCCACGACCGACAACCAGTCGTATGCCGCCCTCTACGAGTGGCTCTCACCGGGCCAGCTGCTGGCCGAGCCGCCGAAGGGCTGGGCGCACGACTGGGCCACCGCGAGCGCCGACCACTTCGGCGCCGGGCCCCACCCGTCCCACCTCTGACCCCACCGTCCTTGAACGTCCCTGCCTCCACGGCAACGCCGCTCCGAGCCCCGACCCACCGCCCACCCCTGCGGAAGGACCGCCCATGACCACCGTCGCTGAGCACATCATCACCTCGTTGGCCGACGCGGGGGTGACGCAGGTCTGGGGGGTCGTCGGAGACGCCCTCAACCCGCTGACCGACGCCATCCGCACGGAGGAGCGCGTCGAGTGGGTGGGGGTGCGTCACGAGGAGGTCGCCGCCTTCGCCGTCAGCGCGCAGGCGCAGCTCACCGGCACGATCGGCGTCTGCATGGGCACGGTCGGGCCGGGCTCGATCCACCTGCTCAACGGCCTCTACGACGCGAAGAAGTCGCACGCTCCGGTCCTTGCCATCTGCGGCCAGGTCCCGAGCCCCGAGATCGGCACCGACTTCTTCCAGGAGGTCGACAACAACGCCCTCTTCGCCGACGTGTCGGTGTGGAGCCAGACCCTGACCTCGGCCGAGCAGCTGCCCTACCTGCTCGAGCAGGCCGTCAACGCGGCCCAGTCGATGCGCGGGGTCGCCGTGCTGACGCTGCCCGGCGACGTCGGCGACCTCCCCGTCGCGAGGTCGGTGCGGCCCGCGACGTTCGCGCCGGCAGGGGTGCCGGCCCCGGCGCCGGACGCTCAGGTCGACGCCGCCGTCGCCGCCCTGGACGGCGACGCCGCCGTGACGCTCCTCGTCGGCTGCGGCGCGCGCGGGGCGCGCTCGCAGGTGCTCGAGCTGGCCGACGTCCTGGCCGCCCCGATGGTGCTCACGCTCAAGGCCAAGGAGGGTCTCGAGCACGACAACCCCTTCGAGGTCGGCCAGTCGGGACTCATCGGCAACCCCGCGGCCGCCAAGGCCATGGACGACTGCGACGTGCTCGTCCTCGTCGGCACCGACTTCCCGTACCGGGACTGGTACCCGACCGGCAAGACCGTCATCCAGCTCGACGCTCGCGGTGAGCACGTCGGCCGGCGCACCCCGGTGCAGCACGCGCTCGTCGGCGACGCGGCCGCGACGCTGGACCGGCTCGTGCCGCGACTGACCAGGCGCGAGGACCGCGGTCACCTCGAGACGGCGCGGACGGCATACGAGAGCTGGCACGGGCGTCAGCGCTCGCTGCTCCACCCGGACCACGACCGCACGCTCCTCGGGCGGGCCCGTGCGGTGCTCGACAACCCCGACGACCGCATCCGGCCCGAGGCCGTGGCAGCGGCGGTCGACCGCCTCGCGCCGGACTCGACGATCTTCACGAGCGACACCGGCATGTCGACGGCGTGGCTCGCCCGCTTCGTCACGATGCGCGGCACGCGCCGGCTCGTCGGCTCCTACAACCTCGGGTCCATGGCCAACGCGATGCCGATGGCGCTGGGAGCCCAGGCCCTCAACCGCACCCGGCCCGTCGTGGCCTTCGCCGGCGACGGCGGTCTGATGATGCTGCTCGGCGACCTGCGCACCGCCGTGACCTACCGGCTGCCGGTCGTCCTCGTCGTCTTCGACAACGGCCGCCTCGGCATGGTGAAGCTCGAGCAGGAGCAGGGTGGCCTGCCGGAGTTCGGCACCGAGCTCGACAACCCCGACATGGCGGCCGTCGCCGCGGCGATGGGGCTGACCAGCCGTCGGGTCACCGACCCCGACGACCTGGACGACGCGGTCACGTGGGCGCTCGCGGCCGAGGGCCCGGTGCTGCTCGACGTCGTCACCAACCCCGACGAGGTCGCGATCCCGCCCAAGCCCAAGCTCGCCCAGGGCTGGGGCTTCGCCATCGCCAAGGCCAAGGAAGTCGTGGAGAGCCGCTAGCCGTGTGCCGTCTCTTCGGGATGAGCGCCGGGCACGCCCGGGTGTCGGCGACCTTCTGGCTGCTCGACTCCCCGGACAGCCTGCGCCGCCAGTCGCACGCCAACCCCGACGGCACGGGGCTCGGCACGTTCGACGAGCACGGACGTCCGGTCGTCGAGAAGCAGCCGCTCGCGGCCTGGCACGACCCCGCCTTCGCGAGCGAGGCGAGGGAGCGACGCAGCTCGACGTTCGTGGCGCACGTGCGTCACTCCTCGGGCAGCGCCCCCATCCCGGACAACACCCACCCCTTCGAGCAGGACGGGCGCCTCTTCGCCCACAACGGTGTCGTCGAGGGCCTTCCCGCGCTCGAGCGACACCTCGGCGAGGCCATGTCCCTGGTCCAGGGCGACACCGACTCGGAGCGCCTCTTCGCCCTCGTGACGGCCGAGACCCGCGAGGCCGGGGGAGACGTCGGGGTCGGGATCGAGCGCGCGCTCGGCTGGGTCGCCCGCCACCTGCCGGTGTATGCCGTCAACCTCGTCCTCGTCACACCCACCGACCTCTGGGCGTGCCGCTACCCCGACACCCACGCGCTGTGGCTGCTCGACCGGCGTGACCCCGCCGCGGGTCTCGACCACCGCAGCGAGGCGGGCACGCACGTCGTCAGCGACGAGCTGGGTGACGCCCCGAGCGTCGTCGTCGCGAGCGAGCGCCTCGACGAGGACCCCGGCTGGCGGCTGCTCGACCCCGGGGTGCTGGTGCGGGTGGGACCCGACCTGCAGGTGAGCGAGCGTGTCGTCGTCGACCACGAGCCCGTGCACCGGCTCGACCTGGCGGCCCTCGGTGCGGCGGCGGCGTCGCAGCAGCCCACCGGGCACTGAGCAGGCAGCCCCGGGCCGAACGGCTGACCTCGTGGGAGGCGTCCCGGACACGCGGCGTCAGGTCGTGGCTAGCGGGGGGGTCGATGCCGCGATGACGCGGCTCAGCGACGCGTGCAGGGCCTGGAGCTCCTCGATGTCCATGCCGAGGGTGGCGACGATCCGGGGCGGCACCTCGAGGGCCTGCTCGCGCAGTCCACGTCCCCGTTCGGTCAGGGTGATGGCGAGCGCGCGCTCGTCGTGGGGGTGCCGGTCCCGGGTCACGAGGCCGGCGCTCTCGAGCCGCTTGAGCAGGGGCGAGAGGGTGGCCGGCTCGAGGCGGAGCAGGTCGCCGATCTCGCGCACGGTCAGTGGTGACCGCTCCCAGAGGGCGAGCATGACGAGGTACTGCGGGTGGGTCAGCCCGAGCGGCTCGAGCACGGGGCGGTAGAGCGCGATGACGTTGCGGGCGGCGACGGCCAGGGCGAAGCACACCTGCCGGTCGAGCTGCAGCAGGTCGTCGGGCGAGACGCTCGTCGCGCCGGGGTGGGCGGGTGGGCGTGGGGCCATCGCAGTCGTCCTCCGGGAGGTCGTCGGTTGATGTGTACACTAACAGTTAGTGCACTAACTATTGAGGAGCTCTCGTGTCGCGTTCGGGATCCAGCAGGGGACTGTCCATCGGCTACCGCATCGGCTACCGCCTGCGCCTCATCGGCCTCACGATCTTCGGTCCGGCCCAGCTCGGCGAGGGCAACGACCCCAAGGCCCGCCTCGAGCGCGAGCGGGCCGCGCGGGTGGCGGCGTCCCGGGCCCGCGCCCACAGCGACTGACCGGGACCGCCGGCGTTCCCCCGCGTCTTCGTGCTCGTGTCGTCCTCCCGGCATTGGGTACGCCCAGGGAGACCGTTCGACGAGCAAGGGAGAGACATGGGCGACCGCGGAGGACTCTTCGTCATGCTGGGCATCGCCATCCTGCTGGTGCTGATCCTGCTGGTGATGCGACCACGGCGTCACTCCCGCAGCGGGGTGGAGCACGAGACCTTCAACCCCGAGGTCGAGGCGGCGGACGGTGGTGACGTGCCGGCCCCCGATGCGGACCGGCTCGTGGGCAACCCGCCCGTCGACACGCTGTCGGCCTCGGGCGAGGGGAGTGCGGTCGCCGGAGCCGGTGCCGGCGGCGAGACCCCCGACGCGCGCGACCCGCTCCGGGCCCGGGCGAACGACGTCTCGGGCTCTCCCGACCAGACCTGAGCCCCAGCGCCTTTCCCGTCCGCTCGTGCCTGCTCGGGAGTACCGTCGAGACAGGCAGGGTCGGACCCGGGAGGCACCATGGGTGATCGTGTAGGGCTCTTCGTCATGCTGGCGGTCGTCGTGATCCTCGTGATCGGGCTCGTCGTCGTCGGACCGCGCCATGCCTGGCGCGGCCGCGACGTCAACGAGTCCCTCAACGGGCATCGGGACGACACCGAGCGGGCGCGCCGGGACCATCCCGAGGGCGCCGAGCGGTCCCACCTCGTGGGCAACCCGCCGGTCGACACCATCACGTCGGACGGGTGGGGCGTGGCTCGTCCCGGTGAGGGTGCCGAGCCCGAGGAGCTGCCCGAGGACGTCCACCCCGAGCTGCACGAGGAGCGCGCGCACCGCCGTCGTCACCAGGTCTGACGGCGCGTCGCGTCACTCGCGGCCGAGCCGCCAGGTCGTCGTGCTCGCGTGGCGGTCGCCGGACCGCAGGCGCGTCGACGGGAAGTCCGCGTGGTTGGGTGCGTCAGGAAATCCCTGTGTCTCCAAGGCGATCCCTGCGCGGGGGCCGTATGCCGTGCCGCTCGTCCCGATGACCGTGCCGTCGAAGTGTGCCCCGGTGTAGACCTGCACGCCGGGCTGGTCGCTCGTGACCTCGAGGGTGCGCCCGGAGGTCCCCCGCAGGGTCGCGACGTGCCGCATCCCGACGCCGCGCACGACGAGGTTGTGGTCGATGCCCTGGCCGTGCACGAGCTGCTCGTCGTGGTGGGAGAAGGCGTCCGCGACCACCGTCGGTCGGCGGAGGTCGAAGGGGGTGCCCGTGACGTCCCGGAGCTCACCGGTGGGGATCAGCTCGGCGTCGACCGGGGTGAACGTGTCGGCCGACACCATGAGCCGGTGGGCGTCGACGGGACCGCTGCCCTCGCCGTCGAGGTTGAAGTAGCTGTGGTTCGTCAGGCTCACGACGGTGTCGGCGTCGGTCGTGGCCTCGTAGTCGATGCGGACCGAGCCCGGCGCCACCGTGTAGGTCACGCTGACGTCCAGGGCGCCCGGGAAGCCCTGGTCGCCGTCCGGGCTGTGCAGGCCGAACCGCACGTGGGACGCTCCCTGCTCCTCGACGGTCCAGTCCCGCCGGTCGAAACCCTCGAGGCCGCCGTGCAGGGCGTTGCGGCCCTCGTTCGCGGCGACCCGGTGCTCCACGCCGTCGAGGGTGAACCGGGCGCCGGCCAGCCGGTTGCCGAAGCGGCCGATGGTCGCTCCCAGGTAGCCGCCGTCCACGGCATAGGTCATCGGATCCCGATGCCCGAGAACGACATTCGTATCTCCCTCGACGTCCGACACGACGAGGCGACGCACCGCGGCGCCGGCCGTCACCACCTCGAGGAGCAGGCCCTCGGCCGTGAGCTCGATCGACGTGGGGGTGGTGCGTGGCATGGAGGCTCCTGAGGGGTGGTGTGCGACCGGGACGGGTGACCGTCGTCCTGACGACGCTACGGCCCGGCGGAGGTCGTCGTCGGCCGTGACACGCTCCGGACGTGGCCGGTCGGGGGGCCGGCCGAGGGCAGACTGTCCGGATGGCGGAGACGAACTGGGCGGGCAACCACACCTACCGCGGTCGCATCGAACGGGTCCGGTCGGTCGAGCACCTGCAGGAGGTCGTCGCGGCGGCGCCCCGGGTGCGCGCGCTGGGCTCCCGGCACAGCTTCACCGACCTGACCGACATCACCGACACGGACGACGGCGTCCTCGTCTCGCTCGTCGACCTGCCGACGACGGTCGAGGTCGACGAGGCGAACCGCACGGCCCGTGTGGCGGGGCGGGCGGCATACGGCGAGGTGGCCACCAGGCTGCACGCGGCCGGGTGGGCGCTGGGCAACCTCGCCTCGCTCCCGCACATCTCTGTCGCCGGCGCGATCGCCACGGGCACGCACGGCTCCGGCGTCGGGAACGGCTCTCTCGCAACGGCGGTCACCTCCCTCGACGTCATCGGGGCAGACGGGGCGATCCGGTCGGTGAGTCGCGGGGACGCCGACTTCGAGGGCAGCGTCGTCGCCCTCGGCGCCCTGGGCGTGGTCACCGCCGTCACGCTCGAGGTCGAACCGACCTACGAGGTGCGCCAGGACGTCTGGACCGGGCTGTCCTGGGAGGCGCTGGCCGCCGACATCGACACGGTCACGAGCAGCGCCTACAGCGTCAGCCTCTTCACCCGGTGGGCCGACGACGGGATCGAGCAGGTGTGGCTCAAGAGCCGGCCGGACGAGGCTGCGGCCACCCCGGCGGTGCTGCACGGCGCCTCGCCCGCGACGACGACCCTGCACATGCTCGAGGGCGGTGCGACGCAGTCGGTGACCCGGCAGGGCGGGGTCCCCGGGCCGTGGCTCGACCGCCTGCCCCACTTCCGCAGGGAGTTCACCCCGAGCCGCGGCGAGGAGCTGCAGAGCGAGTACCTCCTCCCGCGCGAGCATGCGCTGACCGCCGTCGAGCGGCTGCGGGCGCTGCGCGACCGGATGTCGCCGGTGCTGCAGGTGTCCGAGCTGCGCACGGTCGCCGCCGACGCGCACTGGCTCAGCAGCTCCTACGGTCACGACGTCGTGGCGGTGCACTTCACGTGGCTGCGCGACCCCGAGCAGGTGTATGCCGTGCTCCGCGCCGTCGAGGAGGCGCTTCTGCCGCTGGGGGCACGGCCCCACTGGGGCAAGTGCTTCGTCGCCGGCGTCCGCGAGCTGGAGCCGCTCTACCCGCGGATGGGCGACTTCCGGGAGTTGCGCGACCGGGTCGACCCCGACCGTGTCTTCGGCAACGCCTTCCTCAACCGGGTCATCGGCTGAGGCGCGGCCGGCTCGTGCGGGACGTCAGCTGCGCTTGCGCCGGCCGGGCGTCGGAGTCCGGGCGGCCTCGATGTCGCTGGTGACCTCGCGCAGCGAGCTCGCCAGGGTCTCGAGCATCCCGGCCACGTCGGGCAGCTCGTCCGGGCCGATGTCGTCGAAGGCGTGCGGCATCCAGTCGCGCACGTCACGCAGCCGACGAACCCCCGACGCCGGGATCTCGACGCTGCTGCGGCGGCGGTCGTGGGGGTCGGGGACCCGGGTGACCATCCCGCGCTCCTCGAGCCGGTCGACGAGCGTCGTCGTCGAGCTCGTCGTCAGCCCGAGGGCGGTGGCGAGCTCGGTCTGGCCCATGGCGCCCCGGGCGAGGAGGTGGCTGATGGCCCGGCTCTCGTTGACGGTCAGGCCGAGGTGGCTCGCCACCGCGATGCGGTAGCGCTCTCCCACCAGGATGAGCTCGCGCAGGGCCGCTGTCGCAGCGTCGCGGGAGGCCTCCGGAGAGCTCATGCGTCCAATGTAGCCACCCAGGTCGCTCGATGTTCTGGTCACTTGATTGTCAAATGGACTACCCGTACCGTGAAGACATCGGTATCGAGGACGCGCCACTCGGCGTCCGCAGATCCGTCGGACCCGGGGTTGAGCAGCCAGCCCCGGAGTCCGGGGAATCCTCCTCCACGCGCTGCGATCCCGGCAAGGCGACTCACATGGACCCAGATATCGCGGTGGTCGAGAGACTGCTCACTCCGGCGGAGGTCGCGACGATCTTCCGCGTCGACCCCAAGACCGTGAGCCGGTGGGCGAGATCCGGCAAGCTCAACGCCCTCCGCACCCTCGGCGGCCACCGCCGCTACCCCGAGAGCGAGATCTGGGCACTGCTCGAGCAGCACCAGGACGGCTAGGACCGCGACGCGGTCCCGCAGCCTTCGAGCCGACCGACCCTTCTCACCCGCCCCTCGCCGGGCGGGTGAGAAGGGTCGGTCGCGTTCACGGTCGTGCGCACGGTCGTGCGCACGGTCCGGCGCGCGGCAGCGGCCGACACTAGGGCGGGCTCAGAAGTCGCCGGCTCCGCGCCGCAGCCGGGTCAGGACGTCGACGAGCGAGCGCACGTCCTCGGCGCCGAGGTCGGGCTGTTCGAAGACCTCCGTGTTGAGTGCCGTCGTGGCCCGCTGGGCGAGGTCGCGGCCCGCCGGGGTCAGGGCCACGAGCATGGCCCGGCGATCCTCCGGGTGGGTCGAGCGCGTCACGAGCCCGGCGTCCTCGAGCCGGTCCACGGCGTTCGTGACGCTCGTCGGGTGCACCTGCAGGCGGCTGCCGATGACCTTCATCGGCAGGGAGCCCCGCCGGCTGAACCACAGGAGCATCAGCACCTCGTAGCGGGCGAAGGTGACGCCGAGGGGCTTGAGGGTCGCCTCGACTCGCGCCAGCACGATCTGGTGGGCCCGCATGAGCGACGTGATCGCCGCCATGCCGTCGGCGGCCGGCTGCCAACCCTGCTCGACCCACTGCTCGCGCGCCCGGGCTATGGGGTCGAAGCCGAGCCCCGAGCCCACGCCGCCTGCCGTGCTGGTCTGCGCGCTCATGGCGCCATCGTAGGGTCGCCGACGCGTTGACGTCCATTAGTAGGAAGTCCTAGTATTTTCGCATGTCTGACGCACCGAAGCGCGACCTGCACCAGCCGACCCACCACGTCCGGCTCGTCACCGCCAGCAGCCTCTTCGACGGGCACGACGCGTCGATCAACATCATGCGGCGCATCATGCAGACGCAGGGCGCCGAGGTCATCCACCTCGGGCACAACCGGTCCGTCCAGGAGGTCGTCGACGCGGCCATCGAGGAGGACGTGCAGGGCGTCGCGGTCAGCTCATACCAGGGCGGCCACGTCGAGTACTTCGAGTACCTCGTGCAGCTGCTCCGCGGGAACGGCGCCGGGCACGTCCGCGTCGTCGGGGGTGGCGGCGGCGTCATCGTCCCCGAGGAGATCGCGCGGCTGCGCGAGTCCGGCGTCACGATCTTCAGCCCCGAGGACGGCCAGCGCCTCGGCCTCGCCGGCATGATCAACCAGGTCGTCGCCGACTGCGACTTCGACCCGTGGGAGACCGCTGCCGCCTCCGTCGAGGCCGTCCTCGCGGGGGAGCGCGCGGCCGTCGCCAGGGCCATCACCGGTGCCCAGGAGGGCGATCTCGACGATGCGGTGCTCGGACGCATCCGCGAGGCGGCCGGCCGCCGACGCGTCCCGGTCCTCGGGATCACCGGCACCGGGGGCTCCGGCAAGTCGAGCCTCACCGACGAGCTGATCCGCCGCCTGCGCCTCGACCAGCAGGACAAGCTGCGCGTGGCCGTGCTCGCGGTCGACCCGACCCGCAGCCGCGGTGGCGGCGCCCTCCTCGGTGACCGCATCCGCATGAGCTCGCTCGACGGCGACCGGGTCTTCTTCCGCAGCCTCGCCACCCGTGGCGGCTCGCAGGTACCCACCCACCTCGACGACGTCCTCGACATCGTGCGCGCGGCGGGCTTCGACCTCGTCATCCTCGAGACGCCGGGCATCGGCCAGGGCGACGCCGCCATCGTCGACTACGCCGACGTCTCCCTCTACGTCATGACGCCCGAGTTCGGCGCGAGCAGTCAGCTCGAGAAGATCGACATGCTCGACCGCGCCGACGTCGTCGCCATCAACAAGTTCGAGCGCCGCGGGGCCGAGGACGCGCTGCGCGACGTCGGTCGCCAGATGGTGCGCAACCGCGAGGCCTTCGGCAAGAGCCCCGCCGACATGCCGGTCTACGGCACGTCGGCCGCCACCTTCAACGACGACGGGGTCACCGCGCTCTACCAGGAGCTGCGAGCCCTGTTGTCCGACAAGGGGATGCCGGTCGAGGAGGGTGTCCTGCCGCGGGTCGCGACCAAGCAGTCCACGCGCATCGCCACCATCGTGCCGGCCTCGCGGGTGCGCTACCTCGCCGAGATCAGCGACACCGTCCGCGGCTACCACGAGGCGACGGAGCGGTATGCCGCGGCAGCCAGTCGCGTGCAGCGTCTCGAGTCCGTGCGCGGCGAGCTGGCCGCAGCCGCTGCGGCCGACGAGATCCGCAGCGCCGAGAGTGCGGTCGAGGCGGTCGAGGCCCTGCTCGACGAGGCGCGCACCGACGTGCCCACCGACGTGGCCGCAGCTCTCGGCAGCTGGTCCTCGGTCGTCGAGTCCTACTCCGGTGACGAGCAGGTCGTGAGCATCCGCGGCAAGGAGATCCGCAACGTCCTGACGCGAGAGTCCCTGTCGGGCAACAAGATCCCGCGCGTGTCGCTCCCGCGCTACCGCGACCACGGCGAGCTCGTCAGCTTCCTGCGCCGTGAGAACCTCCCCGGCTACTTCCCCTTCACCGCCGGGGTGTTCCCGTTCAAGCGCGAGGGTGAGGACCCGGCCCGCATGTTCGCCGGCGAGGGTGACCCGTTCCGCACCAACCGCCGCTTCAAGCTGCTCTCCGAGGGCCAGCCCGCGACGCGCCTGTCGACCGCGTTCGACTCCGTCACGCTCTACGGGCGCGACCCCGACCCGCGCCCCGACGTCTACGGCAAGGTCGGCACCTCGGGGGTCTCGGTCGCGACGCTCGAGGACATGAAGGCGCTCTACGCCGGCTTCGACCTCGTCAGCCCGACGACCTCGGTCTCGATGACGATCAACGGCCCCGCGCCGACGATCCTCGCCTTCTTCCTCAACACCGCCATCGACCAGCAGGTCGACGCCTTCCGGGCGCGGGAGGGCCGGGAGCCCGGCGACGACGAGCGCCAGCAGCTCACGGCATACGCCCTCGCCAACGTGCGCGGCACGGTGCAGGCCGACATCCTCAAGGAGGACCAGGGCCAGAACACCTGCATCTTCAGCACCGAGTTCTCGCTCAAGATGATGGCCGACATCCAGGAGTGGTTCATCGAGCACGAGGTGCGCAACTTCTACTCGGTGTCGATCTCCGGCTACCACATCGCCGAGGCGGGGGCCAACCCCATCAGCCAGCTCGCGTTCACGCTCGCCAACGGCTTCACCTACGTCGAGAGCTACCTCGCGCGCGGCATGGCCGTCGACGACTTCGCGCCCAACCTGTCCTTCTTCTTCAGCAACGGCATGGACCCCGAGTACTCCGTGCTCGGCCGGGTCGCACGCCGCATCTGGGCGGTCGCAATGAAGGAGAAGTACGGCGCGGGGGAGCGCAGCCAGAAGCTGAAGTACCACGTCCAGACGTCGGGTCGCAGCCTGCACGCGCAGGAGATGGACTTCAACGACATCCGCACCACGCTGCAGGCGCTCATCGCGATCTACGACAACGCGAACTCCTTGCACACCAACGCTTTCGACGAGGCGGTGACGACCCCGTCCGAGGAGTCGGTGCGCCGGGCCCTCGCGATCCAGCTCATCATCAACCGCGAGTGGGGTCTCGCGATGAACGAGAACCCGCTTCAGGGTTCCTTCGTCATCGACGAGCTGACCGACCTCGTCGAGGCGGCGGTGCTCAAGGAGTTCGACCGCATCACCGAGCGCGGCGGCGTGCTCGGCGCGATGGAGACCGGCTACCAGCGCGGCCGCATCCAGGACGAGTCGATGCTCTACGAGCACCGCAAGCACGACGGCAGCCTGCCGATCATCGGCGTCAACACCTTCCGCAACCCGCACGAGGGCGAGACGCCGCGCAAGGTCGTGCTCGCCCGCGGCACCGAGGAGGAGAAGCAGGGCCAGCTCTCGCGCGTCCGTGCCTTCCGCACGGAGCACGAGGTCGAGGCGACGGCGGCGCTCGAGGAGCTCAAGGCGGTCGCGATCGAGGGCGGCAACGTCTTCGACGTCCTCATGCGCGCGGCGCGGGTGTGCTCCCTCCAGCAGGTGACCGAGGCCTTCTTCGAGGTCGGCGGCCAGTACCGCCGCAACGTCTGACCCCGACCACCCCCACCCCGACCCGGCCCCGCCCAACCCCTCAACCGTCGAAAGGCCAATGTTCGTGGGTCCCCAACCGTCGAGAGGCCAGAGTTCGTGGGTCCCGCGCCGTCGAGAGGCCGATGAATGCGACCGGTGACGCTCGCTGACGACCTCGGGTATGCCGTGGCCTTCGCCGCGCCGCCCCGCCGGGTCGTGTCGCTGGTGCCCTCGATCACCGAGGCCCTGGCGGCGACGTGCCCCGACCGTCTCGTGGGGGCGACGGACTGGTGCACGCACCCGGCCGACCCTGCGGTGCAACGGGTCCGGGGCACCAAGAACCCCGACCGTGCCGCCATCGTCGGGCTGCGCCCGGACCTCGTCGTCGCCAACAAGGAGGAGAACCGCGAGCTCGACGTGCGACGGCTGCGCGCCGACGGCATATCCGTGTGGGTGACCGACATCGAGACGGTGCCCGACGCGCTCGACTCGTTGGACCGGCTGTTCTCGGTCGTGCTCGAGGTGGGGACGCCGGACTGGCTCGAGGCCGCTCGGCGGGAGTGGGCCGGGCCGGTCCCCGAGCCTTCCCTCGACGTCGCCGTCGCGATCTGGCGCGACCCGTGGATGGCCGTCGGGCGCGACACGTTCACCGGCGACCTCGTGTCACGGCTCGGCTGGCGCAATGTCCTGGGCGAGGACGCCGACCGCTACCCGCACGTCGACGTGGCCGACCTCGACCGGGACGGACTCGTCGTCCTGCTGCCCGACGAGCCCTACGTCTTCACCGCCGATGACGGCCCTGAGGCGTTCGTGCATGCGCGCACCGCTCTCGTCAGCGGCCGGCTGCTCACGTGGTACGGCCCGAGCCTCGTCGGTGCGAGGACGGCCCTGGTCGCCGCCGTCGCGGACTGACTCGCGAACTCTTGCCTCTCGACGGTGGGTGGTGGGCCGTTCGTGGCCTCTCGACGGTTGCGGGTGGGCCGTTCGTGGCCTCTCGACGGTGGGTGACCCGCAAAGGTTGGCCTCTCGACGGTTGCTCAGTCGGGGGCGACGACGAGGAGGCCGGCGAGCATGAGCCGACGCGCGAGGTCGAGTCCCACCATGTCGGCGCGGAGCACGCCTCCGTCGACGAGGGCCACGAAGGTGCCGACGTCGTGCGCCTCGACGGCGAAGTCGTCCAGCCGGCTGCGAAGGGTGGCGGGTCCGTGACCGGACGGGACCAGCCGGGCTGACACGTGGGGACGCAGCACGAGCAGGGTGTCCGGCCGCACGGCGCCGGCCGCAGCCAGCTGTGCCAGCGGGCCGATGGGGGACGGGCGCTGCGCCGGGCGGGCTCGGGCCTCGAGGGCGTCGACGACGTCGGCGGTGTCGATCGCGCCGAGCGCCCGCATCAGCGCTGCGCGCACGAGCTCGACGTCGGGGGCGATCACCTCATGATCGAAGCCCGTGGACGAGACCGCCAGCGACGCGCGCACGCGCTCGTCCCGACTGACCTCGGTCAGGGCCATCGCCACGAGCTCGTCGGCGACGTGGCGCCGGGTCCAGACGTGGACTCCCAAGGTGACGTGGGTGCTGACGCCGCCGAGCGCCGTCGCCGAGTGGATCCATCCGCGGGGAAGGTAGAGCACGTCGCCGGCCGAGAGAGTGAACTCGTGCTCGGGGGCGCGGGAGGCGGCCTCCTCGACGTCACCACGATGGTCGGTCCACGCCTCGTTGCGCAGCGGTGCGACGCGCACGGGCGGCCTGATGCGCCAACGCTTCTCGCCCGCCATCTGCAGCACGAAGACGTCGTGGACGTCGTAGTGGTCGCTGAAGCCGGTGCTCTGGCTCGGCGTGACGTAGGCGTTGGCCTGGACCGGGTGACCGAGCTCCTCCGCGAGCTGCTGGGTGAAGTCGACGAGCGGGCCCCAGGTGCGGTGCAGCCCCTGGAGGACGATGCTCGCGCCGCCGGAGAAGAGTGCCAGGAGCTTGTCGTCGCTCACCTGGTCGGCGACCGAGGCGCCGACGCCGCCGCCCTGGGTGAACTCGCGGTCGCCGAGCGTCCGCCCGTCCTGGGCGACCCGGAGGAAGGGTGTCCGGAGACCGCGTCGGGAGACGAGCTCGTCGACGGAAGCCTCTCCGAACAGCTCCGGCAGGTCGCCGGGCAGGTCGGCGGCGCGGGCGACCACCGGCGTGTGCGCCCAGTGGTCCCGGGCGAACTCGTCGGTGTCGAACGGAACCAGACGCCGGAGCGCCGAGCGCCCACCGGCAGGGGTGGACGCTCGGCTCGTCGTACCGGCGGACATCAGATGGAGCTGGTCGGGTCCGCTCCGGCCCCGCCGTCGGCACCGCCGTCGTGGCTGCTCGTGTCGGCTCCGCCGTCCGCGGGACCTTCGGTGCCCGAGGTGTCGGCGCCGCCGTCGGCACCGCCGTCGTGGCTGCTCGTGTCGGCTCCGCCGTCCGCGGGACCTTCGGTGCCCGAGGTGTCGGCGCCGCCGTCAGCGCCGCCGTCGTGGCTGCTCGTGTCGGCTCCGCCGTCTGCGGGGCCCTCGGTCGTCGGGTCGTCGCTCACGGGGTCCAGCCGGTTGTCGCTCATGGCTTCTCCTCACAGGGTGCCGCGGCGCCGGACGACGCCGTCCCCGTGGTCCTACCCGCTCACAGCGCCTCTGGCACAGGTCGTCCAGGCGTGTTCTCATCGTGTCCATGGCGATCAGCACCGGCGACACCGTCCACTGGAACACCTCTCAGGGCCGCACCACGGGCACGGCCGTCGAGAAGCGCGTCAAGGAGTTCACCTTCGACGGCCAGAAGTTCAAGGCCTCCGACGACGAGCCGTACTGGATCGTCGAGTCGAGCAAGACCGGCGCGAAGGCCGCCCACAAGGAGTCCTCCCTCGACGCCGGCTGACCGGTCGCGCCTCAGGTGAGGTGGTCGAAGTCGCCGCGGGTCCAGGCCGCGTGACGGTCGGCGGAGCGCCTGAGCACGGCCTTGGCGTCCGTCTGCACGACGGTGCCGAAGTTGTTGTAGAGGCGGTCGAAGTGCAGCCCCTCGAGCTGGCCTGCGACGCGCTGGACCACGTTGCCCGACAGGGGGATTCGGTTCGGATAGCTCCTCATGAAGCTGACCGACCGCCGGTCCGGGTTGGGGAAGACGGCGTCACCGGCCAGCAGGACGCCTCGCCCCTCGGCGCCGGCGGTCCACTCAACGACGGCCTGCCCCTTGAAGTGGCCGCCGACGCGGTGCACCGTGAGCCCTGGTGCGACTTCGCGGCGGTCGTCGTAGAGCTCGACGAGCGGGTCCCGGCGACGCACCCACTCGGCGTCGGCGGCAGCGACCAGCACCGGCACGTCCCCCAGCGCGCGGGCCCACTCGGTCTGCACTCCGTACATGTGCGGGTGGCTGGCGGCGACGGCCAGCGTCGGCCCCAGCGAGCGCACGCGCTCCAGCGCGGCGTCGTCCACGTAGCCGACGCAGTCGAAGAGGAGCACGCCCTCGGGCACGCGCACGGCCATCGTCTGCTGCCCGATGCCGACCTCGGGGTCGGCGCGCAGACCCCAGAGGTCGGTCTCGACCTCCGTCACGGTGATGCGCGTCCCGGCCTCGCGCAGCTGCGCCACGGTGGTCCAGCGCTGCCCTCCGGCCGGCACCCACTGGCGCTCGTCCTCGCAGATCGCGCAGGTGTCGGGAGGGGTCGGCAGGTCGTCCGTCTCGACGGCGCAGGTGGCACAGATCCAGATCACGTGGTCAGCCTGCCCGTCCGCGGCCCTGCGCACCAGCCGGTCTGCGGGAGGATGCTCACGTGATCCTGCACCTGCGCGCCGCCGTCGAGCAGCTGTATGCCGTCCCGCCCGCCCGGTTCACGCCGTTGCGTTCCGAGCTGGTGGCCGAGGCGAGGGCTGCGGGTGAGAAGGCCCTCGCCACCTCGATCGGGGGCCTGCGCAAGCCGACGGTCGCCGCCTGGGCGGTCAACCACTTCGTGCGCGAGCACCGCGACGAGGTCGACGAGCTGCGGTCCTTCGCGGCGCTGCTGCGCGAGGCCCAGCGCACCCTCGACGCCGAGCAGCTCCGGCTCCTCGGGCGGGAACGCGCGCGACGGGTCGACGCCCTCGCCGACCGCGTCGCCGAGGTGGCCGCGCAGGACGGCCAGAAGCTGGGCGCCGGGGTCGCCCAGGAGGTGCGCGAGACGCTGACGGCGCTCATCGCCGACGAGGAGGCCGAGGCGTCGGTCCTCACCGGCGCCCTCGTCAGGGCGCTCAGCTACTCCGGCTTCGGCTCGGTCGACGTCGCCGACGTCGTCGCCCTCGGCGACGCCGATGACGCCGATGACGCCGACGACGAGGGCGAGGCGTCGCGCCCGTCGCTGTCCGTGCTGCCCGGTGGCGGCGGGGACACCGTCGACCTCGAGGAGCGCCGCCGGAGCAGGCGCACGGCCGAGCGGGCCCGGCTCCAGTCGGCGCTCGACGCCGCCCGCGCCGAGCTGCGCGCCGCGGACCGCCAGGTCGCGGTCCTGACCGCCCGGCAGGAGGAGGTCACCGAGGGCATCGCCGACCTCGAGCGACGGCTCGCCACGGCCCGGGCGCGGCTGGACAAGGTCACCGGCGAGCTCGACGAGGCGGCCGGCATACGCGATCGGTCCGAGCGTCAGGAGGCGGCGGCCCAGCAGGCGCTCGACGCCCACGACGACGGCGACTGACGATCCGTCGACGGGGTCAGGCGCGACGGAGCCGACGGCGCACCCGCTCGACGAGCCGGCGGCCCTCGGCGGCGGCGGGCTCGTCCGGGTCGTCCTCGGTCCCAGGCGGGCGCTCACCCGGCTGCACCGCAGCGAGCTCCGGCCTGATCTCGTAGGTGTGGGAGTAGATCTCGAAGAGCGCGAGCAGCAGGGCCGCCACCGGCACGGCCACGAACGCACCGCCCACGCCGAAGAGCGCGGCTCCGAAGAGCACCGCGGCGAACGACACGGCCGGGTGCACGTCGACCGCCTGCGCCGAGATCCTCGGCTCGAGCGTGAGGTTCTCGATCTGCTGGTAGACGAGGGCGAAGCCGAGCATGGCCAGGCCCTGCCACGGCTGGGGGCCGACGAGACCGACGAAGACGGGCAGCGCGATGGCGATGTAGGTGCCGACCGTGGGCACGAACTGCGCGACGAGACCCGTCCAGATGCCGAGCGCCAGCCAGTAGGGCATGCCGATGACGAGCATGAAGGCCGCCGACAGGCCACCGCAGATGGCGGCGAGCACGAGCCGCGCCGAGACGTAGCCGCCGGTCTTGATGATGGCCAGCTTCCACGCGACCCCGAGCATCTCCTGGCGGCGGGGCGGTGCGAGGCGCGCCACCCACCGGCGCAGCCGCGGTTGGTCGGCGGAGAGGTAGAAGGTGAAGAAGGCGAAGGTGAGGCTGGCGAACGCCGCCCCGAGCACCGTGGTGACGGCGCCGACGAGGCCGCCGGCGAGGCTCGTGGCCGCCGACGTGAGCGCCGCGGTGCCGATGCCGAGCTCCTTGAGGATGGTCTCGTAGTCCAGCGTCATGCCGAACCGCTCGCCGGCCCGCGTCGTCACCTCCCGCACGAGCCCGGGAACCGCCCGCACCAGGGTCGCGAGCTGCTCGGCCAGCAGCTGTCCGAAGACGACGAGGAAGACGACGAGGAAGAGCATCGTGCCGAACATGACGATGAAGGTCGCGACGCCCCGGCGCATCCTCAGCGACAGTCGCGCCACGGCAGGCTCCATCGCGATCGCCGCGAGCATCGACATGACCAGGGTGAAGATGACGCCGCCCCCGTCCTCGAGCACCCACTTGGCGAGTGCCGCGAGGGCGACGACCCCGGTGAGCGTCCAGCCGGCGCGCCTCACGCTCTGCCGGTCGAACTGGACCCGCACGGTCGTCAGGGGGGCCTGCTCGTCGGACGACGGCGACGGCGACTCGCTCGACTCGCTCATGGCCCGATCCTCCCAGCCGGGGGCGCCCGCCACGGGAGGTCGCGGGGATCGGGGTCGATTTCGTATCCGCGCCGCGAACCGTGTAGTCTCGCCGTCGCACAACAGGTCGACCTGAAGGCGTCCGCAGGACGTTTTCGCCGGGTCGGCCGTGCCCCAATAGCTCAGTCGGCAGAGCGTTTCCATGGTAAGGAAAAGGTCTAGGGTTCGATTCCCTATTGGGGCTCTGGTCGGTCGGTCTCCGGCCCGCGTCGCAGTCGCGGCAGGGCCGGAGGACGACAGCCCATGGCGGGGTAGCTCAGCTGGTTAGAGCGCACGACTCATAATCGTGAGGTCGCGGGATCGAGCCCCGCTCCCGCTACCACTTCCGCGCGCACCCGGACGGATTTCTCGTTTCATCGGGGTGTCGCGTAACCTTGGACGTCGCGCCTGCGTGTCACCCCGGGAGCCCGGAACGCGTGACGCGCCGCGCGACACCCGTCGCAAGACGACCGAACACCCGAGTACGTTCCCGAAAGAGCAGGTTGCCGTGGCCAGCAAGAGCACCGACGTCCGTCCCAAGATCACGATGGCGTGCGTGGACTGCAAGGACCGCAACTACATCACGAAGAAGAACCGTCGGAACAACCCCGACCGTCTCGCGATGAACAAGTTCTGCCCGAAGTGTGGCAAGCACACGGAGCACCGCGAGACCCGCTGAGCTCCGACGCACGTCGACCGCTCCCTCGGCCCCCGGGCCGGGGGAGCGTTGTCGTGTCCGGGCCGACCCGCACGCCACTGCGGGCCCGCCACTGCGGGCCCAGCCCCGTTCCGTCCCGGCACTCGTCGGGTGCCCGGTGGGCGCCGCGGGCCGGCGTCGGCTCCGGTCGATAGGGTGCCGGTATGCCGGTGAACGCAGACTTCCAGGGCCGGGTCTACCCGCCCACCGAGACCTATCGGGTCAGTGCCGCCAAGATCCGCGAGTTCGCCGAGGCGGTCGGGTCCACCGACCCGGTCCACGTCGATGCGCAGGTCGCGCGGGCCCGCGGCTACGCCGACGTCATCGCCCCGCCGACGTTCGCGGTCCTCATCGCCCAGCAGTGCGACGCGCAGCTGATCCGCGACCCCGAGGCCGGCATCGACTACGCCCGTGTCGTGCACGGCGAGCAGCGCTTCACCCACCACCGGCCGCTGACGGCCGGTGACGCCGTCGTCGGCACCCTGCACGTCGACACCGTGCGCGAGGCCGGCGGCCACGCCATGGTCACGACCCGCACCGAGCTGGCCACCGAGCAGGGCGAGGCCGTCTGCACGGCCACGTCGACCATCGTCATCCGAGGAGGCGAGTGATGTCCGCCCAGCCCGCGACCCCCGCATCGGCCGAGGTGCGCGCCTTCGACGGCGTCTCCGTCGGCGACGCGCTGCCCGCGCGCACCGTCCACGTCGACCGTGCCCGCCTCGTGCAGTACGCCGGGGCCTCGCTCGACCGCAACCGCATCCACTGGGACGAGCGGTTCGCCAAGGAGGTCGGGCTGCCCGACGTCATCGCCCACGGCATGTTCACGATGGGCTCGGCGGTCACGCTCGTCACCGACTGGGCGGGTGACGCCGGGCGCGTCGTCGAGTACGGCGTGCGCTTCACCAAGCCGGTCGTCGTGCCCTACGAGACCGGCGCCGACATCGAGGTGTCGGGCGTCGTCAAGGCCGTCGACCCGGAGACGAAGCGGGTCACGGTCGAGCTGACCGCGACCGCCGACGGCGAGAAGGTCCTCGGTCGCGCCCTCGCCGTCGTCGTCCTGGACTGACGGCGACGGACGACCCCGTGCAGGAGCAACACGACGTCCCCCTGTCGACGCTGACGACGATGCGTGTCGGCGGTCCAGCCGCCCGGCTCGTGACCGTCTCGACCACCGACGAGCTCGTCGACGCGGTGCGTGAGGTCGACGACGCCGACGAGCCGCTGCTCGTGGTCTCCGGAGGGTCCAACCTCATCGTCTCCGACGAGGGCTTCGAGGGCACGGTCGTGCACGTCGCCACCTCGGGCATCACCCCCGAGTCCGCGGACTACTGCGGCGGCGCCGTGGTGCGCGTCGCGGCGGGCGAGGTGTGGGACGACGTCGTGGCCCGCGCGGTCGCGGAGGGCTGGGCCGGCGTCGAGGCCCTGAGCGGCATCCCGGGACTCACGGGCGCGACGCCCATCCAGAACGTCGGCGCCTACGGTCAGGACGTCTCGCAGACCATCGCGCAGGTCCGCACGTGGGACCGCCAGGAGCAGGCCGTGCGCACCTTCATGAACGTCGACTGCGCCTTCACCTACCGCCACTCCCGCTTCAAGGGCCACTCGCGCTACGTCGTGCTCGACGTCCTCTTCCAGTTCGAGGTCGCCGACCTCAGCCGCCCGGTCGCGTATGCCGCCCTGGCGAAGGGTCTGGGGGTCGAGCTCGGCACGCGCGTCCCCCTCTCCGACGCTCGCGACGCGGTGCTCGAGCAGCGCCGGTCCCGGGGCATGGTGCTCGACGCGGACGACCCCGACACGTGGTCCTGCGGGTCGTTCTTCACCAACCCGCTCCTGAGCCGACAGGAGTTCGACGCGCTCGTGGAGCGCGTGGGCGAGCGGGTCGGGTGGGAGGGACCGACGCCGCCGCGCTTCCCCGAGCCCGACGGCCGCGTCAAGACGAGCGCGGCGTGGCTCATCGAGCACGCCGGTTTCGCCAAGGGGTTCGGCCTGCCGGCGCCGGCCGCGCTGTCGACCAAGCACACCCTCGCCGTCACCAACCGCGGCGGCGCGACGACCTCGGACGTGCTGGCCCTGGCCCGGCAGGTGCGTGACGGCGTCCGCGACGCGTTCGGCGTCACCCTCGTCAACGAGCCGGTGCTCGTCGGCGAGCAGCTCTGAGGCTCGAACAAGCTCTGAGGCTCGAACCCCCGGCGGGAGACCGCAAGTGGAAGGCCCCGGCTCCCAGGGGAGCCGGGGCCTTCCACGTCGAGCGACGCGCAGCGGCTACTTCGTCAGGACGACGGTGAAGGTCTTGGCGCCGATGTTCTTGTCGGTCGTGCTGACCTGGTAGGCCGGCCGGTTGAAGGCCAGGCTCAGGGCGTTCGACGTGCCGCGGTTCACCTTGAAGAAGACCCAGCCGCCGGTCCGCTGGGCGCGCTTGGCGGTCTTGAGGGGGGTGGCGCCCCAACGCTTGGAGAACTCGGTCGTGGGGCCGACCTTCTGGCTCGGGTCGGTCGCGACGAGCGAGAGCATCGAGGGGTCCAGGGAGGCCGAGTAGCGCGAGCCCGCGGAGAAGGTCACCCAGACGCCGACGATCTCGAACGACTTGGCCCCGACCGGCTGCTCGGACGGCCACGAGAAGTGGCGCACGATGCGGCTGGCGGTGATGGTGTGGCCGAGGTCGGGGTCCTTGATCGTGGCGTTGATCGCCGTCGAGACCGGCTTGTCGACCGGCACGGTGTCCGTGCCGGTGCTCGTCGCCGACGTGGTCGCCGAGGTGGCCGGCGCGCTCGTCGCTGCCTGGCCCGTGCCGCCCGGGGCGGTCGGGTCGGCCGTCACGGCCGACTCCCCGCTGCAGGCCGCGAGGGCGACGACAGGCGCAACCAGGCCGACGACGGCGAGGCGTCGCAGGCGGCTGCGGGAGGCGGTCAGGGGGCGTGCGGGGGCGGCGGCAGAAGTCTTCATCTCCCCACCAGCATGACCGGGCCCACCGATGATGGGCAAACCCGGTGGCGCTCCCGGCGTCACCCCACGCCCTCGAGGGCGCCCGTCTTGCCCGGATAACGCCCGGTCCTGCGTGTGGTCGGTGTCACGCCTCGTGGGCGAGCCAGGCGTCCACGTCGGCGAGGGCGGCCCGGCGCATGGGCTGCGGCATACGGCTGCCCTCGATCGACCCCCGCGCGAGACCGGCGAGCTCGGCGTCGTCGAGGCCGAGCTCGCGCGCCGCGGCGTACTGGTCCGTCAGGCGCGTGCCGAAGAGCAGGGGGTCGTCCGCGCCCAGGGCGACGGAGACACCGGCCTCGAGGATGCGCCGCAGCGGCACGTCCTCGGCAGCGGCGTAGACCCCGAGGGCGACGTTGCTGCCCGGGCAGACCTCGAGCGTCACCCCCGCCTCGGCCACCGCGTCCAGCACCTGGGGGTCCTCGACGCAGCGCACGCCGTGCCCGATGCGGTCCGGGTCGAGGTGCTCGAGCGTCTCCATCACCGACTGCGCCCCGAGCAGCTCACCCCCGTGCGGCACGAGCGCGAGCCCGGCACGCCTGGCGATGGCGAAGGCGGGCGCGAAGTCGGCGACCGCACCGCGTCGCTCGTCGTTGGACAGGCCGAAGCCGACGACGTCTCCCGCACCCTCACCGGCGTGGTGCGCCGCGAGACGCGCGAGCGTGCGGGCCTCGAGGGGGTGGCGCATGCGGCTGGCCGCGACGACGACGGCCACCCCGATCTCACCCTCGGCCGAGACCTTGCGGGCCTCGTCGAGCACGATCTTGAGGGCGGGCGTGATGCCGCCGACGAACGGGGCGTAGGAGGTGGGGTCGACCTGGATCTCGAGCCAGCGCGACCCCTCGGACCGGTCGTCCGCGGCGGCCTCGCGCACGATCCGGCGCATGTCGTCCTCGCTGCGCACGCACGACCGTGCGGCGTCGTAGAGGCGCTGGAACCGGAACCAGCCGCGCTCGTCGGTGGCCTTGGCCAGGCGCGGCGGCCAGTCGGTCACGAGCGCGTCCGGCAGCCGGATGCCGTGCGAGGTGGCGAGCTCGCGCACCGTCTCTATGCGCATCGAGCCCGTGAAGTGCAGGTGCAGGTGGGCCTTGGGCAGGTCCTGCACCGCGCGCGTCATGGCGGCCAGTGTGCCACCCGTCCCGCGCCGACCTGTCGACCCCCGCACACGACCTCGCCCCGGGTCGTGCACCCCCGGGTCGGGAGCGCGCGGCACGGGGCGGCGTCGTACGGATGGGACCGGTCAGGGCCGGTCGAGCGCTCAGCGCTCGTAGGGCTCGTCGGCGATCTCGTCGACGACGTGCATGGCGGCCTCCTCGGCCGACGCGCCGGCACCGTCGACACCGACGTCGCTGGCCCAGACCTGCTTCTCGTCGTCCTCGTGCGCGCCCTCGTCGTCGGCGACGAGGCGGCCGGCGCGGGCGTCGCCCACCTCGTTGTCGCCGAGCCAGTCGTCCTCGGCGTCGATGGAGTCGGGGTCGTCGCCGCCGATCCGGTCGTCGTCGAGCCCGCTCTCGTTGTCGGGGGCGCCGTAGGCGGAGTTGGGGTCGGGCACCTCCTGGCGGATGCGCTCGTCGATGGTCTCGTCGAGGGACTCCTCGTAGGCGGTCGTGCCGTGGGCGGTGACGCCCTGGGGACGGTCGTTGGGGGAGTAGCCGCGGTCGAGCACGTCGTCGAGGTCACCGTCCTCGAGGGTGTCCTCGGGCTGGAGCTGGTCCTCGTCGTCGACGCTGTAGGTGGTCAGGTCGTCGGAGATGTTCTCGTTGGGACCGGTGTCGCTCATCGCGAGGCTCCTTCGGTGGTGGCGTTCGAGTCGTCCGCGCCGGTGGCGGCGCCGGGGGCCGGCGCCGTGGCGCCGCCCTCTGCCCCTACCCCGGACGCGCGGTCGGCGGTCAGCTTCTCGGCGGCGGCGAGGGCGACGCACGTGGCGACGCCGGCCATGGCGGTGCGCACCTCCTCGAGCACCGGGAAGGTCGGGGCGAGACGGATGTTGCGGTCGCGGGGGTCGTTCCCGAGCGGGAAGGACGCGCCGGCGGGGGTCAGGGCGATGCCGGCCTGCTTGGCGAGGGCGACCACCCGCGAGGCGGTGCCGTCGAGCACGTCGAGGTTGACGAAGTAGCCGCCCGTCGGGTGGCTCCACTCGGCGACCTCGAGTCCGGCGAGGCCGCTCGTCAGCGCCTCGTCGACCGCCGCGAACTTCGGCGCGATGATCTCGCGGTGCTTGCGCATGTGGGCGCGCACGCCGTCGGCGTCGCGGAAGAACTCGACGTGGCGCAGGTGGTTGACCTTGTCGGGTCCGATCGAGCCCATGGCGAGGTGCCCGAGGTACCACTTGACGTTGGCCTCGCTCGCGGCGAGCACCGCGACGCCGGCGCCGGCGAAGGTGATCTTCGAGGTCGACGCGAACATGATCGGACGGTTCGGGTGACCGGAGGCCGCCGCGAGGCTGAGGATGTCGGCGCTCTTGGCCTCGTCCTCGGTCAGGTGGTGGAAGGCGTACGCGTTGTCCCAGAAGATCGTGAAGTCGGGGGCGGCGGTCGGCATCGCGGCGAGCCGGGCGGCGATCTCCTGCGAGACGACGGCGCCGGTGGGGTTGGCGTAGGTCGGCACGATCCAGATGCCCTTGACGCTCGGGTCGTCCTTGACGAGCGCCTCGACGGCGGCGATGTCCGGCCCGTCCTCGTGCATCTCGACCGTCACCATCTCGATGCCGAACGACGCGAGCATCGAGAAGTGGCGGTCGTAGCCGGGCACCGGGCAGATGAAGCGGATCTTCTCCTCCCGGCTCCACGGCCGCGGGGAGTCCACGCCGCCGAAGAGGAGGAAGTCGACGATGGTGCTGTACATCATCGTCAGGCTGGAGTTGCCACCTGCGACGACCTGCGCGGGCTCGACCCAGAGCAGCTCGGCGAACATCTCGCGCAGCTCGGCCAGGCCCTCGAGGCCGCCGTAGTTGCGCACGTCGACGCCGGCACGGTCCTTTGTCGTCGTGGGCAGGTGCAGCAGGTCGTTCGAGAGGTCGAGCTGCGCCGCGGACGGCTTGCCGCGCGTCAGGTCGAGCCCCAGTCCACGGGCCTGCAGGTCCGTGTAGGCCGCCTGCTGCTCGGCGAGGAAGCCGGCCAGGTCGTCGTCGGACAGGGACGCGAGGGGGGTGCGCGGGTTCGTCACGCCTCGATCCTGCCACTGCCCGGGGCTGGCCGGGCGGCCGAGTCCGTATGCCGGGTCGTGGGCTCACGGGGCGGCGCGCGCTCGTCGTGGGGGCCCGCGGGGCCTGCGGCGTAGGGTGGAGCAGACGGTCGGGCCACCCCCTCGGGAGGGTCCACGCGGTCGGTTCGCGTTGCGGCGCATCCGTCCCGTATGATCGTCCCTCGGACGGCATTGCTGGCCATGCTGACGCATGCCGTCCCGCCGGGAAACCCAACGTTCCCGGCGAAGGGCAATAGCTCAATTGGTAGAGCTCTGGTCTCCAAAACCAGCGGTTGGGGGTTCGAGTCCCTCTTGCCCTGCGCATCCCAGTGATGTGGTCGTCGTGCAAGGCGGCACGCGACTATGGCCCAGCGTGGGAGACACGCAGCGGGCTGCTGTCGCGGGCCGACACCCAGGCAGAAAGAAGGAATCGTGACCGAGACGAGCGCCAAGCGCGGGTCCGGCCGTGCCGACAAGGCTCGCGGCGGCAATCCCGTGTCGCGTCTCTTCGGCGCGATCAGCCTCTTCGTGCGCCAGATCCTCGACGAGCTGCGCAAGGTCGTGCGACCGACCGGCCCCGAGCTGGTGCGCTACACGACCGTCGTGGTCGTGTTCGTCGTGATCATGATGGCTCTCGTGTCGGGTCTCGACTTCGGCCTGAGCCGGCTGATCTCCTGGGCCTTCACGGGCTCGCCCACCTGACGCACGAGCCACCGGCCCGCGTCACCGGGATGTCACCGCCAGCCCCCACCGGCTGGTCCACGAGCAAGGAAGCAGGTCAGAGCGTGTCCGAGCAGTTCGCCCACGAGGGCGCCCCGAACGGCGAGAGCACCGAGAGCGACGTCGTCGACCCCGCGGCCCTGACCGGCGACCTCACGGCGTCCGACGTCGAGTCGGGTGCTGGGGACACCGGCTCCGACGTGACCGAGTCCGAGTCCGACGAGACCGACGAGAACTCCGACGAGACCGAGGCCGACGCCGAGGTCACCGACGAGACCGACGGCGACGCCGCCGAGGACGAGGCCCCCACCGCCCAGGGCAGCGGTGACCCGGTCGCCGACTTCAAGGCCGACCTGCGCAGCCGCTTCGGCGACTGGTTCGTCATCCACTCCTACGCCGGCTACGAGAACCGCGTGAAGGCCAACCTCGAGACGCGCATCCAGACCCTCAACATGGAGGACTTCATCTTCGAGATCGAGGTCCCCATGGAGGAGGTCACCGAGATCAAGAACGGCCAGAAGAAGCAGGTCCGCCGCGTCCGGATGCCCGGCTACGTCCTCGTCCGCATGGACCTGACGGACGAGAGCTGGGGCGCCGTGCGCCACACGCCGGGCGTCACCGGCTTCGTCGGCAACGCCCACCAGCCGGTGCCGCTCTCGATCGACGAGGTCTTCACGATGCTCGCGCCGACCTTCGAGGCCGCTGCCGGCGCCGACGGCACGGCTGCCGCGTCCGGCACCAGCGCCCCGAAGGACGTCCGCGTCGTCGACTTCGAGGTCGGCGAGTCCGTCACCGTCATGGAGGGGCCCTTCGAGACCCTTCCCGCCACGATCTCCGAGATCAACACCGACACGCAGAAGCTCAAGGTGCTCGTCTCGATCTTCGGCCGGGAGACCCCGGTCGAGCTCTCCTTCGCCCAGGTCGCCAAGATCTGAGCGAGGTCCCACCACGTTCGGTGCGGCACCCCGCACCGGCATGCAACCGGGTCATCGCCCACGGCGTCGGTCCACAACGAAGAAGGTAGGCATCCATGCCCCCCAAGAAGAAGGTCTCCGGCTTCATCAAGCTGCAGATCCAGGCCGGTCAGGCCACCCCCGCCCCGCCCGTCGGCCCGGCCCTCGGTCAGCACGGCGTCAACATCATGGAGTTCGTCAAGGCGTACAACGCTGCGACGGAGTCCCAGCGCGGCAACGTCATCCCGGTCGAGATCACGGTCTACGAGGACCGCTCGTTCACCTTCGTGACGAAGACCCCGCCGGCCGCCGAGCTCATCAAGAAGGCCGCCGGCGTCGCCAAGGGTTCCGGCGAGCCGCACAAGACCAAGGTCGCCAAGCTCTCGCGCGACCAGGTCCTCGAGATCGCCCGTCAGAAGATGGAAGACCTCAACGCCCACGACGAGGAGATGGCGGCGCGCATCATCGCCGGCACCGCTCGCTCGATGGGCATCGACACCGAGCTCTGAGGAGCCCGGGTCACCGAAGCTTCGGGAGCCCGCCCTCCTCGTGAGGGCGGGCCACCCCCGAGAAGGGGCACACGGCATACGGCCGCGACGCCCCCGTGGGAGACCAGCGCACGGTCGCACCACGACTCCACGAAAACGCAAGGAGCAGTTCCATGAAGCGCAGCAAGAACTACCGCGCCGCAGCCGAGCTCGTCACGCCGGGCAAGGTCTACGCCCCGCTCGAGGCCGTCCGCGTCGCCAAGCAGACCGCCAAGGCGAAGTACGACGAGACCGTCGAGGTCGCCATGCGCCTCGGCGTCGACCCCCGCAAGGCCGACCAGGCCGTTCGCGGCACGGTCAACCTGCCGCACGGCACGGGCAAGACCGCCCGCGTCCTCGTCTTCGCCAACGGCGACAAGGCCGAGGCCGCCCGTGAGGCCGGCGCCGACCACGTCGGCTCCGACGACCTGCTCGAGAAGGTCCAGGGCGGCTGGCTCGACTTCGACGCCGTCGTCGCCACCCCTGACCTCATGGGCAAGGTCGGTCGTCTCGGCAAGGTGCTCGGCCCGCGTGGCCTCATGCCCAACCCGAAGACCGGCACCGTGACGATGGATGTCGCCAAGGCCGTCTCCGACATCAAGGGCGGCAAGATCGAGTTCCGCGTCGACAAGCACGCGAACCTCCACTTCATCATCGGCAAGGCCTCCTTCGACGAGACCAAGCTCGTCGAGAACTACGCCGCCGCGCTCGAGGAGATCCTGCGTCTGAAGCCGGCCAGCTCCAAGGGCCGCTACATCGAGAAGGCCACCGTCTCCACGACGATGGGCCCGGGCATCCCGCTCGACTTCTCCAAGACGCGCAACCTCCTCGCCGAGGACGACCAGGCCTGACCGCCTGACTTGACGCACCGAGAGCCCGTCACCCCCTGGGGGTGGCGGGCTCTTTGCTCGTGGCTGGGTGCGCGGCACGGCGCGCGTCACCGCTCGCGGCTGGGTGCGCGCCACCGCGCGCGTCACCGCTCGCGGCGTGGGGTCGCTCGCGGAGCCGGCGGCCGTTCGCGGCGTGGAGCGACGACGGGCGTATGCCGGCACGCTCGCTCCTCGGGACACGCGGCCCGTCGCCGATGCCGCTCACGACCACCGACCCCGCTCCCTCAAGGGCTGACCTTCTGTCGAGTGAGCGCCCCGTCCCAGTCGAGTGGCCCCGTCGTCACACGGCCCGCAGCGGCGACCACCCCGTCGAGTGGCCTCGTCGGCACAGGCGTCTCACGGCGGGATCCCGCGGGTCGCTCGGGGCGATAGGCGGCGTTTGCGCCGGTACGGTCGAAAGATGAGTCGTCACAGCGCACGCACCACGACACGATCCCGATGGGTCCTCGGCGCCCTCGTCGTCGGACTCCCTCTCTCCCTGCTCCCGGCCACGGCCGGCGCGCAGCCCACGGCGGCACCGGTCCCGCAGACCGACCGCGGCTGGCACGGCAGGCCAACGCCGCTCCCCAAGACGGCGGTCATGACCGGGTCAGGGGGTGCGGTCAGCTCGGTCGACCGCGACGCCTCGCAGGTCGGCATCGACGTGCTGGCCCGCGGTGGCAACGCGGCCGACGCGGCCGTCGCCACGGCCGCGGCGCTCGGCGTCACGGAGCCCTACAGCGCCGGCATCGGCGGAGGCGGCTTCCTCGTCTACTACGACGCCCGTAGCAGACACGTCACGACGATCGACGGCCGCGAGACCGCTCCGGCGTCCTTCACCGACAAGACGTTCACCGACCCGGCCACCGGCAAGGCGATGAGCTTCAACACCGTCGTCAACTCCGGCCTGTCGATCGGCGTGCCCGGGACGCCGGCGCTGTGGGCCAAGGCGCTGCGCGACCACGGCACGCTCTCGCTCAATGCCGCGCTCAAGCCGGCCGAGCGCCTCGCCGAGAAGGGCTTCGTCGTCGACCAGACCTTCGCCGACCAGACGACGGCCAACGCCGCCCGGTTCTCGGTCTTCCCGGCCACGGCCAAGGTCCTCCTCCGTGACGGCAAGGCGCCCGCGGTCGGCTCGGTCTTCACCAACCCCGACATGGCCAAGGCCTACCGGACGCTGCGCACGCAGGGCACGTCGGCGCTGTATGCCGGCCGGCTCGGCCAGGCGATCGTCGCCGAGGCCCGGGCGCCGCACACGCGTCCCGGCACGTCCGTCATGGGCGGTCAGATGACGACGGCCGACCTCCGGGCCTACCGCGCCCTGACCAAGGAGCCCATCCACTCTCAGTACAAGGGCTACGACGTCTACGGGATGCCCGTGCCCAGCTCGGGAGGCATCGCCGTCGCGGAGATCCTCAACCTCATCCAGGCCTACGAGGACCGCACCGGCGTCAAGACCTCGGCTCTCTCCGACGTCGACTACCTCCACCGCTTCTCCGAGGCGTCGGCCACGGCCTTCGCCGACCGCAACCGCTGGGTCGGTGACGTCCCAGGTGTGCCGGTGAAGGAGCTGACGGACCCGGGTTTCGCCGCTGAGCGGGCCTGTCTCTTCGACCCGATGAAGGCGCAGCAGCGACCGATCCCGTTCGGCTCGCCCGACGGCTCCTACACCTCGTGCGCTCCCGGCGCCGTCTCGCAGCGCGAGCCCTACGAGGGGCAGTCGACCTCGCACCTGACGGCCACCGACCGGTGGGGCAACGTCGCGTCCTACACGCTCACCATCGAGCAGACCGGCGGTTCGGGCATCACCGTCCCCGGCTACGGCTTCCTGCTCAACAACGAGCTGACGGACTTCAACTTCACCCCGCTCACCGACGGCGTGCCCGACCCGAACCTCCCCGGTCCGGGCAAGCGTCCCCGCTCCTCGATGAGCCCGACGATCCTGCTCGACCATGGCAAGCCCTTCCTCGCCGTGGGGTCGCCCGGTGGCGCGACGATCATCACCTCGGTCTCGCAGACCATCCTCGGCTACCTCGACCGCGACCTGTCGCTCGTCGACGCGATCGCCGCGCCGCGCCTCAGCTCGCGCAACGGGTCGAGCGAAGGGGCAGAGCCGCAGATCCTCGGTGGTCCCACGGGCGAGGCCCTGACGGCCATGGGCCACAAGCTCGCGTCGGCCGGCACGCCCAACGAGATCGGGGCCGTGACCGCGATCCGCAGCCTCGGCCAGGGCCTCTTCGAGGCGGCGGCCGAGCCCACCCGCCGCGGTGGAGGCTCGGCGATGGTGGTCCACCCGCGCTGACCCGCGAGGACCTCTCGTCCCGGCTCTGGGCCGCGGCACCCGATGCGGGTGCCGCGGCCCAACCTTGTACACGCGCCGGTGCGTTGTCCTGAGATATCAGGACAAATGCCGTATAAGCCACGGATTTGCGGTCAAACCGTGTCAGAGGCATAGCACATGCTCTGCGGGCGTCGTTGGTCGGGGTACATCGGTCAGGGGATCGATGAGCAGGGCATCGATGACAGGAGTTCGACGATGATGGGAAAGAAGCTCACAGCACTACTCTCCGCCGCAGCCATCGCAGGGGTGGCTGCGCCTCTCAGCGCCTCACCGGCGACGGCAGCCACCTCGACCACCGGGGTCAACGCCTACGCCTACGGCAGCTACGTCGTGGTGGGCGGTCTCGTCCGTTCCGGACCGACGGCGCTCGCCAGCATCGGGTGCACGACCGCCTTCGGGCGCACCGTCACCGGGTCCACCGCTGCGGTCACCGTCCCGGCGGCGGCCTCGGTCGGGGCGACCCGCACCAGCGCGTCGACGGCGCAGGGCGCAGCCGGGCACTCCAGTCGCGCCTCGGCGACGACGGGGGCGGTCGACGTGCTCGGTGGTCTGGTGCGGGCCGACGCGGTCACCTCGACGAGCACCGCGGCGCGCAGCACCGCCGGAACCCTCACCGGCCGCAACCAGTCGCAGCTCGTGGGTCTCAAGGTCGGCGGCCGCGCGCTCAACGCCGTGCCTGCCCCGAACTCGTCGATCGCGCTCAAGACGTCGACGGGGGCCGCTCTCGCCACGGTCTACCTCAACCAGCAGTCCAAGTCCGTGGTCGGCAACGACCTGCGGATCAGCACCGTGGCGCTCCGCGTCGTCATCACGGGTCAGAACTCGCTGGGTCTGCCCATCGGGTCGAGCATCGCCGTCGGCGTCTCGAGCACCTCGCTGTCGAGGCCCGTCCTCGGCCTGGTCGGCGGTGTGGGCTACTCGACCTCCGCCACCCTGGCCAACGGCGTCGTCTCGACGAGCCGCACCGCGCTCGCCTACCCGCCGTGCACGGGCGGGGCCTCCAAGGCGACGCTGGCCACGGCCGGCGTGCCTGGCGTGGTCTCGACCGGCACGACGACGACCGAGACGCTGTCGAAGGTGACGGCGAGCTCGCGCAGCTCGTACGTCAAGAACACGATCGCCGGCCCGCGCGTCCTCAGCGGCCTCATCAGCGCGGACGCCATCATCGCCGAGACGTCGGTGTCGCAGGCCACTCCCGGCGCCGCTCCCGTCACGACGGACAGCTCGCGCTTCGTCGGGCTGCGGATCGCCGGCCTGCCGGCGATCTCCTCCTCGGTCAAGCCCAACACCGTCCTCACGGTCCCGGGCCTCGGGCGGGTCACCCTGCACAAGGTGGTGCGGACGGCCACGTCGCTCGACGTCGTCATGGTCGAGGTCGTCACGGACCGGGTCTTCGGCTCGCTGCCGACCGGCTCGGTCATCCGGATCGGTGGCTCGGCGACTTCGGTCCTCTGACCGCCGACGCCCGACGGGCTGACGACGGTGGCCGCGGACCCTCGGGTCCGCCGC